>NZ_JAKSYQ010000228.1:0-285689 GCF_022829665.1 Methylobacterium sp. E-041 | reverse complement strand
CGACGCGATGCGGCTTCGGGTGCGCACGATGACCCTGCCCGACAGCTACCAGGACCACGACAGCCCGGACAAGATGTACGCCGAGGCCGGCCTCGACGCCGCCAGCATCGTCCGGAAGGTCGAGGACATCCTCCCCGAGCGTCAGGAAGGGCGTTCGCGTCTCCGCCTCGCTTGAGGGCGTCGTCGCGCGCCACGATCCGGGCCGCCTGTGGCCCGGATCGCCTTGTCGTGCACGTCATTCGATGACAAAAGCCGGCTTGCTGCGGTGCGATGCCCAAAACGAAGGCATCGCCCGCGTTCCCGTGACGATTCGAGCGTGATGGCAGAGGCGACCCCAAGCGGTTCTTCCGACCTCGGCCCGGTGCTGATCACCGGCGCGAGCGGCTTTCTCGGGCCGGCCCTGGTCGACGTGTTCCGCAACGCCGGATTTCCGGTGCGCATCATGGTGCGTGCCACGAGCCCGCGCACGAACCTGACCTGGTCCGACGTCGAGGTCGTCGAGGGCGACATGCGCGACCCGGAGGCCTGCGCGGCCGCGATGCGAGGGCAGCGCTACCTGATCCACGCCGCCGCCGACTATCGGCTCTGGGCGCCGGACATGGAGGAGATCGTCCGGACCAACCGCGACGGCACCCGCAACCTGATGCGCGCCGCCCTCGAGGCGCGCGTCGAGCGCGTGGTCTATACGTCCAGCGTCGCCACCATCAAGCCGCCGGACGACGGCGTCACGCCCTCGGACGAGACGCGGCCGCTGACGCCCGAGACCGCCATCGGCGCCTACAAGCGCAGCAAGGTCGTGGCCGAGCGCGTGGTCGACCTGATGGTGGCCGGCAGCGGACTGCCCGCGGTGATCGTCAACCCGTCGACGCCGATCGGCCCGCGCGACGTCAAGCCGACGCCGACCGGGCGCATCATCCAGGAGGCGGCGCTCGGCAAGATGCCGGCCTTCGTCGACACCGGCCTCAACCTCGCCCATGTCGACGACGTGGCCGCCGGCCACCTGCTCGCCCTGCGCAGGGGGCGGATCGGCGAGAAGTACATCCTCGGCGGCGAGAACGTGCTCCTTTCGCAGATGCTCGGCGACATCGCCCGCATGGTCGGCCGCAAGCCCCCGACGGTGAACCTGCCGCGGGCCGTGGTCTACCCGATCGCCTTCGTCTCCGAGCAGATGGCGCGCATCACCGGCAAGCAGCCCTTCGCCACGATCGACGGCATCCGCATGTCGCGCTACCGGATGTTCTTCTCCGACGCGAAGGCGCAGGCCGAGCTCGGCTACGCCGCCCGCCCCTACCGGGAGGGGCTGTCCGACGCGATCGACTGGTTCCGCGGCGCGGGATACCTGCCGGGAGCCGAGCGATGAGCGCGTCCGGCACCGCCACGGAGCTGCGCTCGGGCAAGGGTGCGAACGACGAGAACTTCCCCGTCGCCTCGCACCTGATCCATCCGAAGAATCGCGGCGCGATCCTCGCGTTCTATGATTTCGTCCGCGCCGGCGACGACGTCGCCGACCATGCCGCGCTGTCGCCCGAGCGCAAGCTCGCGCTTCTCGACGGTCTCGCCGACGCCCTGACCGGCGCGGGGGCCGCCGACCCGGAGGCCGAGCCGCTCAAGCGCGAGCTCGCCGCCCGCGGGCTGCCGCCGCGCCACGCCCTTGAGCTGCTCGACGCGTTCCGGATGGATGCGCGCAAGAACCGCTACGCCGACTGGGACGAGCTGATCCATTACTGCCGCTACTCGGCGATGCCGGTCGGTCGCTACGTCCTCGACGTGCACGGCGAGGATCCCGCCCGGGTCTGGGCCGCCTCGGACGCGATCTGCGCAGCGCTCCAGATCGTCAACCATCTCCAGGATTGCGGCAAGGATTTCCGCACTCTCGACCGGGTCTACATCCCGCAGGACGCGCTCGATCGGCACGGCGCCACCGTCGCCATGCTGGGAGCCGCCAGGGCGACGCCGCAATTGCGCGCGGTCATCCGCGACTTGGCCGAGCGGACGCTGGGCCTGCTCGACGCGGGCAAGGTGCTGCCGGACCTGATCGACGACCTGCGCCTGTCGCTGGAGATCGCGGCGATCCACCGGCTCGCCGTCGTCCTCGCCCGCGGGCTGCTCGATCGCGATCCGCTCTCGGAGAAGGTCCATCACGGCAAGGCCGGTTTCGCGTTGACGGCGCTCGGCGGCATCGGCGCGACGCTGGCCCGCCGGCCGTTCCGAGGCCGCATCGTCCGCGCGGCGCCGCAGGGCAAGGCTTACCCATGACCGTCACCGCCACCGCGACGGCCCTGCCCGCCGACGAGGCCCCGGCCCTGCCGGCGGCCGGCTCGTCGTTCTACACCGCGATGCGCCTGCTGCCGAAGGAGCGGCGCGAGGCGATGTACGCCGTCTACGCGTTCTGCCGTGCGGTCGACGACGTCGCCGACGACGGCGGCGCGGCCGACCTGCGCGCGGCCGAGCTTGACCGCTGGCGCGCCGACATCGACGGGCTCTATGCCGGCAGGCCCGCGGCGCGCGTGCGCGACCTCGTGGTTCCGGTGCAGCGCTACGACCTCAAGCGGGAAGACTTCCACGCCGTGATCGACGGCATGGCGATGGACGCGTTCGAGGACATAGTCGCGCCCGACGCGGCGACCCTCGACCTCTACTGCGACCGGGTCGCCAGCGCCGTCGGGCGCCTGTCCGTGCGGATCTTCGGCATGCCGGAGGCGCTCGGCATCGAGCTCGCCTGGCACGAGGGCCGGGCGCTGCAGCTCACCAACATCCTGCGCGACATCGACGAGGATGCCGAGCGCGGCCGGCTCTACCTGCCGCGGGAAAGGCTCGCCGCGATCGGCCTGACCGATCCGACGCCGCACGCGGCGATCACGCATCCGCGCATCGGCGAGGTCTGCGCCGCGCTCGCGGCGGAGGCCGAGGCGCATTACGCCGCGACCTGGGCGATCATCGCCAAGAGCCCGCGCAAGCCCACCAAGGCGGCCCGCCTGATGGCGGCGGCCTACCGGCTCTACCTCGTCGCGCTGCTCAAGCGCGGCTGGGCGATGCCGCGGGCGCGGGTGAAGCCGAGGAAGCTCGCCCTCGTCGCCGTGGCGCTTCGGCACGGGATCGTCTGATGGCGACGGTCCACGTCGTCGGTGCCGGGCTCGCGGGCCTGTCGGCCGCGGTGTCGCTGGCGGAGCGCGGGGCGCGCGTCGTCGTGCACGAGGCGGCCAAGCAGGCCGGCGGCCGCTGCCGGTCGTACTACGACCCGACGCTCGGTCTCGAGCTCGACAACGGCAATCACCTGCTGCTGTCGGGCAACGCCGACGCCCTCGAATTCCTGAAGCGCGTCGGCGCGCCGGACGACGCGCTGACCGGCCCGGACGAGGCCGCCTTCCCGTTCGCCGACCTGAAGACCGGCGAGCGCTGGACCCTTCGCCCGAATGCGGGCCGGGTGCCGTGGTGGGTGCTGAGCAAGGCGCGCCGCGTGCCGGGCAGCCGCGCGCGCGACTACCTCGCGCCGCTCGGCATCCTGCGGGCGGCAGCCGGCAAGGCGGACGGTGCCGGCGGGACGATCGGCGCCAGCATGGCCTGCGAGGGCGCGCTCTACGACCGGCTCTGGCATCCGGTCCTGCTGGCGGCGCTGAACACCGAGGTCGCCGAGAGCGATGTCGGGCTGGCCGCCAAGATCCTCCGCGAGACGCTGGGCGCCGGCGGGGCGGCCTGCCGCCCGCTGGTGGCGGTGAAGGGCCTGTCCTACGCCTTCGTCGACCCGGCACTGCGGTACCTCGCATCGCGCGGCGCCTCCGTCCGCTTCGGCCGGCGCCTGCGCGGGTTGGGCCTCGGCGCGGCCGGCGTCGAGCGGCTCGACTTCGCCGACGGGGCGGTCGACGTGGCGGCCGGCGATTCGGTGGTGCTGGCCTTGCCGCCCTGGGTCGCCTCCGAGATGCTGCCCGGCCTGTCCGCGCCGAAGGCGTTCCGCTCGATCGTCAACGCCCATTTCAAGATGGTGCCGAAGGCGGGCTCGCCGCTGATCCTCGGCATGGTGAACTCACTGACCGAATGGCTGTTCGCCTATCCCGACCGCTATTCGGTGACGATCAGCGGCGCCGACCGCCTGCTCGACGTGCCGCGCGAAGACTTGGCCAAGCAGATCTGGGCCGAGATCGCGACCGTGGCCGACCTTGCCCCGGAACTGCCAAGCTGGCAGATCGTCAAGGAGAAGCGCGCGACCTTCGCCGCGACGCCGGCCGAGGCCGCGCGCCGCGCCGGCGCGGAGACGGCGTGGTCGAACCTCGTGCTCGCGGGCGACTGGACGGCCACCGGGCTTCCCTCGACGATCGAGGGGTCGATCCGCTCGGGCAAGACGGCGGCCCTCGCCCTGTCGTGCGATCCGGCACGCACGCGCGGCGCCGCATGAGGCAGGACCGAGACGAGCATGCGTTCGGACCGGCGACGGGCCGGTACGGCCCATGCGTAGGCAGGACGAGACGGGCGAGCCGTGATCCGATCCGGGACGATCGGGCGCGGATCGAGAGCTGTGGCCGTTTGAGGCGAGGATGATGCGAGAGGCTGTGAACAAGGTCGAGGCGCTGCAACGCCCGAAGACCCAGGCGATTTCCCTCGACGACGTCGATCACGGCGTCGCGCGGGCGACCCGCGCCCTGACCGCTCTCGCCCAGGCCGACGGGCACATCTGCTTCGAGCTCGAGGCCGACGCCACGATCCCGTCCGAGTACATCCTGTTCCACCAGTTCCGCGACACCCGCCCCCCCGAGGGCCTAGAGCCGAAGATCGGCAATTACCTGCGCCGCACGCAGGAGAAGCATGGCGGCTGGGCCCTCGTCCACGAGGGGCCGTTCGACATGAGCTGCACGGTGAAGGCCTACTTCGCCCTCAAGATGATCGGCGACGACATCGAGGCGCCGCACATGCGCCGGGCACGCGAGGCGATCCTGTCGCGCGGCGGCGCGGCGCAATCCAACGTCTTCACCCGCTTCATCCTGGCGCTCTACGGCGAGGTGCCGTGGTCGGCGGTGCCGGTGATGCCGGTCGAGGTGATGTTCCTGCCGAAGTGGTTCCCGTTCCACCTCGACAAGGTGTCGTACTGGGCCCGCTGCGTGATGGTGCCGCTCTTCGTGTTGCAGGCGACCAAGCCGCGGGCGAAGAACCCGCGCGGCGTTGGCATCGGCGAGCTGTTCCTGACGCCCCCGTCCAGCGTGCGCCGCTGGCCCGGCAGCCCGCACGCGACCTGGCCGTGGACGCCGATCTTCGGCGCGATCGACCGCGTGCTGCAGAAGGTGGAGGCCTACTTCCCCCATCGCATCCGCCTGCGGGCGATGGAGAAGGCGCGGGCCTGGGTCAGCGAGCGCCTGAACGGCGAGGACGGGCTCGGCGCGATCTTCCCGGCCATGGTCAACACCGTGCTGATGTACGAGGCGATGGGCTACGGCCCGGACCATCCGCAGGTCCGCGTCGCCTGCGACGCGATCGAGAAGCTCGTCGTGGTGAAGGCGCACGAGGCCTACGTGCAACCCTGCGTCTCCCCGGTCTGGGACACCGCTCTGGCCGGGCACGCGCTGCTCGAGGCCGGCGGCACCGATGCCGAGGGGCAGGCCCGCGCCGGCCTCGACTGGCTGCTGCCGCGCCAGGTGCTCGACATCGCTGGCGACTGGGCGGCGGCCAAGCCCAAGGTCCGCCCCGGCGGCTGGGCCTTCCAGTACGCCAACGCCCACTACCCGGACCTCGACGACACCGCCGTCGTGGTGATGGCGATGGATCGCGCCATGCGCCAGCACGGGCTGGTGGCCAACATGCCGGACTACACCGCCTCGATCGCCCGGGCGCGCGAATGGGTCGAGGGCCTGCAGTCGAAGGACGGCGGCTGGGCGGCGTTCGACGCCGACAACAACCACATGTACCTCAATCACATCCCGTTCTCGGATCACGGCGCGCTGCTCGACCCGCCGACCGCGGACGTGACCGCTCGCGTCGTGTCGATGTTGTCGCAGCTCGGCGAGACCCGCGAATCGTCGAAGGCCCTCGATCGCGGCGTGACCTACCTGCTCAACGACCAGGAGCAGGACGGCAGCTGGTACGGCCGCTGGGGCATGAACTTCATCTACGGCACGTGGTCGGTGCTGTGCGCGCTGAACGCGGCCGGGGTCGATCCCGCCTCGCCCGAGATCCGGCGCGCCGTGGAATGGCTGATCCGCATCCAGAATCCGGATGGCGGCTGGGGCGAGGACGCGTCGAGCTACAAGATCGATCCGGCGTTCGAGGCCGGCTCCTCCACCGCATCGCAGACCGCCTGGGCGCTGCTCGCACTGATGGCCGCCGGGGAATGCGACGACCCGGCCGTGACCCGCGGCATCAACTTCCTAGCGCGCACGCAAGGAACCGACGGCTTCTGGAACGAGGAGCGCTACACCGCGACCGGTTTCCCGCGGGTGTTCTACCTGCGCTACCATGGCTATCCGAAGTTCTTCCCGCTCTGGGCGATGGCGCGCTACCGCAACCTCAAGCGCGGCAACAGCCGCCGGGTGGCGTTCGGGATGTGATCGGCCGACTTTGCGCGATCCGAGCGGAGCGGGCACGGGCGGGAAGGACCGTCTGCGCCACCCCGGGCTCGGCGAGCGGTCGGGGTGATTTGTAGGACGGACCGCCGGTGATCGCTTCGCGGATGCCACCCTTCACGATCGTCGACCCATGACCCGCGTGGAGCCGGCGTCCCCTGCCCGCGCGGTCGGTCTCCATGCGCCCGACCCCGCGTCGAGCCTTCCGGTGCTCGCCGTCACGGGCCTCGCCAAGGAACGCCGGCTCGCTTCGGGCCCCGGCGTCGAGGCGGTGGGCGCCGGCGGAAATCCCGCCCGTCTCGCCGCCCTGCTGGCGTCGCGGGACCCGCCCGGCTGCCGCGCGATCGTCAGCATCGGCATCGCGGGCGGTCTCGATCCGAACCTCGTTCCGGGCGACGTGGTGGTCGCGGCCGGAATCGTCGCGGCGGACCGGCGCTACGAGGCCGATCCGGCGGTCGCGGCCGCCCTGCTCGCGCGCCTCGGTCTGCCCGGCGACACGATTCGCTCCGGCGACCTCGCCGGCGTCGATGCTGCGGTGATGAGCGTCGCGGGCAAGGCCGAGCTGCGGGCGCGCACCCGGGCGCTCGCCGTCGACATGGAATCGCACGTCGCCGCCGCCTTCGCGGAGCGGCACGGTCTGCCGTTCGCGGCGATCCGGGTGGTCTGCGATCCGGCGCACCGGGCCTTACCCGCCTTCGCCGCGCAGGCCCTCAAGCCGAATGGCGAGCCCGACATCCTCGCCGTCCTCTCGGCTGTCGCACGAGGATCGGCCCGGATTGGCGATCTTGTCCGTCTCGCGCGCGATTCGAACGCCGCCTTCGCGGCGCTCAGCCGCTGCCGCACGCTCCTCGGCCCGAGCCTCGGGGTGCCGCCGCACGAGGATCGCCGCGGCGCCTGAGCGTGCGGCTTCGGCGATCCTCTAGCTCGCCTGCTACCACTGATAGCGAAGTCCCGCGGTGACGCCGTGGGCGACGCCCGTGCGGGTGCCGATGGCCGCCTGATAGTCGACCCGCCAGCCCAGGTCGTCGGTGAGGCTGCCCTGCAGGCCGGCGCCGGCGCTGACGAAGTCGTCGCGCAGGAACGGCACGGCCACGGCGGCGGTGGCGAGACCGTTCTGGACGCTGGCGAGACGCACGGTGCCGCTGCTGCCTTGCGGACCCGTGGCGAGGTTGTACGCCAAGCGCACCGACGGGATCAGTCCGGCGAGCCCGTAATAGGCCAGCTCGCCGCCGAAGCGCACCGTGGTTTGAACCAGGGTGAGGTCGCGATACGCGATGTTGTTGCCCGCCGCTCCGGTCTCCGTGAAGCCGTCGACGGTGCCGGACAGGTGGGTGATGCCTGCGAACGGCGTCAGCCCGAGGTCGCCGGCTCGGATCGGCACGCCGGCCTCGCCGTCGATCGCGAAGGCGCTGCCCGAGCTGCGCCCGGACGCGGTGAGCCCGTAGGCCGCAGGTCGGCGGATCCCGTCGAGGCTGACCTCCGGCGCGCCGCCGACGATGCCCTGGGCGTAGAAGTCCGCACCGTAGTAGCCGGCATAGGCCGAGACCGTGAAGGCGCTCTGGTCCTGCCGGAAGCCGCCGGCGCGGCTGAGCGACCCGCCGCCGCCGCCGACGGCGACGCCCGCGCGCCAAACTCCGGGCAGCGGAAGATCGAGTCCGGCGCTGCCCTGCGCGATGGTGCGGTCGAGGGCGAGGCCGCCGTTGCGCGGCTGGTCGGCGAACACAACATCGCCGCCGATCCACAAGCCGCCGGACTGGCTCCAGGGCCCGGCGAGGCCCTGGCCGCGGCGCAGGGCGGCGAGGTGGTCCTGCACGCCCCGTGTCGCCGACGCGGCGAAGCCGAGGGTCGCGCCGCCGAGCCCCTGAAGCACCACGGGCGCCGTCTGCTTCATCACCGCGAGGGAGAGCGGATCGACGTAGGTGGGCAGCGTCAAGCGATAGGCGAGCAGCACCGAATCGTTGTTGATGCCGGCATCGTAGCCCTGACCGTTGATGCTGCCCTGCCGGGTGAGGAAGTCATTGTCGTTGCCGACGAGCAGGAAATAGTCGTTCGGCGCCCGCTCGCTCAGCACCGGCACGAGTCCGAGGGCCTCGAACTTCTCCGAGAGCGTGGTCTGGGTCGCCGGGTTGGTGTTGAGGTTCATGCCGAAGCGCCCGAGCTGGACCGGGTTCAGAAGGTTGACGATCTCGGTCGTCTGCGCCGGCTGGACCCCGGGCCGCAGGGTGCCCCCCGGCGAGATCGGGGTGGCCCCGTCGTAGGGGGTGCCGGCGATGTTTGTGGCCTGCGCGATGTCGACCAGCAGGACGCTCTTGTAGACGATCGGCGTGGTGTTGCCGGTGCCGAGCCCGTTCGAATCGCGCGAGAGCACGAGGAACTGGGTGTCGTTGAGGGCCAGCATGTCGCTCTGTGCCGCCGTCCGGTTCGGCGCGCCGCCGTTGCCGGTGTCGCGGTAGGTCGGCAGCTGCAGCACGTATTCGCGCGCGGGCGCGGCCGGTACCGCGCTGCCGGCGAGGTCGTAGATCAGGATGCGGGTGTTGTTGCGCTGTTGCTGATTCGGGCCGGAATCCTGGAGCGTGGCACTCTGCAGAATGGTGACGAGGCTGCGGCCGTCGGGGGACAGCGACAGCGCCTCGAAGCCCTGGTTGTTGCGTCGGCCGGTGTCGGGCGGGTTGATCGAGTTGAAGTCGAGCGCCCCGGCCGTGCGCGGCCGGATCGCGTCGGGCACGCCGAGCACGCCCTGAAGCTGCCCGCCGGCGCTGAAGTAATAGATGTTCGGCCCGTACTCGTCGCTGACGTAGAAGGAGCCGTCGAGTCGCCGCGCGAGACCTTCCGCATCGAGGCTGATCCGGCCTGCGCTCGGCCCGCTCGCCACCGAAGGCAGCACCGCGCCGAGCTGGGTCGTGGTGCCGGAGGCCGGATCGAGACCGCTGAAGCGCCGGCCGTTGGCATCGGTGAGCACGATGCCGCCGTTCGGCACGATCGCGATCTGCCGCTGGGAGGCGATCGATTGCGGCAGGCCCGCGCCGGGATCGGGCGTGAAGCTGAGATTGAAGCGGTTCAGCCGGCCGGCGTAATCGGAGAACAGCCCGCCGCTCGGATCGTTGTAGCCCCGATCGGGCAGCGTAAAGAGCTTGCCGCTGTAGGTGGCCCCCGAGCGCCGCCAGCTGGCGAGGTCGATCGCGAGCGCGGAGAACGAGCCCAGCGTGTCGCCGAGGAAGTCGCGGGTGGTGGCCGGCAGCCGGCCGACGCCCTGGAGACCCTGGTTCACGAAGGTCGCATCGCCGACCGTCACCGCCACCGGGCCGTCGGCGGTCGTCAGGTTCGGCGTGCGGATCGCCTGGGCCGAGGCCGCGCCCGTCAGGAACGCGAGCACGCCGAATGAGCCCACGGCTCGCGCCGCGCCGTACCGTGTCACCATCGCGGGATCCCCCAGCCACTCAAGCTGAGCCGCAGCTAGGGATCGGGCATGACGGCCCGGTGACGGCAGGAAGGATATTTGTCCTGCGTTGGGTCGGCTGCAGACACCGTGTCGCGAAAGGCACGACGCTCCACCGAGCCTCGCCGAAACGAAGGAGGCCCGCACGGTTTCCCGGGCGGGCCTCCTCGAATGCGCGTGGCCGAGCCGTCAGGCCGCGGTGCGGTTGCGGGCTTCGCGCTTGGTGTCGACGCCGGAGGCTTTGATCTCGGAGAGCTTCTGGGCGACGTTGCGGGAGAACACGAACTCTGCCGGGCGCTGGTTCTCGAGGCTGACCTCGGGGGCCATCTCGCCCTCGGTCTTGATCCCGCGGATGGCGTGGATCAGCGGCTTCCAGGGCTTGCGCACCGAATCGACCACCGAGGAGGCCTCGTAGCCCGAGTGGACCATGCAGTCGGCGCACTTCTCGTAGTTGCCGGTGCCGTAGGAATCCCAGTCGGTCTCCTCCATCAGCTCCTTGAACGTGGCCGCGTAGCCCTCGCCGAGCAGGTAGCATGGCTTCTGCCATCCGAACACGGTGCGGGTGGGGTTGCCCCAGGGCGTGCAATGGTAGGTCTGGTTGCCGGCGAGGAAGTCGAGGAACAGGCCCGACTGCTGGAACGCCCACTTCTGGCGGCCCTTCTCCTTGCCGGCGCGGAACACGCCGCGGAACAGGTCCTTCGTCGCCTTGCGGTTCAGGAAGTGCTGCTGGTCGGGCGCGCGCTCGTAGGCGTAGCCGGGCGAGACGGTGATGCCGTCGATGCCCATCTTGGTCACGCTGTCGAAGAAGTCGGCGATCTTGTCCGAGGACGAGTTGTTGAAGAAGGTGCAGTTGATGGTGACGCGGAAGCCCATCTCCTTCGCCTTGGCGATCGCCGCCACGGCCTTGTCGTAGACGCCGCGCTGGCAGACCGAGCCGTCATGCATCTCCTTGTCGCCGTCGAGATGGATCGACCAGGTGAAGTACGGGCTCGGCTTGTACTCCTTGATCTTCTTCTCGAGCAGCAGCGCGTTCGTGCACACGATCGCGAACTTCTTCTGCGCGATGATGCCCTCGACGATCTGCGGCAGGTCCTTGTGCAGCAGCGGCTCGCCGCCGGCGATCACCACCATCGGGGCGCCGCACTCGCGCACGGATTCCAGCGCGTCCGCCACGGGCAGGCGCTTGTTCAGGATCTCGTCGGGGTAATCGATCTTGCCGCAGCCGGCGCAGGCGAGATTGCAGCGGAACAGGGGCTCCATCATCATCACGAGCGGATAGCGCTTCCGGCCGGTGAGATGCTGCTTGATGATGTAGCTGCCGATCGTCGCGACATACCGGAGGGGGATTCCCAAGATACGGCTCCTGTTTGCGTAGCCCCGAACCAAGGGGCTGCTTAACGTGAAAAAAATTCGAATTCCAGCGCTCTAGCCTGGAACCGATCTGAACGGGCCGGTCCTGGGCCGTTTCGCGTGCGTGTTTGCGGGGCTGACGCAACCGCGCCACAGCCCGAGGGCCGTTCCTGCGAACGCGTCCTGCTTCGGGGGGGACCCCATCCTGCCAATGCGTCGGCAATGCGACGGCAGTCCCGCGAAACGGCGCATCCCGTGATATTGCGGTGCGAAACGGCGCCGGCGCCACACATCGATGGGGAGAGCCACCCGCGTCGGAGGTCGCTGCGTTGCAATCGCAGGGCTGCAAGATTACTGAGCGCTGCGGCCTTGGCGCAACGATCGTGCCTCGGATGCGTCCTCATCCCGCGTCGTCCGGTGCGTTCACCGGGTCGGCGCCGCGTCTTCGGCCACACGGCATCGTGAGACGACCGCGTCTCGATCAGGTCCGATCCTGCCTCGATGCGACCGGGTGGATGTGGCGAAGGTCTCGCGCCGTCGACGGGTCCCGCGGGAACCGTCCCGGCAGCATACAAGATGTGAGAGTCGTGCGGCCTCGAAGGGCAGCCGCTCCAGGCAGGTAGGGTACTCGTGATCGAACGTCTCGTCGCGTTTTCCGTCCGACATCGCTGGGTCGTGATCGCCCTGGTGGCCCTGGTCACCGCCGCCAGCACCGGCATCGCGGCGCATCTGTTCCGCATCAACACCGATGTCGAGCGGCTGATCGATCCGAAGGAGCCCTGGCGCCAGGACGAGATCAACTACGAGAAGGCGTTCCCGCAGCGCACGAACACGGTCGTCGCGGTGATCGACGGCAAGACCCCGGAGCAGGCGGAAGAGGCCGCGAGCGCCTTCGCCAAGGCGATCGCCGTCCACAAGAACCTGATCGAGACGGTCTACCGGCCCGACGGCGGCCCCTTCTTCGAGAAGAACGGCCTGCTGCTGCTGCCGCAGGCGGAACTGGAGAAAACCACCGAGCAGCTGGTGCAGCAGCAGGGCCTGCTCGGGCCGCTCGCCTCCGATCCGAGCCTGCGCGGCGTGATGCGGGTGCTGGCGCTCGGCGCCCGCGGCATCAAGAGCGGCGACGCCAAGATCGAGGATCTCGACAAGCCGATGGGCGAGATCGACCGGACGTTGCAGACGGTGCTCGACGGCAAGCCGGCGCGGATGTCCTGGCAGCTCCTGCTGTCGGGCGGCGAGAGCAAGACCACCGACCTGCGCAAGTTCGTGCTGATCCAGCCGGTGCTCGATTTCAACGCGCTGCAGCCGGGCTACACCGCAACGAAGCTGATCCGGAACGTCGCCAAGGAGCTGAACATCGATCCCGAGCACGGGCTCGAGATGCGTCTCACCGGCCCGGTCGCGGTCGCCGACGACGAGTTCGCGACGCTGTCCGACGACGCGCTGCTGAACAACCTCGTCACCGTCGGCGCCATCGTCCTGTTCCTCTGGCTCGCCCTGCGCTCGGCGCCGCTGGTGGTGTCGGTTCTGATCACCACCTTCTCCGGTCTGATCGTCACGGCGGCGCTCGGGCTGCTGATGGTGGGCGAGCTCAACCCGATCTCGGTGGCCTTCGCGGCTCTGTTCGTCGGCCTCGGCATCGATTTCGGCATTCAGTTCTCGGTGCGCTACCGCGCCGACCGCTACGAGCAGCCGACGCTCGAGGACGCGATCCGCGCCGCCGCGCGCGGGGTCGGCTGGTCGCTGACCCTGGCGGCGGTGTCGCTGATCGCCGGCTTCTTCGCCTTCCTGCCGACCGCGTTCCGCGGCGTGTCCGAGCTCGGCCTGATCGCCGGCGTCGGCATGGTCGTCGCCTACCTGTTCGCGATCACCCTCCTCCCGGCGCTGATCGCCGTGTTCCGGCCGAAGGGCGAGAAGGCCGCCGTCGAGACCACGTGGCTCGCAGGCGTCGATCCGTGGATCATCCGCAATCGCAAGCCCGTGCTGATCGCCGTCGGCCTCGTCACGCTGGCCGGCGCCCCGCTGCTGTGGAAGCTGCCCTTCGATTCGAACCCGATGCACCTGCGCAGCCCGCACGTGGAATCGATCGCGACCTATCTCGACCTGATCAAGGATCCCGCCACGAGCCCGAACGTCGCCGACGTGCTGGCTCCGAGCGTCGACGCCGTGCCCGAGGTCACGAAGAAGCTCGCCGCGCTGCCGCTGGCCGCCGACATCATGAGCATCGACACCTTCGTGCCGCGCGACCAGGACAAGAAGCTCGCCACCGTCGCCGAGACGGCCGAGCTGCTCGATCCGATCCTCAACCCGACGCGCAAGCCGCCGCCGCCGACCGATGCCGACAACGTCAAGGCCTTGAAGGACACCGCGGCCGCCCTGACCGGCATCGCCGGCGGCAATGCGCCCGGCAACAAGACCGCCGGCCGTCTCTCCAGCACGCTCGACAAGCTGGCGGCCGCCAAGCCGGCGACGCGCGAGGCCGCCTCGGTCGCCCTCACCACCGATCTCGGCCCGCTGCTCTCGCGGCTGCGGACGGTGCTGCATCCCGAGAAGATCACCCTCGCCAACCTGCCGCCGCAGCTGAAGGCCGAATGGGTCGCCGCCGACGGCCGCGCCCGCATCGAGGTGCATCCGAAGGGCAATTCCAACGACGACGAGGTGCTGCGGCAGTTCGCATCCGAGATCCAGAGCGTCGCGCCGCACGCCACCGGCGCGCCGATCGCCACGACCTCGTCGAGCTACACCATCCTCGGCGCCTTCGTGCAGGCGGCGGTGACCGCCCTGGTGCTGATCTTCATCATCCTCTCGGTGGCGCTGCGGAAGCCTTGGGACGTGGCGATGACGCTCGGGCCGCTGGTGCTCGCCACCTTGTGGACGCTGATGGCGCTGCACGTCGTCGGCATGCCGCTGAACTTCGCCAACATCATCGCCCTGCCGCTGATGCTCGCGGTCGGCGTGGCGTTCCACATCTACTACGTGATCGCTTGGCGGGCCGGTGTCACCGACATGCTAGCCTCCAGCCTGACGCGGGCGATCTTCTTCTCGGCGCTGACCACGGGGACCGCCTTCGGCTCGCTGGTGCTGTCGAGCCATCCCGGCACGGCGAGCATGGGCAAGCTGCTGGCGCTGTCGCTGTTCTTCACGCTCATCGCCGCCTTCTTCGTGGTGCCGGCCTTCCTCGGTCCGCCGCCGGCCAAGCCCGATGCCGATCGCCCCGAGGGGGAAGAGGCCGGCCGGTTGCCCGGCACGGGTCAGGCCGTTCGCCCGGAGCCCGCCACCGTGAAGTGACGGACGGCAGGCCTTTCTGCTCAAATGCACGGCGTCGTCCCACGGGGACGGCGCCGTTCTCGTTTGGTGGGCAGGCTTTAATCCGCGAGCGACCTCGATCGGCGTGCAGGCTGCGATCAGTGCGCGGGCGTCGCGGTGCCGGTCCCGGTCGGCTCGGTCACGTTCGCCTTGGCGGATGCTCCCGCGGCCTTGGAGGCCTGCGGCAGGCTCGTCGCATCGATGACGTCGAAGCGGACGCCGTCCTCGGCCTGCTTCAGCGCGGCATTCGCCTCGTAGTACTTGCCCTGGTCCAGCAGCGTCGCAGCCTGGTCGACATCCGCCGTCGTCTTCGCCAGCGGCACGACGGCCATGGTGAAGTTCACGTTCACGCCGGCGAGCTTCAGCTTCTCGGCCGCGCCCTTCCGGTCGCCCTTCTCGAGATTCTTGTTGGCATCGGCCACAGCTGCCGCCTTCTGCGGCGTAGCGACGAAATCCTCGTCGAGCAGCAGCTGCCCGTCGACCGGCAGCCACGCGACGGGCTGCTTCATGTCGCCGACGCCGGTACCTTTGGCCGGCATCGCCTTGGCGGCGGCGGGCGGCTTGAGATCG
This sequence comes from Methylobacterium sp. E-041, assembly GCF_022829665.1. Lineage (NCBI taxonomy): Bacteria > Pseudomonadati > Pseudomonadota > Alphaproteobacteria > Hyphomicrobiales > Methylobacteriaceae > Methylobacterium > Methylobacterium sp. E-041. The sequence goes on along the minus strand of NZ_JAKSYQ010000228.1, from coordinate 270,482 downwards.
GCCTCCGCCTTGGTGAACACGCTCTCGTCGGTCTTCGCCTTTGCGAGGACCGCCTGCGCATCGTGGACCAGCGTCTTGGCCTGGGCCGGGTCGGCATCGAAGATCGCGATCCGGGCGAGATGCAGGTCGCGGAAGCCCTTCGCCCCATCGGCCGACAGCTTGCCGACGTCCTTCTGGATCGCGGTTTCGTGGGAGGCGGCGGTCGTCGCGGCTTGGTCGGCGGCGTAGGCGGCGCCCCCGAGGGCGACGGAGGCGGTGAAGACGGTGGCGAGGAGGGTGTAGCGGGTCATGACGACATCTCCGATCCGTCCCATGCGGCGGCGAGGGTCTGTTGCGACGATCGTCTTGTGCCCTGGGGCTGCTGTCGGAACGCGGGCGCCGAGGCCCATGTTGCATGAAATTTTGGTCATCAATCGGACATGCTTCCGAAACGCAAGTCCTGATGAGCTATTTTCGAAGATATACAGTCGTTTGACGGCGTCGTTTCTGAAGCGTTTGAGGCGAAATCTTCTGCGGGCTCCGTGATGACCTTGTCATCGTCTATTCGGTGCGAAATCCGAAAACCCGCCGCAGACGATCCCCGACCGCGCGAGCGCATCCACGGAGGCCCGCGCGACGAGCGCGTCCCGCTCCGCGGCGTAGGCGTAGCCCGGCGCCTCGCCGAGGAAGCCGCCGGCGGTGGCCGGGTGGGTGTAGAGCTCGGTCAGGCCGTCGGGCAGGTGCGCGAGCAGGCCGGCCACGCGGGCGGGCGTCATCGCTCCGGACCAGGCCAGACCCAGGGTTCGATCGGGAATAGTCAGCCCCATCATCCGGGCCCGGACGGCGAGCAGGGCCGCCCAGGGTGCCGTATCGAGGGCCACCCGTGGGGTCGCACCGGGCTCGGCACGCTTCAGCACCGCCCGCGGCTCGCGCGGCACGCGGATCGAGCGCATCCCGTAACGCGGCCCGATCGACAGCACCGCGCCGGCGATCAACGGATGCACGTGGAAGTGCTTGTGCGCGTTCACGTGATCGAGTGGCAGGCCGGTGATGCGGTAGGCCTCGAACTGCGCGGTGATCTCGGCGGCGAGCTGGCGGCGGGCTGCCGGCTTCAGCGCAAGGTCCAGGCCGAGGCGTTCCATGTCGCGACGCATCAGGCCGGCGTCATCGGTGAGATCCGGCAAGGTGGCGGCCGGCAGCGTCGGCCACGCCTCGACGAGCACCAGGTGCAATCCCACGCGTAGCGACGGCATCCGCTTGGCGCGGGCGACCGCGTCCGCGGCGGCGGGGGCCGAGACCATCAGGCTCGCCGCCGTGAGGATGCCGTCGCGATGGGCCTGCTCGACCGCCTCGTTGACCTCCGGGCTCAGGCCGAAATCGTCGGCGGTGACGACGAGACGCTTCACGAGACACTCCGGTGTACGGGGGCGCGGCTGTTTGCCGGGGGCCTCGGGCCCGGACCCCTGAACGAAGACGGCCGGGCTTTGGGGCCCGGCCGTCTGGATCGGTCATGCGATGGGGCTCAGGCGCCCTTATCAGGCGGCCTTGGCGGTGCCCTGACGCTCCTTGAGGAAGCGGTAGAACTCCACGCCCTCGCGCAGGCGGCGCTTCATCATGTCGGGCGAGCGCACCATCTCGGAGACGATCGAGGCGATCTTCGGAGCGCGGAAGTAGAACTTCCGGTAGAACTCCTCCACCGCCGCGAAGATCTCGGCGTGCGACAGGTGCGGGTAGTGCAGCGGCGCGATCTGCACGCCGTTCTCATCCACGAGCTCGGCGTTCTCGACGTCGAGCCAGCCGTTCTCCACCGCCTGCTTGTAGAGGAAGGTGCCGGGGTACGGCGCCGCCAGCGAGGCCTGGATGGTGTGCGGGTTGATGCGCTTGGCGAAGGCGATCGTCTCCTGGATCGTCTCGCGGGTCTCGCCCGGCAGGCCGACGATGAAGGTGCCGTGGATCGCGATGCCGAGGTCGTGGCAATCCTTGGTGAACTTCTCGGCGACCTCGACGCGCATGCCCTTCTTGATGTTGTTCAGGATCTTCTGGTTGCCGGACTCGTAGCCGACCAGCAGCAGGCGCAGGCCGTTGGCCTTCAGCACCTCGAGGGTCTCGCGCGGAACGTTCGCCTTGGCGTTGCACGACCAGGTGACGCCGAGCTTGCCCAGCTCGCGCGCGATCTCCTCGGCGCGGGGCAGGTTGTCGGTGAAGGTGTCGTCGTCGAAGAAGAACTCCTTCGTCTGCGGGAACTCCTTCAGGCAGTACTTGATCTCCTCGATCACGTGCGCGACCGAGCGGGTGCGGTAGGTATGCCCGCCCACCGTCTGCGGCCACAGGCAGAACGTGCAGCGGCTCTTGCAGCCGCGGCCGGAGTAGAACGAGATGTAGGGGTGCTTGAGGTACCCGATGAAGTACTTCTCCATCTCGAGATCGCGCTTGTACACGCTCGTGACGAAGGGAAGCTGATCCATGTCGGTCATGATCTCGCGGTCCTCGTTGTGGACCACGACGCCGTCGGCGTTGCGATAGGACAGACCCTTGATCTCCGACATCGGCGTGCCGTCGGCGACTTCCTTGACGGTGAAGTCGAACTCGTTGCGGGCGCAGAAGTCGATGCACGGCGCCTGGGCCATCGCGCCGGCGGCGTCCACCGCGACCTTCGCGCCGATCAGTCCGGCGATCAGCTTGGGGTTGGCGGCCTTGAGCGCCTCGACGGTCTTCACGTCCGACTTGAACGACGGCACTGAGGTGTGGAGCACCACCATGTCGAAGTCGTTGGCCTGGGCCACGATCTCGGCCAGCTTGATGTTGTGCGGCGGCGCGTCGATCAGCTTCGAGTTCGGCACCAGGGCGGCCGGCTGGGCGAGCCAGGTCGGGTACCAGAACGACTTGATCTCGCGCTTGGCCTGGTAGCGGGACCCGGCGCCGCCGTCGAAGCCGTCGAAGGTGGGAGCCTGGAGGAAGAGCGTGCGCATGGGGTTCAAGGCCTCAGAGCAGGGCGATCGGATCGAAAGGATGACGGATCGAGGATGGCAAGTTTAGACGACGGGCCGGCAAGGTCAGACGGTGGGCGACTCAGCATCCTGGCCAAGATTGCCCTCCGGAATAAGCGTTCCATCCGCAACGACGCGATAATCGTGACCTTTCCATGTCACCGCCCCCGATACGAAGCTCCATGAGAAGTTCGCGAACGAGAGGATGTCGCGGATCGGCAACAGCCAGTACGGATGGGGACCGATCCCGAAGGCACGCTCCAGCCGCATCGACAGGATGATGCGGCAGGCGAGTGCCAGAGCCGCGACGCCGAGCGCGGTCGCGCCGGCCTCCGGCATCAGCGCGGCGATCAGCGCGATCGGGAAGGCGTGGGTGACGATCGAGCCGGCATAGCCGGCCGGGTCGACGTTGCGGATGGTGCGGTTCCAGCGCAGCTCGTGGCTCCAGAGGCCCGCGATCGCGGTGTCGACGCAGGTATGCCCGATGGTGAAGTTCGGGATCGCGACCCGGCCGCCGAGCCCGCGCAGCGCCTCGCCGATGGCATAGTCGTCGGCGAGGTCGTCCTTGAAGGTGGCGAACCCGCCGATCTTCGCCAGCGACGCGGCGGTGAAGGCGATGGTCGAGCCGAAGCACGGCTTGGCGAGGCCGAGCGCCGTGCCCATCACGACGTTGGGCAGGAACTGCACGTCGATGGCGAGCGCCGAGAGCTGCGCGAACACGCCCCGGTCGCCGGGAACGCCGTGGTACAGGCAGGTCACCCCGGTCACGCCGGGGGCGGACAGCTCGGCCACGACGCGCTCGAGATAGTCGGGGCGCACCACCATGTCGCTGTCGGCGAGCACCACCACCTCGTGCCGAATCACCTCCGACATGTTGATCAGGTTCGAGACCTTGCGGTTCGAGCCGTGCTGGCGTGCGTCGACGACGAGGTCGATGCTGAGCTGCGGGAAGGCCGCCTCGATGCGCCGCACGACGCCGATCGCCGGGTCGCCGGCGCTCTGCACGCCGAACACGATCTGCACCGGGCCGGCATAGTCCTGGGCGCAGAAGGTCCGCAGGTTCTCGAACAGGTTCGGCTCGAGGCCGCAGAGGGGCTTCAGCACCGTCACCGAGGGCCGCGCCGCATCGTCGGCGAAGGCGGGCGCCACCGTCGCGGAGCATCGCCCGGCGAGGAACGCCGCGGTAAGCGCGTACAGGCAACCCGCGAGCGCGGGGACCAGAAGGATCGGCGAGAGCCAGGTCAGGTCCATGGGAACGTCGCTCGGTCGCAAGGTGCGTGGGATCGATGGGCCGCGGCGTGCGGCACGAAAGCTCTGTGCAGGCCGTTCAAGGCGCCGGTTTGGCGTTCAGCATGCCGTCGGTGCGTTCGCGCAGGAATTTCAGCACCGCGTCGGCGCCGCCGGCCTTGAGCGGCTGGCCGAGGCTCGCCCGCTGACCCGCGACCTCGCTGACGTTGCCGTTGAGCAGGACGTCCTGGATGCGGTTGTCCGAATTCACGACGAAGTCGATCTGCGAATCGTCCCCGTCCGGGGTGGTGACGTGGGTGAGGACGCGCTGGTTCGTTCCGCTCGCCTCGCTCTTGCGCGTCACCTCGAACTTCGCGCCCGCCGCCCGTGCGAGGCGGTTGGCGTAGGTCACAACGAAGTTGCGGCGGAACGCTTCGGTGATCGCACCCTGCTGCTCGGGCGAGAACTCCGCCCACTTGGCGCCGATCGCCAGGCGGACCATCGCCGGGTAGTCGAAGGACCGCTCCAGGGTCGGGCCGACCGCGTCGATGCGGTCCTTGAGGGTGCCGGCCCCGTTCTTCACGGCGGCGTCGAAGCGGGCGTAGAGCCCGTCGACCACCGCGACCGCCGGGTCGTCGGCGGCGAAGGCCGGAACGGTGCTGGCGACGAGCGCCAGCGCGAGGATCAACCGGCGCATCAGGCGCACTTCTTCAACTCCGGCACCGCGGTGTCCTCGATGTGGGCGCTCTGCCCGCGGGGGGGTGCATAGCTGTAGAACGGTCCGAGCGTCGCGGGTGCGGGGACGGCCCCGACCCGGCGAAAGGTGGTCCGGCCCTCCTCCTGCGCGGAGGCCCCGGGCTCGCTCGCCTCGCGGCGCAGGCGGCCCTCCTGCGTGTGCCAGAGCCACAGGCCGGGAACGCCGACGAGGAGGTCGGCCAGGCGCTTGACCAGCGACAGGGCGAGCGCCGCCTCGGCCGGGATGCCGAACAGGGCGCAGAGCGCGATCAGCCCGCCCTCCTGCGCGCCGAGCGCGCCGGGGACCGCGAAGGCGGCGCCGCGCACGGCCTGGGCCAGGCTCTCGATCACGATCGCCTCGGCGAAGCTCACCGGATAGCCCATGAAGTGCAGGCAGACGTAAACCTCGAGCGAGCCGATGACCCAGCCGACGAGGTGCACGCCGATGCCCGAGACGATGCGCAGGGGCGCACCGTAGAGGCGTCGCAGGTTGTCGTAGAGCACGTCGACGGCGCCGAGCGCCTGCCATTCGCGGCCCGAGGCGAAGCGGTCGACGATCCCCTGGATCAGGCGGTGCCCGGCGCGGCGCTGGATCAGGTAGAACGCGCCGATGGCGGGGGCGGCGATGGCGAGGCCGCCGGCGACGGTGCGCACGATCGGCCCGTCGCCCGCGAGCCAGATCAGGAGCCCGAGGCCGGCGACGGTGAAGAGCAACTGGGTCAGCGCCTGCGTCATCATGTCGACGAACATGCTGGCGCCGGCTAGGCCCCCGGCGATGCCGCGCTTGGCCAGAAGGCGCGCGCCGATGAAGTCGCCGCCCACCGTCGCGACCGGCAGCAGCGTGTTGATGCCCTCGCGCACGAAGCGCAGGTTGATGCAGGCGGCCAGGCTCGGGCGGCCGGCGACGGGGAAGATCACGAACCAGCCGAGGCCGGCCCAGGCGACGGCGACCGCGCGCGCGGCGACCACCGCCAGCGCGCCCCAGCCGGCACTCACCACCGCCGCCGCCACATCCTCGAGACCGGAAGACAGGAACAGGCCGACGACCGTGCAGAGGCCGGCGATCAAGGCCAGGGTCGTCAGACGCTTCATGATCCTCTTTCAAGCTCGGGGGTGGCTTGATGCTGGATTCTCGCCGCGATTTCGACCGAAAAAGACCGCTGCGGACGAGGAGTAAGGCTCAAGTTGCAGCAACGATCGGCAATGTCTATCACCCGATAGACACAGTGCGGACCAAAGCGGCACCAGGGGTTTCGCCCCGAGCAGACCGCCCGCGCAGCGTATCACGAAGGGATCACCATGGACCGCGACGCTTCCCACTCGGCCGGAGAGGCCGTGCTCGACGACGCCCGTACCGACGGCTTCGTCCGCGGCGACCCGGGCGTGCCGGCGCCGCACTCGCCGGTAATGGCCTGGAACGAGTGGGACCCGCTGGAGGAGGTGATCGTCGGCTCGCTCGACGGCGCCACGATCCCGACGCACCACCTGACCGTGATCTTCAACCTGCCGCGCGCCGCGCAGCCGTTCTACCGCTTCGCCTCGGGCTTCCGGTATCCGGCCTTCATGAAGAAGCTCGCGCAGAAGGAGCTCGACAACTTCATCGGCATCCTCGCCGGCGAGGGCGTGAAGATCCGCCGCCCGGACAGCATCGACTTCTCGAAGAAGTACCGCGCCCCGCGCTGGTCGTCCCGCGGCTTCTGCGTCGCCTGCCCGCGCGACCCGTACCTGGTGATCGGCGACGAGATCATCGAGAGCCCGATGTGCTGGCGCTCGCGCTACTTCGAGGGCGATGCCTACCGCTCGCTGTTCAAGGAGTATTTCCGCAACGGCGCGCGCTGGACCTCGGCACCGCGGCCGCAGCTGACGGACGAGCTCTACAACTACGATTATCGCGTGCCGAACCTGAAGGCCGGCGAGCCGATGCAGTTCACGGTCAACGAGTTCGAGCCGGTCTTCGACGCCGCCGACTTCGTCCGCTGCGGCCGCGACATCTTCGTCACCCGCTCGAACGTCACCAACCTGATGGGCATCGAGTGGCTGCGGCGCCACCTCGGGTCCGGCTTCCGCGTCCACGAGATCGAGAGCCGCTGCCCGCAGCCGATGCACATCGATTCGTCGTTCATGCCGCTCGCGCCCGGCAAGGTGCTTGTCAACCCGGACTACATCGACGTCGAGAAGCTGCCGGCGGTGCTGAAGAAGTGGGACGTGCTGGTCGCCCCACGTCCCGACCCGGTCGAGGGCTTCATGAGCAAGATCTCGATGTGCTCGCCCTGGACCTCGATCAACGTGCTCGCCATCGACGAGAAGAAGATCGTCGTCGACCAGAGCCAGCCGACGCTGATCAAGGCGCTCAAGGATTGGGGCTTCGATCCGATCCCGGCGCCGTTTTTGAGCTACGGCCCGTTCGGCGGCTCGTTCCACTGCGCGACGCTCGACGTGCGCCGTCGCGGAACGCTGAAGTCGTACTTCTAGGATTTCACTGATCGTCCGCCGCATGATCCCCTCCCCCTCCGCGGGGGAGGGTGGGCCTCGCATCAGCGAGGGTCGGGAGAGGGGATCGGCCTCTCCGGAAGCGTTGCCCCCTCACCCGACCCGCTTCGCGGGCCACCCTCCCCCGCAGAAGGGGGAGGGAAACCGGCCTCAGCGAGAGAACTTCTTGTACTTGATCTTCTTCGGCATCAGCGAGTCGGCACCGAGGCGGCGCATCTTGTCGGCCTCGTAGTCGGAGAAGTTGCCCTCGAACCACTCGACGTGGCTGTCGCCCTCGAAGGCGAGGATGTGGGTCGCGATCCGGTTCAGGAACCAGCGATCGTGGCTGATGATCACGGCGCAGCCGGCATAATCCTCCAGCGCGTCCTCGAGCGCCCGCAGCGTCTCCATGTCGAGATCGTTGGTCGGCTCGTCGAGGAGCAGCACGTTGGCGCCGCCCTTCAGCGTTCGCGCGAGGTGCACGCGGTTGCGCTCGCCGCCCGACAGCGTGCCGACCTTCTTCTGCTGGTCGCCGCCCTTGAAGGCGAAGGCCGCGCAGTAGGCCCGCGAATTGATCTCGCGCTTGTTGAAATAGATGATGTCGTTGCCGCCCGAGACCTCCTGCCAGACCGTGGCGTTGGGATCGAGCGCATCGCGCGACTGGTCGACGTAGCCGAGATGCACGGTCTCGCCGACCGAGATCGCGCCCCCGTCGGGCTTCTCCTGGCCGGTGATCATCTTGAACAGCGTCGTCTTGCCGGCGCCGTTCGGGCCGATGACGCCGACGATTCCGCCCGGCGGCAGCTTGAACGACAGGTCCTCGATCAGCAGCCGGTCGCCGAAGGCCTTGTTGAGGTGGTCGAACTCGATGACGTTGTTGCCGAGCCGCTCGTCGATCGGGATCACGATCTGGGCCGCGGCATCGACCTTGTTGTTCTGCTTGGCGACCAGCTCCTCGTAGCGCGTGATGCGCGCCTTCGACTTGGACTGGCGCGCCTTCGGCGAGGCGGCGATCCACTCCTGCTCGCGGGCGATCGAGCGCTGACGGGCCATGTCCTCGCGGCCCTCCTGCTGCAGGCGCTTCTGCTTCTGCACCAGCCAGGCCGAGTAGTTGCCCTCGTACGGGATGCCCTTGCTGCGATCGAGCTCGAGGATCCAGCTGGTGACGTTGTCGAGGAAGTAGCGATCGTGGGTCACGATCAGGATCGCGCCGGGATAGTTCTTCAGGTGGCCTTCGAGCCAGTTCACCGTCTCGGCGTCGAGGTGGTTGGTCGGCTCGTCGAGCAGCAGCAGCTCCGGCTCCCACAGCAGCAGCCGGCACAGCGCGACGCGGCGGCGCTCGCCGCCCGACAGCGTGGCGACCGGCTGCTCGTCGCTCGGGCAGCCCAAGGCCTCCATGGCCTGGTCGACCTTGGATTCGAGCTCCCACAGGTTCTTCGATTCGATCTCGTCCTGGAGGCGGGTCATCTCGTCCGCCGTCTCGTCGGAGTAGTTCATCGCGAGCTCGTTGTAGCGGTCGAGCAGCGCCTGCTTCTCGGCGACGCCCTCCATCACGTTCTCGCGGACCGACTTCGTCGGATCGAGCTGCGGCTCCTGCGGCAGGTAGCCGACGCGGGCGCCCTGGGCGACGAAGCCCTCGCCGGTCCACTCGGTGTCGATGCCGGCCATGATCTTCAGCAGGGTCGACTTGCCCGAGCCGTTGATGCCCAGCACGCCGATCTTGGCGTCGGGGTAGAAGGACAGGTTGACGTTGTCCAACACCTTCTTCCCGCCGGTGTAGGTCTTGGTCAGGCCTTTCATGTGGTAGATGAATTCGCGGGCCATCGCAGGCATCCTATCAGGTTCGGCGGGGCCGGCGCGGGAGCGCGCCCGGCCCGATGACGGGTACAGGGCCGCACGGGCAGGCACGCGCCATGCCCGCGGCGAACCCTGCGCGGTACGGTTCTGCGGAGCGTGCGCGTCGCACCCTTCCCCGCAATCCCTGGAGATGATCCCGCTCGCGTATCAGGACGGCCGGTGCCGGGCAAGGATCGGGGCGTGGTGGCCGCTGTGGGACTCGAACCCACACGGGCGAAGCCCGAGGCATTTTAAGTGCCTTCCGTCTACCAATTTCGGCAAGCGGCCCCTCGATGTGCCGAAGCGGTAGCCGCCGGCGTCGGCGAGATCAAGCGTTCGGCGTCCAGCCGTAGAGCCAGGCGTAGCGCGCGCGCATGCCGTCGGGCCCGAGGCGGCGCATCACCGCGTCGCGCACGAAGGCGGTGAGGCCGCCGGCATGGTAGGTCCGGCCGTTGCCGCGGGCGGCGCGCTGCACCCGGCGGACGCGGCGCCGGCGCGCCTTGGTGTAGGCCGCGAGCGCGTCCGCTACCGGATGCTCGGCGAGGCACCGCGTCAGGATCGAGCAGTCCTCGATCGCCAGCGCCGCCCCCTGCGCCAGGAACGGCAGCACCGGGTGGGCGGCATCGCCCAGCAGCGCGACCCGGCCGCGCGCGATCGGCCGCGCCACCGGGCGGTCGGCGAGCGACCAGACCAGCCAGGAATCCGGCACGGTCAGCAGCTCGAGCAGCTCCGGCGCGCAGGTGCGGAAATGCGCGCGCAGCACCGCCGGATCCCCGAGCCGGCCCCAATCCTCGTCGCCCTGCCGCTCGGGCACGATCGCCACGACGTTGAGGTCGCGGCCGGCATGAATCGGGTAGTGGACCACATGCCGGCCGCGCCCGAGCCACAGCCCGGTGGCCTCGCCGGCCAGCGCCTCGGGCACGGCCTCGCGCGGCACGATCGCCCGCCACGCCGCCATCCCGGCAGGCGCGAGCGGGCGTGGGTCGAGGTGCCCGCGGATGCGCGAGCGCAGGCCGTCCGCCCCGATCACCAGGTCGGCCGAGAGGCTGTCGTTGCGGGTGCCGTTGCCGCTTTCGAGGGCGAGGGTGACGGCGTCCTCGGTCTCGGTGAGGCCCATGACGGCACGGCCCATCATCAGGCGGATGCCGGGGCGGGAGCGCACCGCGTCGAGGAGCAGGGTCTGAAGGTCGGCCCGGTGGATGACGTAGTACGGCGCGCCGAACTGCTCGCGGGCCTTGGCGCCCAACGCCACCGCCCCGATCCGCCGGCCCGAATCGAGGGCGCGGACGGTCACGCCCGGCGGCTCGGAGCCGGCGCGCCGGAGCGCCGCCGCGAGCCCGAGATCGGCGAGCACGCGGCTCGCGTTCGGCGAGAGCTGGAGGCCGGCGCCGACCTCGCTGAAGCCGGTGCGGCGCTCGACCACCGTCACCGCATGGCCGGCGGCGTTCAGCGCCAGCGCCGCGGTCAGGCCGCCGATCCCGCCTCCGACGATAGCGACGGTCAGCGGCGGCTGAGGGTCTCGGGGCATGACCCTATTCGGCCGCCGCCTTCTGATCGTGCCAGACGCATGCCGCCGGGTCGCCATGGCCGGCCTTCAGGTCGGCGCGGTGGCGATACAGCGTCGAGCAGTACTGGCAGATGATCTCGTTGTCGGCGCCCATGTCGAGGAACACGTGCGGATGATCGAACGGCGGCAATGCGCCGATGCACATGAACTCCCGCGAGCCGACATGGATGACCGCGACGCCGAGCTCGTTGTGGAAGTGCGGTACCGCCCTGTCAGCCATCGCGCCGTCCTGTGCCTTGGGACCCCTCGCACCGGGTCGCCCGAGCCCCGCTTATGCCGCCGTGCGTTCGTCCGGCGCAAGCCTGGGGGCGAACGCCCGTCACTTGGCGCCTCGGCGGCCACGCCGTACATAAGCGTTCGAAGACCGACCCGGCGCGGACAAGCCCCTCGATGACCCAGCAAGACCAAGCGACGCGGCGCGTGCCCCAGGCACCGATCCACGGGCCGGAGGGGTTCGCGGGCATGCGCCGTGCCGGACGCCTGACGGCGGAAGGCCTCGACGTGCTGATGGAGGCGACGCAGCCGGGCGTGACCACCGAGGCGCTCGACAAGCTCGCCTACGAGTTCGCGATGGATCACGGCGCCTACCCGGCCTCGCTGCTCTACCGCGGCTATCCGAAGTCGATCTGCACCTCGATCAACCACGTGGTCTGCCACGGCATCCCCAACGACAAGCCGCTGCGCGAGGGCGACATCGTCAACCTCGACATGTGCCTGATCCTCGACGGATGGCACGGCGATTCGAGCCGGATGGCCTTCGTCGGCGAGGTGCCGCGCAAGGCGGCGCGCCTGTGCGAGATCACCTACGAGGCGCTGATGCGGGGCGTCGCCGCGGTGAAGCCCGGCGGATCGACCAACGACATCGGCCGCGCGATCCAGGACTACGCCGAGGGCGAGCGCTGCTCGGTGGTGCGCGACTTCTGCGGCCACGGCCTCGGCCGGAGCTACCACGATGCGCCGACCATCCTGCACTACGTCGAGGCGAGCTACGACGTGCCGCTGCGGCCGGGGCAGTTCTTCACCATCGAGCCGATGATCAACCTCGGCCGGCCGGCGGTGAAGGTGCTCTCCGACGGCTGGACCGCGGTGACGCGCGACCGCTCGCTGTCGGCGCAGTTCGAGCACACGGTGGCCGTCACCGAGACCGGCGTCGAGATCTTCACGGTCTCGCCGAAGGGGCTGCACCAGCCCGGCAACCCGGGCGCTTGAGCTCGTGACGGGCCCGGGCGACGCGGCCGAGGGCGGATTGTTCGCCGAGCGGCCGGCCGTCGCGCCGAAGCCCGAGGAGCCGCCGCACTATCTCGGCCACCGCGATCGCCTGCGCGAGCGCTTCGCCAAGCAGGGTGCCGACGCCCTGCCCGACTACGAAATGCTCGAGCTTGCCCTGTTCCGCGCGATCCCGCGGCGGGACGTGAAGCCGCTGGCCAAGGCGCTGATCCGCCGCTTCGGCAGCTTCGCCGAGGTGCTGAGCGCCGATCCGGCCCGGCTCGCCGAGGTCGAGGGCGTCAGCGCCGGCGTGGTCGCCGACCTCAAGTTGATGGAGGCGGCGGGCCGCCGGCTGGCGCGCGGCGCGATCGCCCAGCGCGCGCTGCTCTCCTCCTGGGCCGAGCTCATCGAGTACCTGCGCGCCACTATGGCCTTCGCCACCCGCGAGGAGTTCCGGGTGCTGTTCCTCGACAAGCGCAACCACCTCATCGCCGACGAGATCCAGGGGCGCGGGACCGTCGACCACACGCCGGTCTACCCGCGCGAGGTGGCGCGGCGGTCGCTGGAGCTCTCGGCCACCGCGATCATCCTGGCGCACAACCACCCGTCCGGCGATCCGGCGCCCTCGGCCGCCGACGTGACGATGACGCGCGAAGTGATCGCCATGCTCAGCCCGCTGAAGATCGTGGTGCACGACCACGTCATCCTCGGCCGGTCAGGCCATGCCAGCCTGAAAGGCCTGCGCCTCATCTGACGCGTGTTTGGAACGAGCCCCGAACGAGGCCGTAATCCCTTTGCGTGGCGCGCCTCTTGCCTCTAGCGTGACGGATCTGGGAGAGACTGAATGGCGGCCGTGGCCTTCGACGAGATGACCGCCTTCGCAGGCGCCGCGACGAGTCCCGACGACGTCCGCGAGGCCTACGGTCAGCTGAAGAACTGGCTCGACACGACGCCGGCCGACCACTTCAACACCCGCCGCAGCCAGGCCGAGCTGCTGTTCCGGCGCATCGGCATCACCTTCGCGGTCTACGGCGACAACGAATCGACCGAGCGGCTGATCCCGTTCGACATCATCCCGCGGGTGATCACCAAGCCGGAATGGGGCTTCCTGGAGCGCGGGCTGAAGCAGCGCGTCACCGCGATCAACATGTTCCTGAAGGACATCTACGGCGCGCAGGAATGCATCAAGGCCGGCATCATCCCGGCCGACCTCGTCTACAAGAACGCGCATTACCGCATGGAGATGCGGTCGTTCCGGGTGCCGCACGACCTCTACGTGCACATCGCGGGGATCGACATCGTCCGCACCGGCGAGAACGACTTCTTCGTGCTCGAGGACAACGCCCGCATCCCGTCCGGCGTGTCGTACATGCTCGAGAATCGCGAGGTGATGCTGCGGCTGTTCCCGGACCTGTTCTCCCGCCACCGCGTCGCGCCGGTCGAGAACTATCCGGACGCGCTGCTGGCGACGCTCCGCAGCCTCGCGCCGGCGACGGCGACCCGCGACCCGACCGTCGTGCTGCTGACGCCCGGGCGCTACAACTCGGCGTTCTACGAGCACTCGTTCCTGGCCGACAAGCTCGGCGTCGAGCTGGTCGAGGCGGGCGACCTCTTCACCAAGGACGACGTGGTCTACATGCGGACCACCGAAGGCCCGCGCCGGGTCGACGTGATCTACCGCCGCCTCGACGACGACTTCCTCGATCCGCTGGTGTTCCGGCCGGATTCGATGCTCGGCGTGCCGGGCATCATGAACGCCTACGAGCGCGGCAGCGTGACGCTTGCCAACGCGGTCGGCACCGGCATCGCCGACGACAAGGCGGTCTACAGCTATATGCCGGAGATCGTGAAGTTCTTCACCGGCGAGGAGCCGATCCTGCACAACGTGCCGACCTATCGCTGCCGCGAGAAGGAGGCCTTCTCCTACGTGATGGACAACCTGTCCGAGCTGGTGGTCAAGGAGGTCAACGGCTCGGGCGGCTACGGCATGCTCGTCGGGCCGCACGCGACCAAGCGCGAGATCGAGGAATTCGCCAAGCGCCTGCGCCACGCCCCGGACGGCTTCATCGCCCAGCCGACGCTGTCGCTCTCCACCTGCCCGACCTTCGTCGCCTCCGGGGTGGCCCCGCGCCACGTCGACCTGCGCCCCTTCGTGCTGTGCGGCGCCGACGAGATCCGCATCGTGCCGGGCGGTCTCACCCGCGTGGCGCTGAAGGAAGGATCTTTGGTGGTGAATTCCAGCCAAGGGGGCGGTACGAAGGACACCTGGGTTCTCGACGCGTGATGGCGTGACGCCTGCTTTCACCGAGAACCGCCCAGCGGTGGACGCCCCCGGGCCGAAGCCGAAGAGACCCCAGCGAAACAGCCATGCTCTCCAGGACTGCCGACAACCTCTACTGGCTCTCGCGCTACGTCGAACGGGCGGAGTTCGTCGCCCGCATCCTCGATGCGGCGCATCGCCTGGCCTCGCTGCCGACGAGCTACGGCGGGGGCGAGACCAACGAGTGGGCCTCGGCCCTTGCCTCGGCCGGCGATCCGGAGGTGTTCAAGCCACACTACGACGGCGTGAACGCCGCGACGGTGTGCGACTTTCTCGCCTTCAGCCCCCACAACCCGTCCTCGATCCGCTCCTGCATCGAGAGCGCCCGCGAGAACGCGCGCAGCGTGCGCACCGCGCTCACCACCGAGATGTGGGACACGATCAACGGCGCCTGGCTCGAGCTGCGGTCCTACGAGAAGAAGGACCTCGACCGCGACGCGTTCACGCGCTTCCTCGATTGGGTGAAGGGCATCTCGCTGACCTTCGACGGCTCGGCCTACCGGACGATGCTGCGCAATGACACCTACTGGTTCACGCGCCTCGGCACCGCGATCGAGCGGGCCGACAACACCGCCCGCATCCTCGACGTGAAGTACAAGATCCTGCTGCCGGACACCGAGAAGATCGGCGGCAGCCTCGACTACTTCCAGTGGACGACGATCCTGCGCGAAGTCTCGGCCTTCAACGCCTATCACTGGGTGTATCGCGAGAGCGTCAAGCCGTTGCTGGTCGCCGACCTCCTGATCCTCAACCGGCAGATGCCGCGCTCCTTCGCCAACTGCTACGGCGTCCTCGTCGAGCATCTCGACCTGATCGCCGACGCCTACGGACGCCGCGGCGCCAGCCAGCGCCTGGCGAGCAACCTGCTCGCACGGCTGGAAAGCGAGGAGATCGACCGCGTCTTCGCGTCCGGCCTGCATGAGTTCGTGATCGCCTTCATCGGCGAGAACAACAAGGTCGGCGCCGCCATCGCCGAGCAGTATCTCGGCTAAGGCTCAAGCCCCAGCGGAATACGCGCAGTTCCGCTTCCGCGGTTGCGCGCTCCGTCGGAACGTCGTGTAAAACGTGTGACTCCGGGCGCCGTGGCGTCCATCGCGGGCGCCGTGTCGCCGAGACCGGCGGAGCCAGGACGGGCAGAATCGACGCATGCGCATTCGCGTGGTCCACGAGACCATCTACAGCTACGAGCAACCGGCACGCGGGCTGATCCAGGTCCTGCGGATGACGCCGCGCGACCATGACGGGCAGTACGTCCGGCGCTGGCGGATCGAGCCTTCGGTCGACGGACGGCTTACCGAGCGCGAGGATGGCTACGGCAACGTCGTCCACTGGTTCACGCCGGACCAGGCCTCCGACGCGCTGGTGATTCGCGTCACCGGCGAGGTCGACACCCACGAGACCCACGGCATCGTCCGCGGCGCCGTCGAGCGCCTGCCCGAGACGTTCTACCTGCGCGACACCGACCTCGTGCTGCCGAGCCCGGAGATCCAGGCGCTGTCCGACGCGGTCGCCGGCGCCGGAGACCCGGCCGCCCTCCCCTTCCTGCACCGGCTGATGGCCGCGGTGCACGCGCACATGGCCTACACGCCAGGCCCCGCGAGCGCCGCCGTGCCCTCGCCGAAGGCCTTCGAGGCCGGGGCCGGCGTATGCCAGGACTTCGCCCACGTCTTCATCGCCGCCGCCCGCCACCGGGCGATCCCGGCGCGCTACGTCTCCGGCTACCACCGCCCGGAGGGGAGCGACGCCGAGCAGGAGACGCCGCACGGCTGGGCCGAGGCGCTGGTGCCGGATCTCGGCTGGGTCGGCTTCGATCCGACCACCGGCGACGCCACCACGGAAGCCTATATCCGCGTCGCATCCGGGCTCGACTACCTCGGGGCTGCCCCGATTCGCGGCAGTCGCACCGGCGGCGGCACCGAAACGCTGGACGTGAAGCTCCGGGTGGAGCAAGCCCAGGCGGCACCGCAATCCTGACGCTCCGCGCCTCTTCGAAAAGCCTGATCCCATGACTTACTGCGTCGGCGTCCTCGTCGAGGAAGGCCTGGTGATGATCGCCGACACCCGCACCAATGCGGGGCTCGACGACATCTCGACCTATCGCAAGCTCCATCACTTCAACGTGCCGGGCGAGCGGGTGATGATGCTGGCCTCGGCCGGCAACCTGTCGGTGACGCAATCGGTCCTGAGCCTGCTCTCCGAGGGCGTGCCCGGCGACAACGGCGAGGCCAAGCTGAAGCTCGTCGAGACGACGACGATGTTCGAGGCGGCCCAGCTCGTCGGCCGCGCGATCCGCCACGTGCGCGCGATCGAGAAGGCGGGCTTCGAGGCGGCGAGCCTGCGCTTCTCGGTCTCGCTGCTGTTCGGCGGCCAGATCGGCAGCGAGCCGATGCGGCTGTTCCTGATCTACTCGGCCGGCAACTTCATCGAGTGCAGCACCGATGCACCGTTCCTGCAGATCGGCGAGCACAAGTACGGCAAGCCGATCCTGGACCGGGCGGTGAAGTTCGAGACCGAGCTCTACGACGCCCTCAAGGTCGGACTCGTCTCGATGGATTCGACCATGCGCTCGAATCTCGGCGTCGGCCTGCCGATCGACATCGCGCTGGCGCGCCGCAACGCCCTCGACCTCGAGGTGAATCATCGGATCGAGGCCGGCGAGGGCTACTTCCACGACCTGCGCGAGCGCTGGTCGGCGGCGCTCCGCGCCGCGCATCGGGCGATCCCGCGCCCGCCCTACGGGCCTGCCGCAGCGAAGTAGTTTCTCACGCCGGACATCCTCCAACCGTGAGCCTCACCCTGAGGTGCCGCAGCGAAGCGGAGGCCTCGAAGGAGCCCTGCAGCGCGCGCGCGATTTCTGGAGCCCCCCTTCGAGGTCGCCGACGCGGCACCGCAGGATGAGGTCGAGGGTGGGGACGGGGCTGAATCGGCGAGCGTCGAATTCTGATCCTGCGTAAGGCTCACGGTGGCCCGTCCGAGGCCGCTTCCCAGCCGCGCAACAGTGCCCGAGCTTCGGCGGAAGGGTCGTCGACCCGCATCAGGCCGCCCATCACGGCCACGCCCGCCGCGCCCGCTCGGCGACACGCGGCGGCGGTGGCGACGCCGATGCCACCCAGCGCAACGACCGGGATTCCGATCCGCGCGGCCGTTGCGATGGCGCCGAGGCCGAGGGCGGGACCGTAGCCGGGCTTGCTCGCCGTGGCGAAGACCGGGCTCAGGGTCACGTAATCCGCGTCTTCCGCCGCCTCGACGTCGCGCAGGCCGTGCGCCGAGACGCCGACGAGCGCCGAGGTGCCGAGGCGGCGCCTGGCATCGGCGATGGCGGCACGATCCGTCCCGCCGCCGAGATGGACGCTCGCGCCGAGGGCCGCGGCAAGCTCGAGATCGCCGCCGACCGAGAGCACGCCGCCGGCCTCGCGGACGCGTTCCGCGATGCGCTCCGCCAGCACCCGGCGCTCGGGCGGTGGCAGATCCCTGTCGCGAAACCAGACCCACCGGCACCCGCCGTCGAGCACGGCGGCGATGGTCTCGCCCAGGGGGCGGGGCCCGTGCCGGTCGGTCACCGCAAGGAGCGGCGACGGCAGGCTACGAGCCGACAAGGCCGAGCTGCGGGCTCGACGGCTCGGCCCGGCCGCGGCGCGGGATTCGGCCGGCGCGGTAGGCATCGCGGCCCGCCTGCACGGCGTTGCGCATCGCGCGCGCCATGCGGACGGGATCGTCGGCCTTCGCCACCGCGGTGTTGATCAGGCAGGCGTCGGCGCCCAGCTCCATCGCGATCACCGCGTCGGAGGCCGTGCCAATGCCGGCATCCACGATCACCGGTACGCTCATGCGGCGGCAGATCAACTCGAGGTTGGCCGGATTGGCGATGCCCATGCCGGAGCCGATCAGCGAGCCCATCGGCATCACCGCGGCGCAGCCGATGTCGGCGAGCCGCTGGCAGACGATCGGGTCGTCGTTGCAGTAGGGCAGCACGACGAAGCCGTCGTCGACGAGGTGGCGGCAGGCCTCGATCAGCTCGGCGACGTCCGGGTACAGGGTCTCGCGGTCGCCGATCACCTCGACCTTGATCCAGTTGGTGTCGAGCGCCTCGCGGGCCAGCTCGGCGGTCATGATCGCGTCGCGGGCGGTCTCGCAGCCGGCGGTGTTCGGCAGGAAGCGGCGTCCTTTCAGGATCTTCACGGTGTCCGAGCCGTGGCCCTGCAGCGAGACCCGGCGGATCGAGGCGGTGGCGACCTCGGCCCCGGAGGCCGCGACCGCATCGCGCATGATCACCTGCGTCGGGTAGCCCGCGGTGCCGATGAACAGCCGCGAGCCCAGCGTGACGCCGGCGATCACGAAGGGGTCGTCGGCCTCCGGTCGGAGGGGTGTGAGCGTGTCGACCATCCTCTAGCCTCCCTGCATGGCGCGTATGATCTCGATGCGGTCGCCCTCGGAGATCGGTGTGGTGTCCCAGTCGCGGCGGCGGACGACGCGGCCGTTGAGCGCGATGGCGACGCCCTGCGGATCGGTGCTGCCGGTCTCCTCCGCCGCCTGCGCGAACAGGGCGGCGACGTCGGCGGCCTCGATCTCGCGAGCCTGTCCGTTCACCGTCAGCTTCATGCCGACGCCCTCAGCTCGGCGCCCGGCGCGAACCGCGCCAGCGAGAAGTCCTGCGCGACCGCCGGCATCGCGCCCGTCGTGACGAGGGCGGCGATCGCGTCGGCGGTCACCGGGGCGAGCAGGTAGCCGTTGCGATGGTGGCCGGTGGCGACCACCAGGCCGGGGGCGATCTCACCGAGGATCGGCGCGTCGTCGTCCGAGGTCGGGCGGAACCCGCTCCAGACGGCCTCGACCTCCATCTCCTCAATGCCGGGCAGCACCCGGCGCGCGCCTTCGAGCAGGGCATAGAGCCCGCCGGCGGTGACGCCGGGGCGGAAGCCGCAATCCTCGACCGTCGCGCCGACGACGATGTGGCCGTCGCTCTTCGGCGCCATGTGGACCTGCTCGGTCCAGACCATGTGGGAGAGCGTGCCGGTGCGGGCCGTGGTCTTCAGCGCCAGCGACTGTCCCTTCAGCGGGCGCACGGGCAGGGCGAGGCTTTGCGGCAGCAGGCCGCCCTCGCCGCTCCAGGCGCCGGCGGCGAGCACCACGGTCTCGGCCACGACCACGCCGTCGGCGGTGCGCAGGCCCGCGACGCGGCCGCCCGTGCGTTCGAGGGCGACGACCGGGCTGTTCTCGACGAGCGCCACGCCGGCGGCACGGCACGCCTCGACGAGCGCCGCCATCACCCGGCTCGGGTCGACCTGATGATCGAGCGGGCAGAGCACGCCCGCGGTGACCGAGGGGCGGAGGGCCGGCTCGCGGCGACGCACGTCGGCACCCGCGATCCACTCGGCGGCGACGCCCGAGCGGCGCTGCAGGTCGAAGCGGAAGCGCAGGCGCTCGACCTCGTCGCGCCCGATGGCCAGCACCAGCGTCCCGTCCTCGCGGTAGTCGATGTCGAGGCCGGACGCCGCTTCGAGCTCGGCGCGAAACCCCGGCCAGCGCCGGAGCGAATCAAGCGCCAGCGGCAGCAGCGGGTCGGAGCCGGGCTCGTGCTCGGCCGCCGGCGCCAGCATGCCCGTGGCGGCGAGGCTCGCGCCGGAGCCGATGGTCTCCCGCTCGACCACGACGACGGACCGCCCGGCCTGCGCCAGCCGCCAGGCGATCGACAGTCCGATCAGGCCGCCGCCGACGATCGCGACGTCGGCACGCGCCGGCAGCGGGACGGTTGGCCGGGCGCCGCCGCTCGTCCGGCGCGTCCCGATCGGTGATGCTGCGTGACGACCCGAATGACGACCCAAGTGATCCTCCGCGTGCTGTCGCAGAGACCGGGCCTGACGCTTCATCTGAGAAGCTGGGGCACCCCGTCGTCGAAGACGGCGCCCACGGTCCAATCCCTACGCCGGTGTGAACCGGATCAGGTTCGAAGGATTTCCGCGCCGCGGGCCCTCACGAGCCTGCCAGCGGTTTCTCAGCCCCTTGCCGGGGATCTCCCTGGAACACCGCAGATGTGGTCCCGCCGGTCGCCTCGGTCAACCCCGCGGGCCGATCCCCTCCTGCGGATGCGCGCGATTCGTCGTCGCGCCGAGACGGACCGGAAACCCTGTCGGCAGATGGCCGCGCGGTTCCGTCCGGCGGTGGGCACGCCGCCACGCATCGTTCACCGGCGTCGTGCTCGTCTATGCGTCCTCGATCGGCGGGGGCGAAGGTAGGCGATGCGGACGATCCTGATGCTCTGCCTCGCGGCCGGCCTCGTCGCGGGGGTGCTCGGAGGCATCGGCAACCGCCTGACCAGCCGCAAGGCCGCGGCCCCACCGGTGCCGACGGTGCAACTGGTTGCGTCCGCGCCGACGGCGATCGCGCTCGGCGCCGACCGCAACGGCCACTTCCTCGCTGACGCGCTGGTCGACGGGCGATCGCTGCGCATGATGGTGGACACCGGGGCCACGACGTGCAGCTTTGCGGAAGAGGATGCCGCCCGCCTCGGCATCGTCGTCGGGCCGCGGGACTTCACGCGCCCGGTGATGACCGCCAACGGGACGATCCGCGTCGCACCGGTGCGGATCGGCACGATCCGGATCGGGCCCGTCACCGTGCGCGACGTCGAGGCCGTGATCGTCCCGAGCGGACGCCTCGGCACGAACCTCCTCGGCATGTCGTTCCTGAAGCGCGTGCGCGACTTCAGCATCGCCGGCGGGACGATGACGCTGCGGGGCTGAGGCCCGCCTCAGCCCTGGCCGCGGTGCGGCTTCGGGCGCGGACGATAGACCATCATCGGCTCGGCGAACCCGTCGAGCACGTGCTCGCCGAGCGGCACCGGATCGCCCCACAGGAAGTCGACGAAGGGCTTCGACATCAGCAGCGGCTCGCCGAGCGTCTTGTTGAGCCGGGCGATGCGGCTCGCCATGTTCACGTCGCGGCCGATGACCGTGAAGTCGAGGCGCGTGCCCGAGCCGACGTTGCCGTAGGCCGCCTCGCCGTGATGGAGCGCGATGCCGGCCATCATCGGCACTGTGAATTGGTGGAGGGTGTTGGCCTCCTCCAGCGCCGCGAGCGCACTTTGTGCCGCCGTCAGCGCCCCCTTGGCGGCGCCGCCGAGGTCGTCACCCGGCTCGCGGAAGATGGCGAGCAGGCCGTCGCCGAGATACTTCAGCACCTCGCCGCCCTCCCGCTCGATCGGCGGCACGAGACAGTCGAAGAAGATGTTGAGCAGGTCGACCGCCTCTTCCGGCGTCATGTTCGCCGAGATGCGGGTGTAGTCGCGCATGTCGGCGAACAGGATCGCCGAGCGGATGCGCTTCACCTGCCCGCGGCGGATATCGCCCGACAGGATGGCGCGGTGCGGCTCGTCGCCGACGTAGATGCGCAGCACCGTGTCGAGCTGCTTGGTGACGATCCGCATCTCCATCACCGCGGCCAGGGCCGGCATGATGAAGCGCAGGATCGCCACGTCCTCGTCGCGGAATCCGTCCGGGTCGCGGGTGGCGAAGGTGATGCCGTTATGCGTGCCGTTGGTGAAGAACAGCGGCACCACGATGTAGTGGCGGTAGCCGGCGGCCCTCAGGTCGGGGATCACCGAGTAGGCGTCGTCCGGCGTCTCGGCGAGGTCGAGGATCAGCCATTCGCCGTCCTCGTGCACCTTGCGGAACGGGCTCGCCGCGTAGGCGCGCTCGGAGGCTTCGCCGTGCGGGAACAGGCGCACCGTCGTGCCGGACTCGCGCGTCCAGATGCGGCCGATGCCGGAATATTCCGAGTGCAGCGTATCGATCGCCGTCGAGGTCCGGTCCACCGGAACGCCGACCGCGTTGAGGCGCTCGGCGAAGCCCGCGATCAGGTCGTCGGGCTCGGGCAGGCGGGCGCCCTCGCTCAGCAGCCAGTCGCGGATCGCGACGCAATCCTGCAGCGCGCCGAACGGCACGTCGTCCGCCTCCGAGCCGTCGGCTGCGGCGGTCGGCGGCACGGGTGGATGCTGGCGACGCTCAAGCATACGGCCAAGGTGGGTTCACGAACCGCCAAAGCAAGGTTCCGGCTGACGATGGCGAGATCGATCCGGATCGAAGACCATCATCCCTTCGCCGCCTGGAACGCGAGATCGCGCCGCGAGCACGGCGCGATCCGACGATCGCATTCGGCGAATTCGAGAATGGCGTATCCGACGCTCAGTTGTCCAGGAAGCTCCGCAGCTTCCGGCTCCGGCTCGGATGCTTCAGCTTGCGCAGGGCCTTCGCCTCGATCTGGCGGATGCGCTCGCGGGTCACCGAGAACTGCTGGCCGACCTCCTCAAGGGTGTGGTCGGTGTTCATGCCGATGCCGAAGCGCATGCGGAGCACCCGCTCCTCGCGCGGGGTCAACGAGGCGAGGACGCGCGTCGTGGTCTCGCGGAGGTTGCTCTGGATCGCCGCGTCGATCGGCAGGACGACGTTCTTGTCCTCGATGAAGTCGCCGAGGTGGCTGTCCTCCTCGTCGCCGATGGGCGTCTCGAGGGAGATCGGCTCCTTGGCGATCTTCAGGACTTTTCGGACTTTCTCGAGCGGCATAGCCAGCTTCTCGGCCAGCTCCTCCGGGGTCGGCTCGCGGCCGATCTCGTGCAGCATCTGGCGGGACGTCCGGACGATCTTGTTGATCGTCTCGATCATGTGCACCGGGATGCGGATGGTGCGCGCCTGGTCGGCGATCGAGCGGGTGATCGCCTGGCGGATCCACCAGGTGGCGTAGGTCGAGAACTTGTAGCCGCGGCGGTACTCGAACTTGTCGACCGCCTTCATCAGGCCGATGTTGCCCTCCTGGATCAGGTCCAGGAACTGCAGACCGCGGTTGGTGTACTTCTTGGCGATCGAGATCACGAGGCGGAGGTTGGCCTCGATCATCTCCTTCTTGGCCTGGCGGGCTTCGCGCTCGCCCTTCTGGACCATGTTGACGATCTTGCGGTACTCGCCGATCTCCAGGCCCGTCTCGGAGGCGAGCGTCAGAATCTGTTCGCGCAGGTCCGAGACCTGCTTCGAGCCCTTCTCGACGAGGTTCTTCCAGCCCTTGCCGCCGAGCGTCCCGACGCGGGTCATCCAGTTCGGGTCGAGCTCCCAGCCCTGGTAGTGGCGCAGGAACTCGTCGCGGGCGACGCCGTGGCTCTCGGCGTAGCGCATCAGCCGGCCCTCATGCGAGATGAGGCGCTTGTTGATGTCGTACAGCTGCTCGACCAGGGCCTCGATGCGGTTGTTGTTCAGCGACAGCGACTTCACGTCGGCGACGACGGTGTCCTTGAACTCGGCCTGCTTCTTTTCCTGGGCCGGCGTGGTCTTCTCGCTGTTCGCCTTGCGCTCGGTCTCCTCGTTCTGGAGCTTGCGCAGCTTGCGGTAGTTGTTGGCGATCGCGTCGAACGTCTCGAGCACGCGCGGCTTGATCTCGGCTTCCATCGCCGCGAGCGAGACGTTGTTCTCCATGTCGTCGTCGTCGTCGCCGCCCTCGGGCGTCGGCGCTTCCGGCTCGGCATCCTCGCCTTCGGCGGCCGCCTCCGCGATCTGCGGGTTCTTGCCGTCGGGGCCGGCATAGGTCGCTTCGAGATCGATGATGTCGCGCAGCAGCACCTTGCCGTCGACGAGCTCGTCGCGCCAGATGATGATCGCCTGGAAGGTCAGCGGGCTCTCGCACAGGCCGGCGATCATCGCCTCGCGCCCGGCCTCGATCCGCTTGGCGATGGCGATCTCGCCCTCGCGCGACAGCAGCTCGACCGAGCCCATCTCGCGCAGGTACATCCGCACCGGATCGTCGGTGCGGTCGGTCGGCTCCTTGGTCGCGGTGACGACGGCGACGGCGCGCGTCGGGGCGACCTCGGCCACCTCCGTGCCCTCGGCGCTCTCCTCGTCGTCCGACGCCTCGCCATTGGCCGGCTTGTCGGCGGCAGCCTCGTCGGTCTCCTCGGCCTCGACGACGTTGATGCCCATCTCGGAGAGCTGGGACAAGACGTCCTCGAGCTGGTCGGGGTCGGACTGCCCCTCGGGGAGGACCTCGTTGACCTCCTCGTAGGTGATGTAGCCGCGCTTCTTGGCGAGCTTCACCATCCGCTTGACCGAAGCATCCGTCAGGTCGAGGAGCGGCCCATCGGTCTGCTCTGCCGGAGCGGTGTCCGTCTCGTCCCGTTCCGTTGCCTTCGTCGCCATGATCAGCCTATTGTTTCGGCGCGCCACGATGCGGGGGCCTTTCGGCCACGCCGCGCCGTTGGCGCCGCAATGCGTGTGAGACCCGGGCGAACCGCTTCGACCGCGTCGTATTATCGAGTTCGGTATGCAAGCGAGACGCTTGACCGATTGTTAACCATGCCGCGAAGGCGTGTCGTATTCCGCCATCGCACAGGCCCTACGACACAGTCGAGTCGTTCGTGTCCTGCAGGTCCGCCTCGGTCTCCGCTCCCGCGATCACCGCCAAGCGCTCCTTGACGTCGCACAGCCAAGCGAAGTTCGCCTCTGTTTCTTCTTCGACGAGCGCCCGTTCCGCCTGTCGGAGTTCGCTATTTAGCGCGCCGGCCTTGCGGTGCAAGATCACGGCCTGCCGCAAAGCGTCCTCCAGCTTGACAAGATCGGCGTGCGGATCGAGGGCCCAGCGGTCGCCCGGGCGCACCCGTGCCGCCAGCCGCGCGCTCGCCGCCTCGAGACCGGCCCGCGCCAGCCGATTCTCGACCACCGCCACGTCCGGGTCCGCCGCGTCGGCGGCGCGGTCGAGCAGAACCGAGCGCAGGGCCACCGCATCCGCGTCCTCGAGATCGAGGGCGGCGAGATCCTCGGCTTCGAGCCCGAGCAGCTCGGGATGCACGAGGAGGCTCGCCACGATCATCGCCTCGCGCGAGCCGCCGCTGCCGGAGAAGCCGTTCGAGCGGGCGAGGCCCGCGCTCGGCCCGGCCGTCAGCCGCGGCGAGGGCGGCGGATCGCCGGGACGCGGCTTGCGGACGTAGGCATTCGGCCGCCCGCCCGGCTGGTAGGCGCCGCGCTGCTGCGTCGCGCCGCGCGGCGAGAGCCCGCGCAACCGCTCCTCGATCTCGTCGCGGTAGTAGCCCCGCACCGTCTCGTCGCGGATGCCGGCGACGAGGCCGCGCAGCGTCTTGGCCAGGCCCGCCCGGCGCTCGGGCGTGTCGGTCGAGCCGGTCTCGACGGCGCGGCTCCACAGCATCTCGACCAGGGGCTTGGCCGCCTCGACCACCTTGTCGATCGCGTCCGAGCCGCCCGAGCGCAGCAGGTCGTCCGGGTCCTGGCCCTCCGGCAGCATCGCGAATCGCAGCGACCGGCCCGGCTCCAGCATCGGCAGCGCCACGTCGAGGGCGCGGAAGGCGGCGCGCTGCCCAGCGCCGTCGCCGTCGAAGCACAGCACGGGCTCGTCGGCATGCCGCCACAGCAACGCCAATTGCTCCTCCGTCAGCGCGGTGCCGAGCGGAGCGACGGTGTTGGCATGGCCCGCCATCGTCATCGCGATGACGTCGACGTAGCCCTCGACAGCGATGATCGTGCCGCGATCGTGGGCGGCCTTCCGCGCCCGGTTCAGGTTGTACAGCACCTGCCCCTTGTGGAAGAGCGGCGTCTCGGGCGAGTTCAGGTACTTCGCCTTGGCGTCCGCCTGCATCGCCCGGCCGCCGAAGGCGATCACCCGGCCGCGCACGTCGGCGATCGGGAAGATGATGCGGTCGCGGAACCGGTCGTAGGGAACGGCGATGTCGTCGCCGGTCACCAGCAGGCCGAGCTCGCCCATCAGCGCCTTGTCGACGTCCTTGCCCGCCAAGTGGTCGCGCAGGCCGTAGCGGTCGGCCGGCGCGTAGCCGAGGCGGAAGCTCCGGCGGATCTCGGGGCCGAGCTCGCGCCGGTCGAGATAGGCGCGGGCGGCCGCGCCCGCGGGCGAGGCCAGCCGCTCCTCGAACCACGCGGTGGCCAGCTCCATCACCTCGATCGCGCCGCGGCGCTTGGTCTCCATCTCGCGGGTGTCGGCGGTGGGAGCCGGCAACGTCACGCCGGCGTCGGCGGCGAGCCGCTCGACGGCTTCCGGGAAGCTCAGCCCTTCGGTCTCGATCAGGAAGCTGAAGATGTCGCCGTGCTTGCCGGACGAGAAGCAGTGGTAGAACTGCTTCTGGTCGTTGACGTAGAAGGACGGCGTCTTCTCGGCGTTGAACGGCGACAGCCCGCGCCACTCGCGCCCGGCCTTCTTCAGCTTGACCCGCCGGCCGACCACGTCGGAGGCGGGAAGCCGGTTGCGGATCTCTTCGAGGATGTGGGGCGGGTAGCGCACGGAGATGCGGGACTCGAATGTCGTTGGCCGCCGAGTATAGCGCTTTCGGTCCTAACGAGTCCTCCGGGTCGAATCGCCCGATCCAGGCGGCCGGCCGACGCGCCGGATCGACCCTTCGATCGTAACGACTCGCCGCGTCGACGCGGGGCTGCGTGCCAACGCGGAAGCGCGCAGAAAGGACCTCCGTGCCTGAGGTGCCCTCACGCCTTGGCGTTCAGCGCCGCCTTTACCAGCCCGCTCGCCTTCGCGAAGTCCATGCGGCCGGCATAGGCGCCCTTCAGCACGGCGATCACCTTGCCCATGTCCTTCGGGCCGGCGGCGCCCGCCTCGGCGATCGCGGCGTCGACGGCCGCCTTGGTCTCGGTCTCGTCCATCTGCCGGGGCAGGTAGCCCTCGATGATCGCGATCTCGGCGCGCTCGTTCTCGGCGAGCTCCGGCCGGCCGCCCTGCTCGTAGACGGAGGCCGATTCGGCGCGCTGCTTGATCATCTTCTGCAGCAGCGCCAGGATCTCGTCGTCGGTCGCCGGCTCCTTGCCGAGCCCGCGCGCCTCGATGTCCTTGTCCTTCAGCGCCGCCTGGATCATGCGGATCGTGGCGAGCTTGGCCTTCTCGCCGGCCTTCATGGCCTCCTTCATCTCGGTGGTGAGGCGGGCGCGCAGCATCGATGTTGTCCTTGTTGTGCAGAAACGGGTGGCTGGCCTGCGGTTTGCAGCGATTGAGCCGCCTTCGACGCGGCCCCACATTGACCCCATCGCCGCGGGCTCGATAAGACCGCGGCACACGATCATCAGCCGCCCGCTCGCGCCGTCTCGACGGCGCCGGTCGAGGCCGGACATAAGCGAGATCACGCCGATGCTGCAAGACAGCGCTTCCGCGCCGAAAGACGGCGCCGCCGCTCAGGCGCGCCCCGCCCCCGCCCCCTGGGCCGAGCCCGTCGCAACCGCCCTGCTGGTTCTGGCCGACGGCACCATCCTCGAAGGCTTCGGCATCGGCCAGACCGGGATCGCCGACGGCGAGGTCTGCTTCAACACAGCGATGACCGGCTACCAGGAGATCCTGACGGATCCGTCCTATGCCGGGCAGATCGTCACCTTCACCTTCCCGCATATCGGCAACACCGGCACCAACGACGAGGACCTCGAGAGCCTCGACGCGGCCCCGGCCTCGGGCGTGCGTGGCACGGTGATCGCCTCGGCCGTGACGCAGCCGTCGAGCTGGCGCTCGTCGTCCCACCTCGATGCGTGGCTGAAGGCCCGCGGCATCCTCGGCATCACCGGGATCGACACCCGCGCGCTGACCGCCCGCATCCGCGACCACGGCATGCCGAACGCGGTGATCGCCAACGACCCCCAGGGCAACTTCGACCGCGAGGCCCTGAAGGCGCGCGCCGCCGCGCTGGCGCCGATGGAAGGTCTCGACCTCGTGCCCCCGGTCACCAGCCGCGAGCGCTCCGACTGGAGCGAATCGACCTGGACGGTGAAGGCCGGCTACGGCCGCGGCGTTCCGGGCGAGGGCCTGCGCGTCGTCGCGATCGATTACGGGGTGAAGCGCAACATCCTGCGGCTGCTGGCCGAGGCCGGCTGCTCGGTCACGGTCGTGCCGGCCACCACCAGTGCGGCCGACATCCTGGCGTTGAAGCCCGACGGCGTCTTCCTCTCGAACGGCCCCGGCGATCCGGCGGCGACCGGCGAGTACGCCGTCCCGGTGATCCGCGAGCTGCTCGCTGAGAAGGTGCCGACCTTCGGCATCTGCCTCGGCCATCAGCTGATGGGGCTCGCGCTCGGCGGCCGCACGGTGAAGATGGGCCAGGGCCATCACGGCGCGAACCATCCGGTCAAGGACAAGACCACCGGCAAGGTCGAGATCGTCTCGATGAACCACGGCTTCGCCGTCGATCCGGCGAGCCTGCCGGAGACCGCGGTCGAGACCCACGTCTCGCTGTTCGACGGCTCGAATTGCGGTCTGACGCTCACCGACCGGCCTGCCTTCTCGGTGCAGCACCACCCGGAAGCCTCGCCGGGCCCGCGCGACAGCCACTACCTGTTCGAGCGGTTCGTGACGCTGATGCGCTCGGGCACGCCGGAATCCCGCAAGCCCGAGACGGCCGCCTGATCGACCGGTTCCGCCGCCCTCGCGACGCCGTAGACGCCGCGTTGCGCCATGTGGCGGGCGGGGCGCGTGACGATCGCGCCCGGCGGTCGGAAGCAACCGCCGCCTGCCGTCGGTGTTGTTGGTCCACACGATGGATCGACAGCCCGAAAGGCGCATCATGGCCGAGCACGACGCAGACCGCCCCTCGCTGAAGGGGTTTTCCGCGAACGCGGACCGCAACGGGCAGGATCTCGGGCAGGATTCGCCCCTCGACGTCGGCAGCCCGGCCCGGACCCAGGCCGATCTGAAGGGCGACCCGGCGGGCGAGGCCGAGACCGCGCGGATCGCCTCGGGTATGCCGAGCGAGGACGCGACCGACCAGACCGAGGCCGAGACGCCGGCCGAGAACCTGCGGGCGATCCGCGGCGAGGGTCAGCCGGGCGCCTCCGCCTCCGAGGCGATCGACCGTGCCACCGCGCCGGTCGGCCACGACGACGGCAAGCGCTGATGGCCCGCGACACGGACGAGGCCTCGCAGACCGTCACCCGCAAGCCGGACGATCAGGTCGGCAGCAGCGGCGAGCCCGCGGCCGGCGGCGGCGGCCACACCGCCGAGCAGTCGGCGATCACCGACATGGGCACGGGCGGCAAGTCCGACCCCGAGCGCAAGTCCGACTGGAAGCAGGGCGGCGAGCCCGGCCGCGCTCCGCCGACGCCCGGCGGTTCGTCGGGCGGGCATTCCGACCAGAAGGCGTCGCGCGGCCCGCAGGCCGACGAGACCGTCGCCTCCGGGCATTACAAGGCCGAGCGCGAGGAGGGCGAATGAGCGATCACGACAATCCGACGGACGAGACGCCGGACACGAAGAAGCCCGCGAATTCCGCACCCGACGCGGTGATGGACCCGAACGAGAAGACCGAGGGCCATCCGGGCATGGGGCCGAAGGGCGGCGGCACTGACAAGGATACCGACCCGGGCGGCGGGTGAGAGTCGCCGCCGGAGCCCTCCTCTTGTCGGGAGCCCTCGCTCCCTCGTCGCGGCAGTCGCACCTTCCCTCCCCCCTCTGCGGGGGAGGGTGGGCCTCGCGTGAGCGAGGGTCGGGAGAGGGGAGCGACCTCTCCGAACAGCGCGCTCCCCTCTCCCGACCCGCTTCGCGGGCCGCCTCCCCCGCGGAGGGGGGAGGGAGCTGCCCCTATTTCGATAGCGTCACGATTTCGACCCAACGAAAAAGGGCCGGGCGATCGCCGCCCGGCCCTTCGTATTCCGATCCTTATGGATCCTCAGCTCGCGCTGCTCGCCGCTCCGCCCGAGCGCTCGAAGCGCTTGCGGTCGTTCGGATCGAGGTGGGTCTTGCGCAGGCGGATCGACTTCGGGGTGACTTCCATCAGCTCGTCGTCCTGAATCCAGGCGAGCGACTTCTCCAGCGTCATCCGGATCGGCGGGGTCAGGCGCACGGCCTCGTCCTTCGAGGTGGTGCGGATGTTGGTGAGCTTCTTGCCCTTGAGCACGTTCACCTCGAGGTCGTTCTCGCGGTTGTGCTCGCCGATGATCATGCCCTGGTAGACCTTGGCGCCGGGCTCGATCATCATCGGGCCGCGGTCCTCGAGGTTCCACATGGCGTAGGCCACGGCCTCGCCCTTGTCGTTCGAGATCAGCACGCCATTGCGGCGGCCGGCGATCTCGCCCTTGAAGGGCTCGTAGGCCTTGAACAGGCGGTTCATGATCGCCGTGCCGCGCGTGTCGGTCATCAGCTCGCTCTGGTAGCCGATGAGGCCACGGGTCGGTGCGTGGAAGACGAGGCGCAGGCGATCGCCGCCCGACGGACGCATCTCGATCATCTCAGCCTTGCGCTCGGACATCTTCTGCACGACGACGCCCGAGTACTCCTCGTCGACGTCGACCACGACCTCCTCGATCGGCTCGAGGATGCCGCCGTCCTCGTCCTTCGAGAGCACGACGCGGGGACGCGACACGGCGATCTCGAAGCCCTCGCGGCGCATGGTCTCGATCAGGATCGCCAGCTGCAGCTCGCCGCGACCAGAGACGAAGAAGCTGTCCTTGTCGGCGGCCTCCTCGATCTTCAGCGTGACGTTGCCCTCGCCCTCCTTGAACAGGCGGTCGCGGATCATGCGGCTGGTGACCTTGTCGCCCTCGGTGCCGGCGAGCGGCGAATCGTTGACGATGAAGGACATGGTGACGGTCGGCGGATCGATCGGCTGGGCCTGGATCGGGGTCTCGACCTGCGGGTCGCAGAACGTATCGGCGACGGTGCCCTTCACGAGGCCGGCGATGGAAACGATGTCGCCCGCCTCGCCGACGTCGATCGGCGCCCGCTCGAGGCCGCGGAAGGCGAGGATCTTCGAGACGCGGCCGGTCTCCACGAGCTTGCCCTCGCGGTCCATCACCTTGATCGCCTGGTTCGGCTTCACGGTGCCGGAGGCGATGCGGCCGGTGATGATGCGGCCGAGGAACGGGTTGGCTTCGAGCAGGGTGCCGAGCATCCGGAACGGGCCTTCCTCGACGCGGGCCTGCGGCACGTGCTCGAGCACGAGATCGAACAACGGCGCGAGCCCTTCGCTCTGATCGCCGTCCGGCGTCGTGGCCATCCAGCCGGCGCGGCCGGACCCGTAGAGGATCGGGAAGTCGAGCTGGTCGTCGGTGGCGTCGAGCGCCGCGAACAGGTCGAACACCTCGTTCACCACTTCGGTGATGCGGGCGTCGGGACGATCGACCTTGTTGATCGCCACGATCGGGCGCAGGCCGATCTTGAGGGCCTTGCCGACCACGAACTTGGTCTGCGGCATCGGGCCTTCGGCCGCGTCCACCAGCACGATCACGCCGTCGACCATCGACAGGATGCGCTCGACCTCGCCGCCGAAGTCGGCGTGGCCGGGGGTGTCGACGATGTTGACGCGGGTATCCTTCCAGACGACCGAGGTCGCCTTGGCCAGGATGGTGATGCCGCGCTCCTTCTCGAGGTCGTTCGAGTCCATCGCCCGTTCCTCGACCCGCTGGTTGTCGCGGAAGGAGCCGGACTGCGACAGCAGCTTGTCGACGAGCGTCGTCTTGCCGTGGTCGACGTGGGCGATGATGGCGATGTTGCGCAGCTTCATGGTGTTTCCGAAGCGAGTAGAACCCGCCACGGGACGGACCGCGATTGCAGTCGGCCACGCCGGGTCGAGAACGGGTTCGAGCTATTGCGCCGCAATATAAGGAGTCGGCCTCGGCGGCAAGGGGGCAGCGGTTCTGCGGTGATCGCGAGCCCTGCTCAACCGTTCAGGGCGAGCGGCAGCGCCACGAGCGCGATCGGTAGCGCCAGCAACGCCGCCGGGCGGAGCCAGCCCGGGCGGTAGGACAGGAAGGCGACCACGAGCAGCGCCGCGCCGGTCAGGGCGCCGATCCATTGCACCGGACCGAAGTTCCAGCCTTCCAGCGCCACCGCCGCCACGAAGGAGAGGCCGATGCCGGCCCAGCCGGCGATGCGCAGGGTCCGGGCGCGGGCCGCGCCGGGACGCACCAGGAAGGCGTCGCGATGGTGACGGTCGAGGCTGAGCGCCAGCGCCGACAGTCCGGCGAAGCACAGGGCGAGGTTGAGGCCGACGACGATGGCGGTCACGCGCGCAGGGCCTCCCCGCCCGTGATGCCGGCGTCCGCCCGGAGCGCCGGCCGGAGCCGCGCCTGCCCCGCCTTCCGCGCGGCGAGCCCGAGGAGGATGCCGAGGGCGATCATCGCGGCGTCGAAGCCGAGGAAGCGCGTCTCGCCGGCGAGCGGATGCAGGCCGGTGGTGAGCGCGCCGACGACCGGCACCGCCAGGAACAGGCCTCCGACCAGCCCGAGGCCTTCGCGCCAGACCGATCCGGCCGGGCGGAGGGCGCCGGCGACCGCCACCAGCGCCCAGGCGCCGAAGAACGTTCCGACCTCCCAATCCGCGCGGGCGGCAAGGTCGAGCGGCAGCAGGCGGTTGGCCAGGAAGTAGGCGGCGATTCCGGCGGGCAGGCCGACGATGGTCCCGACGTTGAGCGTCCGCACCAGCCGCAGGCCGAAGCCTTCCGCCTCCGCCCCTTGCGGCGCCCGCGCCACGGCCCACAGCACGAGCCCGGTGGCGACGGTGGCGGCGCCCATCACCCCGCACAGGAAGAACAGCACGCGCAGGGCCGCG
This sequence comes from Methylobacterium sp. E-041, assembly GCF_022829665.1. Lineage (NCBI taxonomy): Bacteria > Pseudomonadati > Pseudomonadota > Alphaproteobacteria > Hyphomicrobiales > Methylobacteriaceae > Methylobacterium > Methylobacterium sp. E-041. Next base: position 237,625 of record NZ_JAKSYQ010000228.1, on the reverse strand, counting down.
CCGGCGAAGTGCCCCTCGTGCAGCCCGAGCATGACGGTCGAGGTCTTGGCCGCGGCGCGGGTCGCGCCGTTGCTGCCGAGCATCGCCCCGGTCGCGCCGTCGAACGCGATCTGCGGATGCTCGTGGGCAAGCCCGTGCGGCTCCTCGAAGACCGCAAGCACGGAGGGCGTCGCGTCGGCGGGGTTGAAGACGGAGACCCCTTCCGGCGCCTCGCCCCTGGCGGCGATGCCCCGCGCGACCATGCCGGAGAGCGGCGCCAAGGTGCCGGGCTTCCCGGACGGGGCGCGCAGCTCCGGCATCAGCCCGCTGTCGACGTAGAAGCGCATCTCGTCGCCCTTGTAGGCGGAGACGACGCCCCACGGCATGTACATCGGCGCGAGGGTGACGAGGCCGGAATAGGTGATCATCAGGTGGAACGGCAGCGCGAGCACGCCGAACACGTTGTGCGCATCGAGCCAGCCGCGCTGCGAGCGACGCCGCCGGAAGGTGAAGAAGTCGGCGAAGATCCTGCGGTGGGTGACGATGCCCGAGACTAGCGCCACCAGCATCACCAGCGCGCAGGTGCCGACGATCCAGCGGCCCCAGAGCGGCGGCATGCCGAGCTCGAAATGGAAGCGGTAGAGGAAGTCGCCGCCGCGTGTGTCGCGGGCCTTGGTCGGCGTCCCGGTGGCGGGATCGAGCAGGGCCTGATGGAACGGGCCTTCCAGGCTCTTCCACCACATCACGCCGATCAGCGGCTTCTCGGGCTTCGGCAGCTCGATGTACCAGCCGGTGGCGTCGGGCATCGCCCTCTGCAGGTAGGCGGCGGCGAGGTCGGCGGAGCGGGCCGGGTCGCTCGCGGTCTCGGCGAGCTCCGGCCGCATCCACTGCGAGATCTCGGTCCGGTAGTAGCTCGCAGTGCCGGTGACGAAGACGCAAAACAGCACCCAGCCGACGACGAGGCCGGACCAGGCGTGCAGCCACGCCATCGATTGGCGAAAACCCTGCCTCATGCGGCACCGACCGCGGCGAAGCCGCCGGCGAGCCAGAGCCCGCCGCCGAGGACGGCCGCGAGCCCGGCGACCGTCAGGGCGGCACGGCCGAGCGTCGGCGCGGCGAAGACGTAGATCACCACGGCGACCATCACCGCGAAGCTCAGGAGGGTCGCCGTCGCGACCGCCTCGGAGCGGACGAGCGGCAGCGTCAACGACAGCAGGGCGGTCAGCAGCGCCGCCACCGCGTAGCCGCCGGCGACCGCGAGCACGATCCGCCCCACGACCGCGAGGCGGTAGGCCGGACGGCGGCGTGCGTCCTTCTGCGGTGCCATCGGGCCGACTCCACGGGGCTTCACGCCCTCGAAGGGCGGCGTTCCGTGCCGGGGGTAGCAAGGCGCCCTGCGGCCGCGCAACCGCTATGTTTCAGAACCATTCCAGTTCTCGCCCAACGGTTTAGCTGCCGTCGACGACGGGATTGCGGGGTGCGTCTCGAACGTGCGTGACCATCGGCGGGCGACAAGGGGCGTGGGCAAGCGCCCGGCAAGGATTGCTCCGCGGGCGCGCACGCCGCATGCAGGCAGGGTCCAGGCCCGACACGCGAGATGCCGACCCCCGTGACCCAAGCCAAGCCCGATGCGCCCCGTCCGCCGATCCGCTTCCGCGGCCGCTCGTTCATGGCGACCGTGCTCGCGCCGCTGCCCCCGATCGAGGATTGGCTCGCCGATCTCGACGCCCTGCGCCAGCGCGCACCCGCGTTCTTCGCCGGGCGCCCGGTGATCCTCGATCTCACGGGGCTCACGCTCGATCGCGACGACCTGACCGGTCTGGTGGCCGAGCTCTCGGCGCGCACCATCGCGATCTACGGGATCGAGGGCGCGGCGCCCGCGCTGCTCGGGCCGGGCCTGCCGCCGGCGCTGGCGGGAGGGCGGCCGACCGGGGAGATCGAGATCCCCGAGGCCGAAGCCCCCTCCCCCGAGGCGGCCGTGCCGGCGCCGCCCGCGCAGGCCTCGGCCGTCTCGCTGATCCTCGACGCACCGGTGCGCTCGGGCCAGGCGGTCCTGCATCTCGAGGGCGACGTGACGGTGATGGGCGCCGTCGCCTCGGGCGCCGAGGTGATCGCCGGCGGCTCGATCCACGTCTACGGCGCCCTGCGCGGCCGTGCGATCGCCGGTGCCGCCGGCAACCCGAACGCGCGGATCTGGTGCCGCAAGTTCGAGCCCGAGCTGATCGCGATCGACGGCCTGTACAAGGCCGCCGACGACCTCGATCCGAGCTTCACCGGCCAGGGCGTCGAGGTGCGGCTCGTCGAGGACGCGATCCGCCTGGCGCTGCTGGAGCGCGGCTGAGCCGACATCACAGGATCCGGGCATGAGATTGCGACAGGATCCTCATCCTTAACCGTTCGGTAACCATATCCGCCGTCAATGATCCGGTAAGGAATCGTTGACCCGTGAAAACACAGATCGTTCCGGACCCCGATCGCCCCGTTCCGGCACAGCCCGAGAAAGCCGTTTCCCTGGAGACGGTTGCTGCGCCCGCCGGCACCGAATCGTCCGCGCCCGAGCCGGCTACGGCCGCCTCGGACCCGGCAAAACCTGCCGCCCCGGCGAAGCCCGCCGCCCGACGCGCCCTCGCCTTCCGAGGGCGTGCGTTCAAGGCGATGGCGCTGAAGCCCGAGCCGCCGCTCGCCGACTGGCTGGCGGACCTCGACGCGGCGCTCAAGCGCTCGCCGACCCTGTTCGACGGGCGCGCGATCATCCTCGATCTCGTCGCCCTGCGCCCGGACCACGACGCGCTGCAGGCGCTGGTGGCCGACCTCGTCGGACGACGCGTCCGCATCCTCGGCTTCGAGGGCGTGGAGACGATCGCACCCGGCCTGCCGCCGCTGCTCGTCGGCGGGCGTCCGGCGACCAATCTGGATCTGCCGAAGGTGCCGGACGAGCCGGTCTCCACCTCGATCACCATCGAGGGCTCGGTCCGCTCCGGGCAGACGGTGGTGCATCCCACCGGGGACGTCACGGTGATGGGCTCGGTCTCGTCCGGGGCGGAGATCCTCGCGGGCGGCTCCATCCACATCTACGGCGCGCTGCGCGGCCGGGCGATCGCGGGCGCCGCCCGCAACCCGCGGGCCCGCATCTACTGCCGCAAGTTCCAGCCCGAGCTGCTCGGGATCGATCGCCTCGTCCGCACGGCCGAGGACATCGGAACGCAGCTGCAGGGCAAACCCGTACAGATCTGGCTCGACGGCGGCGCGATCCGCATGGCCGGCCTGGACTGACTTTCGAACTTTCAGAACTCGATCCGATCACCGCAGATCAAGGAGCGACACGCGTGGCAAAGGTTTTGGTCGTCACATCGGGCAAGGGCGGCGTCGGCAAGACGACGACAACGGCGGCACTCGGTGCCGCGATCGCGCAGGGCGGGCAGAGCGTCTGCGTCGTCGATTTCGACGTCGGCCTGCGCAACCTCGACCTCGTCATGGGTGCCGAGCGCCGGGTCGTCTACGACCTCATCAACGTGGTCAACGGCGATGCCAAGCTCAACCAGGCGGTGATCCGCGACAAGCGGCTCGAGACCCTGCACCTGCTGCCGGCCTCGCAGACCCGCGACAAGGACGCGCTCACCGACGAGGGCGTCGCCCGCGTCATGGAAGAGCTCCGCGAGAAGTTCGACTGGGTGATCTGCGATTCGCCCGCCGGCATCGAGCGGGGCGCCCAGCTCGCCATGCGCCACGCCGACGTCGCGGTGGTGGTGACCAACCCGGAAGTCTCGTCGGTGCGCGACTCCGACCGCATCATCGGCCTGCTCGACTCCAAGACGATCAAGGCCGAGCGCGGCGAGAACATGGACAAGCACCTGATCCTGACCCGCTACGACCCCGCCCGGGCCGACCGCGGCGACATGCTCAAGGTCGAGGACGTGCTCGAGATCCTCTCGATTCCGCTCCTGGCGATCATCCCCGAGAGCCAGGAAGTGCTGCGCGCCTCGAACGTCGGCTGCCCGGTGACGCTGAACAACCCGCACTGCGCGCCGGCCCGTGCCTATTCCGACGCGGTGCGCCGGCTCAAGGGCGAAGAGCTGCCGATGACCATGCCGACGGACCGCAAGTCCTTCCTCGACAAGCTGTTCCTGCGGAGGGCCGCATGACCCTCCTCGGTCTCTTCAACAAGCGCGCATCCGGCTCCGTCGCCCGCGAGCGCCTGCAACTGATCCTCGCCCACGAGCGCTCCGAGACCGGCCAGCCCGACCTCGTGATCACGCTGCGCGAGGAGATCCTGGCGGTCATCGCCAAGCACGTCTCGGTCGAGCGCGACAAGGTCAAGATCACGCTCGAACGCGGCGAGGGCGTCTCGACGCTCGGGCTCGACATCGAGCTGCCGCTGATAGCCTCGAAGACGCGGACCGAGGCGAAGCCCGAGAAGGCGGCCCTGGAGAAGGCGGCGCCGGAGAAGCGCAAGCAAGCGGCCTGAATGGCTGCTCGGCCCGACTGCCCAGCCCGCGGATCCCAGCGATCCGCGGGCTTTTTCCGTTCGGCCCCGGGACATCGGAACAGGCGCGATCACCCACGAATCGGTGACGGAACGATCGCGGCCGCGCAGCATTCCTAGCCACCCCATTCGGGTTGTGGAGATAGCAATGCGTCGTCTGATCCTGGCATCCATGGTTGCCCTCACCGTTTCCGGAACGGCGTTCGCCGCCGAGAAGCAGACCACCCCGACCACGGCCGCGAAGTTCGTCCCGGTCCCGCAGGACGCGGTGCTGAGCTACAACCTGATCGGCTTGAACGTGATGGACGGCTCGAACAACAACGTCGGCGAGATCAAGGATCTCGCGATCGAGAACGGCAAGCTCAGCAGCTACATCCTCTCGGTCGGCGGCTTCCTCGGCATGGGCGAGCGCTACGTCTCGGTCGAGCCGTCTTCCGTGGCGCTCGGCTACGACGAGGGCGCGAAGAAGTGGAAGGCGATCATCGGCGCCACCAAGGACCAGCTCAAGGCGGCGCCCGAGTTCAAGTACGACGGCAAGTTCAAGCGCTGAACCTCAGCCTCGCGACGTTTCGCAAGCGCGTGGAAGCCCGCGGATCGAAGGATCCGCGGGCTTCCTCATGTTTCGATCCTCCCGTCGGCCAGAAAGGCGATCAGCGACGCGTTCACCGCCTCCGCCGCGTCGTGCTGGACCCAGTGGGTCGCCTCGGGAAACCACGCGATGCGGCCCGCATCGCAGAGCGCGAGGCTCGCCTCGGCGAGGCCGGATTCGAGCGCGTGGTCGCGCCGCCCCCACAGGATCAGGGTCGGCATCGTGATCCGCGGCGCGGTGCCGGGCCGCGGAAGGCGTAGCGCCCGGTACCAGTTCAGCATCGCCGTCATCGCTCCGGGCCGGGCCCAGGCCTCGGCGTAGCGATCCAGGTCCGCCGCGGTGAAGCTGCCCTTCCGCCCGGTCTTCGCCAGCGCCTGGCGTAGCACCGCACCGTCGTTCGCGGTCAGGCGCGTTTCGGGCAGGCGCGGGATCTGAAAGAAGCCGACATAGAGGCTGCGTAGCATCTGCGTCGGATGCCGCCGGACGTAGGGGCCGAAGACCGCCGGATGCGGCGCGTTGAGGATCGCCAGCCGCACGATCCGCTCGGGATGGAACGAGGCCGTCCACCACGCGACGAGGCCGCCCCAATCGTGGCCGACGAGCCGGAACGCCGCGAAGCCGTAATGGTTGGCCAGCTCGATCACGTCGGCGGCGAGCCGGTCGAGATGATAGGCGGCAAGGCCCTCGGGCTTGTCGCTGAGATTGTACCCGCGCTGGTCGGGCAGAACGAGGCGCAGGTCCGCCTCCGTCAGGGGGCCGATCTGGCGGCGCCAGCCGTACCAGAACTCCGGGAAGCCGTGCAGGACGATCGTGGGAAGCCCGTCCGCCGGACCGGCTTCCGCGACGTGCAGGCGGATGCTCGGCAGAGTGACCGACGACGTCCGCACCGATTCGAGCAAGGCGACCTCCCCTCGTCGCGCGTCGCGGGCGGCGGGACCCCTCGGCACCGCCGCCCCAGCGATGCCGTCAGGCTTCGCGAACGAAGATCATGGTCGAGAGCGGCGGGAGGGTCAGGCTCAGGGAATGACCCTGGCCGTGGCTCTCCGCCGCGTCGGCCTCGCGGCCGCCCATGTTGCCCATGTTCGAGCCGCCGTAGATGCCGGCATCCGAGTTGAACGCCTCGCGATAGAAGCCGCCCGTCGGGACGCCGATGCGGTAGTTCTCGCGCGGCACGGGCGTGAAGTTCGAGACGACGATGGCGATCTCGCCGGCCTCGCGGCCCTTTCGGGCCCAGGCGATCACGCTGTTGTCCTGGTCGTCGGCCACCAGCCACTGGAAGCCCGCCGCCTCGGTGTCGCGGCTGTGCAATGCGGGCGTCGAGACGTAGAGCCGGTTCAGGTCGCGAATCACGTCCTTGACGCCAGCATGGGCGGGGTCGTCGAGCAGGTGCCAGTCGAGCGACTGGTTGTGGTTCCACTCGCGCTCCTGGCCGAACTCGCCGCCCATGAAGAGCAGCTTCTTGCCGGGATGCCCCCACATGAACCCGAAATAGGCGCGCAGGTTGGCGAACTTCTGCCAGCGGTCGCCGGGCATCTTGCCGAGCAGGGAGCCTTTCCCGTGCACCACCTCGTCGTGGGACAGCGGCAGGATGAAGTTCTCGGAGAAGGCGTAGAGCAGCCCGAAGGTCAGGTCGTGGTGGTGGTAGCGGCGGTGGATCGGGTCCGTCGAAACGAAGTTCAGGGTGTCGTGCATCCACCCCATGTTCCACTTGAAGCCGAAGCCGAGCCCGCCGGTGTAGGTCGGGTGCGAGACGCCGGGCCAGGAGGTGGATTCCTCGGCGACCGTGATCGTGCCGGGGGCGTGCGCGTAGGTCGCCTCGTTGGTCTTGCGCAGGAAGTTGATCGCGTCGAGGTTCTCGTTGCCGCCGTACTGGTTCGGGATCCACTCGCCCTGGCGGCGCGAGTAGTCGAGGTAGAGCATCGAGGCGACGGCATCCACGCGCAGGCCGTCGAGGTGGTAGTGCTCGAGCCAGAACCGGGCATTGGCGGCGAGGAACGTCGCGACCTCGGCCCGACCGAAATTGTAGATGTAGGTGCCCCAATCCTGGTGGAAGCCCTGGCGCGGGTCGGCATGCTCGTAGAGGTGCGTGCCGTCGAAATGGCCGAGGCCGTGCGCGTCGAGCGGGAAGTGGCCGGGCACCCAGTCGAGCATCACGCCGATGCCGGCCTCGTGCGCCGCGTTCACGAAGGCCGCGAAGTCGTCGGGCGTGCCGTGCCGGCTCGTCGGCGCGAACAGCGAGACCGGTTGGTAGCCCCAGGAGCCGTCGAACGGGAACTCGGTGATCGGCAGCATCTCGATATGGGTGAAGCCCATCTCCTTGACGTACGGGATCAGGCGCTCGCCCATCTCCTTGTAGGTCAGGTAGCGGTTGCCCTCATCGGGCACGCGCGCCCACGAGCCGAGATGCACCTCGTAGATCGAGATCGGGGCGTGGCGCGGGTCCTTGTCGCCGCGGGTCGCCATCCACTGCTTGTCGTGCCAGGCGGGCTCGCTGGTGCCCTGCAGCACGGAGGCCGTCTCCGGCGGGTGCTGCGCGGCGAAGGCGACCGGGTCGGCCTTCAGCGGCAGCAGCGCGCCGTCCGGGCCGCGGATCTCGAACTTGTAGTGCTGGCCGGCCTTGAGGCCGGGCACGAACAGCTCCCACAGGCCGCCGTTCTGCCACAGGCGCATCGGATGGCGGCGGCCGTCCCACTCGTTGAAGTCGCCGACGACGCTGACGCGCCGGGCATTCGGCGCCCACACCGCGAAGCGGAAGCCGTCGATGCCATCGAGACAGCCAAGCTGCGCGCCGAGGATCTTGTAGACGAGGTTGGTCCCGACCTCGCGCAGGGTGTCGACGTCGTGCTGCTCCAGCGACGAGCCGAAGCCGTAGGGGTCGTGACGGCGGCGCTTGGCCCCGTCCCAGGTCTCGACCTCGATCTCGTAAAGCGGCCGGCCCTGGCTCTCGACCTTGGCGACCCAGAACCCATCCGGGTGGCGCCGCTCGAACGGCACCGCCTCGCCGCCGACGATGAGCGCGGCGGACTTCGCCTCCGGCAGCACGGCGCGGACCTCCCAGGCTCCGGGCCCGACCTGATGCGGGCCGAGCACGCTGAACGCGTCGCCGTGGTTGGCCGCCATCACCGCCGCGATCGCATCGGGATGCACGCTGTGCGTCGTGCCCGCCTGCGCGGAGCCGGACGGGGCGACATTCGAGACCGGGTTCGTGTCCGACGGATCGGTGCGGGTCGCGAAGGTCTGGTCGATGGCCGTCATTCAGGTGCCTCTCTCGGGTGACCGAAGCGGCGTCCGAGAAGGTCGGACGGCTTCAGGCCGGTCAGTCTCCGCGCGCCGACGAAGCCGTTCTTGCCCCGTCGGCACGCGCATGGGATCAGGACGCCTTGGCGTCCTCCAGAATGGTCAGAACCCCACGGGCGGGGATTTCGATCCAGTCGGGGCGGTTGTTGGCCTCGTAATCGACCTCGTAGAGCGCCTTGGTCAGCAGGCAGAGGCGAAGCAGCCGGCCATGCGTCTCGGGGTCGGTCACGGCGGCGCGGCTTTCCGAGACCGCGGTCTCGTAGCCCTTCAGGAACGCCGCATCGATCATGCCACGCCACGCGAAGGCGGCGGTGCGCGCCCGATCCTCCGAATCCGCGAAGCGGCCGGCGATCTCGCGGGTCACCGTCTCGGCGCCGTAGGCGAACGAGCGCAGCATGCCCGCCACGTCGCGCAGCGGCGTCGACTTCGCCCGGCGCTCGTCGGCCGGACGCGAGGGCTCGCCCTCGAAGTCGACCAGCACCAGGTCGCCGCTCGACACCAGCACCTGCCCGAGATGGTAGTCGCCGTGGATCCGCGTCTTGAACGCGCCCTTCGGCGGGTCGCGGGTCAGCGACGCGATCAGGGCATCGACCTCGGCGCGACGCCCGGCGAGCGCGACGCTCGACGGGCGGCCTGCATCGAGCCCGCGCTCCGCGATCGCCTTCAGGCCGCGGAAGGCCCGATCGGCCTGGTGCCGGGCATCGGCGCCGAGCACCGCCAGGTCGTCAACGGTGAAGGGTTCCGCCGCGAAGGCCGCGTCGCCGGTCTCGATCGCGAAGGCGTTGTGCATCTCGGCGGTCCGCCGCCCGAGCAGGTCGGCCCAGCGCAGGTGATCGTGGAACGCCTCCGCCGGCGTCGGCGCCTCGCTTTCGGGGGCCAGCACCACGGTCTCGAAATCGCGGCGCAGGCCTTCGAGCATCACCGTCCAGGCGTCGCCCTGGTTGAGGACGAAGCTCTGCAGCACGGCGAGCGCCGTGCGCGTGCCGTCCTCGGCGACGTGCTCGAGGGTGCCGAGCAGCGCCGGCGTGTTCGGGAACTTGGCCTCCTCGGTGAGGAAGCGCCCGACCTCGACTTCCGGGTGCGTGCCCGGCTGCAGGCGGCGCAGCAGCTTGAGCATCATCTTCGCGCCGATGGCGATCGAGGTGTTGCTCTGCTCCGCCGAGAGCCGGCGGACGTCGCTCGCCTCGAACGGCACGCTGTGGTCGAAGGCCGAGGTCGAGGAGAACACGAGCTTGCCGCCCTCGGTCGGGATCTCGCGACCGTCGCGCATCCCCTCGGCGAGGCAGATCGCGAAGTCCGGCGAGGCCGCCGCGCCGTAGAGCAGGCCGGTGCGCGGGCCGCGGCGCACGCGCGCCACGGCGAATTCGAGCAGGGTCTCGTCCTCGCGCCCCTCGTCGACGCCGACGGGGACGAAGTATTGCTGGCGCTCGCCGTTGGAGAGCTGGACGTCGAGGCGCGGCAGCAGGAAGCGGGCTTCGCCGCCGGCCTCCTTCACGGTCGCGCAGTCGACGACCTGCACGCTCTTGATCCGCGAGCCCTTGGCACCGAACCAGCGCCGGCTGGCGATGAAGGGCGGGATCACCGTGCGCTCGAAGGCGAGGCGCTCGCGACCGGCCATCAGGCTCTCGATGCCGCCGGTGAGCACCAGCGTGAACAGCTCGGGCGCCTCCTTCATCGGCCCGATCGTGCCGGTGTTCGCCGACGACAGCGAGAACCAGTAGAAGCCGTAGGATGGCAGGGTGAGCAGGTAGGGCAGCTCGCCGATCGGCGGGAACTCGGTTCCGCCGGTGAGCTCGATCGGCACGGCGCTGCGCAGCTCGGACAGGTCGAGCTGCACCGCCTGCGGTGCCCGCGACAGGTTGGCGACGCAGAGCACGCGCTCGCCCTCGAACTCGCGGATCCAGGCGAGCACCTTGCGGTTCGACGGATACAGGAACTGCATCGAGCCGCGGCCCAACGCGGTGCTGTTGTTGCGAATGGCGATCATCCGCCGCGTCCAGTTCAGCAGGCTGGTCTGCGACTGCGTCTGCGCCTCGACGTTGAGGGCGTCGAAGCCGTAGATCGGGTCCTGGATCGCCGGCAGGAACAACCGCTGCGGGTTGGCCCGCGAGAAGCCGCCGTTGCGATCGGGCGACCATTGCATCGGCGTGCGCACGCCGTCGCGATCGCCGAGGTAGATGTTGTCGCCCATGCCGATCTCGTCGCCGTAGTACAGCACCGGCGTGCCGGGCATCGACAGCACAAGGGACTTCATCAGCTCGATCTTGCGCCGGTCGTTCTCGAGCAGCGGCGCGAGCCGGCGGCGGATGCCGAGGTTGATGCGGGCGCGGCGCTCGGCCGCGTAGAACGACCACAGGTAGTCGCGCTCCTCCGCCGTCACCATCTCGAGCGTCAGCTCGTCGTGGTTGCGCAGGAAGATCGCCCACTGGCACCCTTCCGGGATCTCGGGCGTCTGGCGCATGATGTCGGTGATCGGGTGCCGGTCCTCGCGGGCGATCGCCATGTACATGCGCGGCATCAGCGGGAAGTGGAACGCCATGTGGCATTCGTCGCCGTCGCCGAAATACTGCGCGGTCTCCTCCGGCCACTGGTTGGCTTCCGCCAGCAGCATCCGGTCGGGATAGCTCGCATCCAGCGCCGCGCGGATCGCCTTGATGACCGTGTGGGTCTCGGGCAGGTTCTCGCAGTTCGTGCCGTCCCGCTCGATCAGGTACGGGATCGCGTCGAGGCGCAGGCCGTCGACGCCCATGTCGAGCCAGTAGCGCATCGTCTCGATGACCGCTTCCAGCACCTTCGGGTTGTCGAAGTTCAGGTCGGGCTGGTGGCTGTAGAAGCGGTGCCAGAAATACTGCTTGGCGACCGGGTCCCAGGTCCAGTTCGAGGTCTCGGTGTCGAGGAAGATGATCCGCGTGTCCGAATACGGCGTGTCGGTGTCCGACCACACGTAGAAGTCGCGCTCGGGCGATCCGGCCGGCGCCTCGCGGGCGCGCTGGAACCACGGATGCTGGTCCGAGGTGTGGTTGATGACCAGCTCGGTGATCACCCGCAGGCCGCGCTCGTGCGCGGCGTCCACGAAGCGCCGGAAGTCGGCCATCGTCCCGTAGGACGGGTTGACCTCCTCGTAGTCGGCGATGTCGTAGCCGTCGTCGCGCAGCGGGGACGGATAGAACGGCATCAGCCAGATGGCGGTGACGCCGAGGTCTCGGACATAATCCAGCCGCTGGGTAAGGCCCTCGAAATCCCCGATCCCGTCGTTGTTCGAGTCGAAGAACGACTTGACGTGGATCTGGTAGATGATGGCGTCACGGTACCATTGCGGATCGCTGCGATCGATCATCGCGTCGTTGCCTCGCACGTCGGATTCAGGGGCGTTCGTGCCGGTCCCGCGCGAGGATGATCGTCGCGTGATCGGTGTGCGGCTGTAGAACCGCAGGATGGTGGCGACAGCGCGACCGACCGGGCCGATCGCGCTGGATTTCTGTTCACACGGGCAGCCTCAGCCCGCAACCCGCTTCGGACGGCTGAGCCGCCAGATGATGCACGAGCGCTCGACGGGATCGAGGGCGATGCGGTGCGACTTGCCGCGCAGCTCGAACGTGTAGCCATCGAGCAGGTCCTCGACGGCGACCGCCCCGCCGTCGCCCTCGCCGAGCAGCCAGAGCGGCACCTCGTAGGTGCATTCCTGGCGGTTCTTGGGATCGAGGTTGACCATCACGAACACGCAGTTGTCGCGGTCGGGCGTCGTCTTGGCGTAGGCGATGATGCTGTCGTTGTAGGCCGCCGTGAACACGACGTTGCGGAAATCCCAGAGCGCGGGGTTCTCGCAACGGATGTGGTTGAGCTTGATGATGTGCTCGCGGATGTTGCCGGGCCGGTCGTAGTCCCAAGCCTTCAGCTCGTACTTCTCGGAGTTGAGGTACTCCTCCTTGCCGGGATAGGGCGCCGCCTCGCACATCTCGTAGCCGTTGTAGATGCCGTAGACCGACGACAGGGTCGCGGCCAGCGTCGCCCGCACGACGAAGCCGGCGCGGCCGCTCGTCTGAAGATAATGCGGGTTGATGTCGGGCGTGTTGGCAAAGAAGTTCGGCCGGTAATACTCGCCCATCTCGCCCGCAAGCTCGGTCGCGTACTCGGTCAGCTCAGCCTTGGTGTTGCGCCAGGTGAAGTAGGTGTAGCTCTGCTGGTAGCCAGCCTTGGCGAGCTTCTTCATCATCTTCGGCCGGGTGAAGGCTTCGGCGAGGAAGAGCGCGTCGGGATAGCGCCCGTTCACCTCGGCGATCACCCATTCCCAGAACGGGATCGGCTTGGTGTGCGGGTTGTCGACCCGGAAGATGCGCACGCCGCGGCTGCACCAGCCGAGCAGGATGTCGCGCAGCTCGATCCACAGCGACGGCAGCGCGCCGCCGTAGAAGTGCACGTTGGAGATGTCCTCGTACTTCTTCGGCGGGTTCTCGGCGAACTTCAGCGTCCCGTCCGGGCGCCACTCGAACCACTCGGGATGGTTCTTGATCCAGGGATGGTCGGGCGAGCACTGGATCGCGAAGTCGAGCGCCACCTCCATGCCGTGGGCGTGGCTCGCCGCGACCAGGCGCTCGAAGTCGGCCAGCGTTCCGAGTTCGGGATGGACCGCCTCGTGGCCGCCCTCCTCGGTGCCGACCGCGTAGACCGAGCCGACGTCGCCCGGCAGCGCCTTCAGGGTGTTGTTCTTGCCCTTGCGGTTGGTGCGCCCGACGGGGTGGATCGGCGTGAAGTACAGCACGTCGAAGCCGAGCTCGCGGATCTCCGGCAGGCGGCGGATCACGTCGTCGAAGGTGCCGTGGCGATTCACGTCCATCGACTGCGAGCGCGGGAAGATCTCGTACCAGGCCGAGAACCGGGCCGCGAGCCGATCGGCGATCACCTGCGCCGTCACGGGGTAGCGCGAGGCGTTCACCCGCTCCGCGTTGCGGCGGACAAGGCTCGCCGCGTCGGGCACGAGGATGCGGTCGAGCTGGGCGGCCGAGCCGGTCTCCTCGGCGCCGAGCGCGGCGACGAGCGCCTGCAACCGCTCCTTGTCGCGCCCCTCGGCGAGGTCGGCCGCGGTCTGGACCAGGGTGACGCCCTCGATCGTCTCGAGGCGGACGTCGACGCCAGCGTCGCGCTTCTTCAGCGTATCGCGCATCCAGGACGAGAATCCGTCGCGCCAGCCCTCGATGGTGAACTCGTAGCGGGCGTTCTTCTCGAGCGGGAATTGCCCGGCCCAGCGGTCGTTGTCGACGAAGACCATCGGGTCCCGGCGCCATTCGCTCGCGCCGACGACGCGCGACAGGATCGCCGCGTTCAGGATCTCGTGACCGTCGGAGAAGATGTCGGCCTCGATCCGCAGGCTCTCGCCGACGACGCGCTTGACCGGAGAGCGGCCGCCGTCGAGTTCCGGCGTCACCGCCTCGATCACGACGCGGCCGGTGCCGTCCGGCGTTCCGCGGCTCGGCAGCTTGGTCACGGCCGCCGCGACGGCGCTGATGATGCGCAGCTCGCCCGGCGCCAGGTCGATGGCGCTGCCGGGATGGAAGGCGATCGGCTCGGCTTCCGGCGTGCGGTCGACGAACGGCCCGAGCTGGCCGCCCGTCCGGGTGATCAGCGCCCCGGCATCGACCGGCACCGGCTTGTCGGTCGGGTTTAAGAGCAGGATGACGGCGTGCCGGGCGGAGGCCGGATGGCCGGAATCGTAGCGGGCGAGCGCGACGAAATCGGCATCCGGCGCGGAGATCCGGGCCTGCGCGCCCTCGACGTTGGCGGCTGGAAGCTCGGCGCGCAGGGCGTTGATCGCGGCGACATAGGCCGAGATGTCGATCCCGGTCTCGGATTCGCGGTCCGCCGGCGTCGTGTCGACGACGTGGACCGCGCGGCGATACCCCCACTCGTAGCCGATCGGCATCAGGACGCCGGCCGAGTAGAACGCGGCGAGGGCGTAGCGGCTGCGCAGCTGCGCGGCGACGGCCTCCGGGCCGCCCGACACCTTGGCCGCGAGCCGCGGCATGTCGTGATTCTCGGGAAACGCGATCGAGGGGGCGATGACGCGCAGGCGCTCGTACTGCTCCAGCGCCCAGGGCTTCTTCAGGTCCCACCACGCGAACGAGTTGAAGAGGTAGTCGAACCCGGCGCCGGCGGTGGCCTTCGCCTCCTCGAAGGTGCAGCCCAGGGTCTCGGCGGCGAACAGGCAGCCGGCCTCGCGCGCCTTCGCCTGCCCGATCAGGGCGCGCCACGTCTCCGGCGGAACCTTGTAGGCCGCATCGCAGCGGAAGCCGGCGACGCCGAGGCTCTGGAGATGGGCGATGTAGGCGTCCCAGATCCGGGTCAGCTCGCTGCGCGGGCCCTCGGAATGGTAATCGAGCTCGGCGAGATCGCCCCAGACGGTGCGGATCGACGGATCGTCGGGATCGACCGCCGCCGGGCTCGCGATCGAGCCGTCGGCCTCCTTCACGAACAGGTCCGGCCTGTCGCGGGCGAGGCGGCCGTCGTTGGCAGTGTGGTTGATGACGAGGTCGGTCATCACCGAGAGGCCGATGGCCTCGGCCGCCGTGCAGAAGCACCGGATCTGATTGTCGTCGGAGGTGCCGTCCTGATCGCGGAAGCGATCGTCCAGCCGCTCGGGGTCGGCGACGGCGTAGAGGCTGCCCGAGCCGCCGGTGGCGTGGAACGGGTTCAGGTAGACCCAATCGAAGCCGAGGGCGGCGATCCGCGGCAGCTCGGCCGTCCAGTCCGAGACCCGCCCGACGAGGAGCGGGAACAGGTTGTAGATCCGCGGCCCCTGGATGCGCGCGTCCGAGGCCCGCGTCGCGAGGCCGGCCGGCGGCGCGACGGGGGCAGCCCCATCCGCTGCGGCATTCCTCGATGCGGTGGTCGGTGCGTTCATGCTGGCCTCGAGTTGTTGGATGGCGTCATCGACTAACGCCCGAATGCCGGGTGCGTGCCGTGCCCGCGGATGCGGCGCGGCACGCTCGGATCACGCCCGGCGCCGGAGGACGGCGTAGGGCAGCGCGGAGAACAACGCTCCGAGATCGGCGGAGCCGTCGTAGCCGGCCCCCGTGACGATGTCGTGCCAGGACGTGCCCGCGCCGAGATCGACCGTCGTGCCGGCGAACCCCGCCCCCGACCAAGTGGCGTCCGTGACCAGTCCGGCGACCAGTCGCGGGACCGCGACGAAGATGTCGCCGTCCGCGCTCGCGTCGGAGCGAAGGTAGGCGACGACGTTGTCCGCACGCGGCCCCGTCGCCTCGATCGCCCGGTAGTCGGCCTCGGCATAGAAGGCCGGACGCGCGGCGCGGTCGGCGAGCAGACGCGTCAGCGTCGCCTGCTTCACCCGTCCGTCCGGCCAATGCGCCAGCAGTTCGGGCAGCACACCCTGGTCCGCAAGAGCGCGTTCCATCGCCGCGTAGTTCACCGGCCGGCGGTTGTCGGGATCAACGAACGAGAAGTCCCAGAACTCGGTGCCCTGGTACACGTCCGGCAGGCCGGGCAGCGTGCATTTGAGGACTGTGCGGCCGAGGCCGGCGATCATCCCGAGATGGGCGAGGCGCCGGGCGAACGGCCGCAGCTTGGCCAGGAACTCGGACCCCGGCGCGATCAGCGTCTCGAACAGATTGGCGACCGCGCCCTCGTAGGCTTCGTCGACGTTGACCCAGCTCGACCTGCGCTTGCCCTCGCGCATCGCCTTCTCGCTGTAGGCGGTCAGGCGCTTGCGGAAATCCTCGATGGCGTTCGGCTCGTCGGCATCGAGCAGCTCGAGCGGCCACGCCCCGAGGATGGCCTGGAAGAACATCCACTGGTCGTTGGCGTCCGGCGCCGGCTCGTCGTCAATGGTCGTCAGGTGCGGGACGGCAATCGTGCGCCACAGGTCCCAGGCGCGGGCCCATTCCTCCGGCAGCTCGGACAGGGCGAGCAGGCGCGAGCGCGCGTCCTCGCCGCGCTTGGTGTCGTGGGTCGCCGTCGTGATCATCGCGTTCGGCCAGTCGCGGGCACGCGCCGCCTGGAGCGCGTGAAAGTGCTCCGCGTCGAGGCCGTACTCGCCCGGATCGCCGCCGACCTCGTTGAGGCCGAGCAGCATTGCATAGCGGTAGAACAGCGTGTCCTCCAGGCTCTTGGCCATCACCGGGCCGGTGAGCTGCTGGAAGCGGCGGCGGAACCGCAGGATCACGATCGGGTCCGGCCGTCCGGGCCCGGAGGTCTCGATCCGGCCGATGAGCGCGGCGGCCGCGAAGTCGTGGACCGAGCGGTCCGGCAGCGCCGACCAGCGCTTGGCCTTGGCGACCGCGCCCTCGATCAGCCGAACGTCCTCGGCCTCGACATCGCTCTCGTCGAGGTCCGGCGGCAGGTAGCTGCGATAGGTCGGGAACCGCGCGATGATCTCGATGAGCGCCCGGCGGATCGCGTTGACCGAGAAGTCGCGCGTGCGCCGGTCGGCATCGGCGATCTCCTTGAGGTCGGTGGTCAGCACCTCGAGCTCGCTGGCGAAGCTAATCTCGAGGATCTCGGCCTTCGCGGCGCGAAGCTGGAAGCCGTAGGGCTCGTCGAAGCCGGTGGCCCACTCGTAGAGCCGCTTGATCTTGCCGCGCTTGCCCTGGTCGACGAGGATGCCGTCGAGGTGGTTCAGCACGTCGTAGCCGGTGGTGCCGGCGACCGGCCACGGCCGAAGCTTCTCGCCCGGCTCCAGGATCTTCTCGACCACGACGTAGAAGCCCGGTCCGACGGCCGCCTGCAGCGCCCGCGCATAGCCCTGCGGGTCGGCCAAACCGTCGATGTGGTCGATGCGCAGACCGTCGATCCGCCCCTCGCGGACGTGCCGGAACACGGTCTCGTGCGAGCGGTGGAAGATGTCGTTCAGCTCGACGCGCAGGCCCGCCAGCGAGTTCACGTCGAAGAAGCGCCGGTAGTTGATGTCGCTCGACGCGACGCGCCAATGAGCGAGGCGATAGGCCTGGCTCTCCAGGAGCCGGTGCAGCGGGCCGAAGCTGTCCGGGCGGCCCTTGAAGCCGTTGAGCAGCTTCAGGCTGCGGTCGATCGCGGCTCGGATCTCAGGCGATGCGGCGCAGACGGCGGCGAGCCGCTGCTTGAGCCCTTCCGCCTCCTCCGGGAAGGCGACGCGGCGCCTCGCGTCGGTCTCGGCGCCCATGGTGCGCAGGCGCTCGGAGATGGCGAGCAGCTCGCCCTGCGCCTCCTCGTCCACGTCGCCGAGCGCCGCCAGCACCCGATTGAGGATGGTCGGGTAGTTCAGCGGGCGGATCGGGAACTGGTGCTCGTAGTGCCAGACGCTGAAGGCCCCGGCGACCGCGTCGAACTTGAGCTCGAGGTTCCCGTTCTCCAGCGCCTCGCCGTAGCGCTCGCCGAGGAAGGGGATCACCAGGTTGCGGTTGGCGCCCAGGCGTTCCCAATCGATGTCGAAGGCATGGCCGAAGGGCGAGAGCGCGCCCCATTCGAGCACGGACAGCCACCACGGGTTGTCGGCGCCGCCGACGCCCATGTGGTTGGGGACGATGTCGAGCAGCAGCTTCAGCCCGTGCGCCCGCAGCGCGTCGGACAGGCGCACGAAGCCGGCCTCGCCGCCGAGCTCAGGGTTGATCGCGCCGTGGTCGACGATGTCGTAGCCGTGGGTCGAGCCGGGCCGGGCCTTCTGCAGCGGCGAGGCGTAGACGTGGCTGATCCCGAGCTTCGCCAGGTACGGGACGATCTTCTCCGCGTCGGCGAAGGTGAAGTCCTTGTGGAACTGCAGGCGGTAGGTCGCGCGCGGCGGGGCGGTCGCCAGGCGGGCGGCACCGGAGCGTGGGCCGCGATCCTCGGCCGACAGGGCGGCGGCGAGCTTCGCCAGCGGGCCGCCCGGCGCGGCGATGGCGGCGAGGTCGCGGTCGAGCTTGCGCCGCCAGTTCGGGTAGCCCTCGGTCGAGCCCGGCACGTTGGCCTGGCTCAGCTCGGAGACGACGTCCTCGTACTGCACCGCGGTCAGCATCGACGGAGCGCGGGCGAGGTAGCGCGCAGCCGCCTCGAACGGGGCCGCGTCCGGCGGCTCGGCGCCGACGATGAGCTGCTGCGCGGCCAGCGCCTCGGACAGGCGCCGGCGCTCGGTGACGCGCTCGTTGCGCTCCGCCTCGGCCCGCTCGGCGTCGTAGAGGCCGAGGGACTGGCGCGTGTCGGTGTCAACCCCGCGCCACCAGCCGACGAAGGTCGGCAGGTCGTGCGTGGTGATCGCGGTCAGCGCGTCGCGGGGATAGGCCTCGGGCGCCTTGAACCGCCCGTCCTGCTCACGCTCGAACGCCAAGATCCGGTAGCTGAGGATGCCGGCCTGCATCAGCGCGTCCGAGAAGCCCTCCGGCGCGGTGCCGAGATCCTCGGCGATGACGAGGCACTTGTTGCGATGGCTCTCCAGGCGCAGCACCGCGATCATCGGCTCGAACGGCATCGCCACGTAGGCGCCGTCCTTCGCGCCGCCGCCGAGCGGGATCAGGAACAGGCGGGCGAGCTGGAAGGCGTGGTCGATGCGGATCGCGCCGGCATGGCGCATGTTGGCGCGCACCAGCGCCCGGAAGGCGGCGAGCCCGTCGCGCTCCATCTCGAGCGGATCGAAGGCCGGCAGTCCCCAATCCTGGCCCTTGGGCGCGAGCAGGTCCGGCGGTGCGCCGATCGAGACGCGGTCGGCGAAGCGCTCGGGATGCGACCAGATCTCCGAGCCGCCACGGTCTGCGCCGACGGCGAGGTCGCGGTAGAGGCCGATGCGCATGCCGGTCGCGAGCGCCCGCTCGGAGGCGTCTGCGAGCTGCCGGTCGGCGAGGTACTGGAGCCAGGCGTGATACGACACCGCGTCGCGGTGCTCGTCGGCGAAGGCCGCGACGGCGTCCGTTCCGGCGCGCCGGAATTCCTCCGGCCAGTCGCCGAGCCACTGGGCGCCCCGCCCCTTGAAGTGCTCGGACAAGGCCTCGAACGTGGCGTGCGATTGAAGATCCTCGCCGCCCTCCTCCCGGAAGGCCGTGAAGCCCGCATCCGCGCCCCGGCTCGCATCCGACTCCGCCCAGAAGTCCTGCAGCACCGGCGAGAGCACGTCCCACACGCCCTGATGGTCGACCAGGGCGGCGGCGCGCAACGCTTCGACGCGGGGCGCCATCTCGGCGAGACGCCTTTCCGCCCGCGAGCCGACGAAGCCCGGCATGCTCGTCGGCGCGATGAACAGCGTGTCGAGGAACAAGCGCGAGGACGGCGAGTAGGGCGAGATCTTGGTCCGGTCGGCGGCAAACAGGGCGTGCACCGGGCTCAGGCCGAGAAACGATGCGCCGCGCAGGCCCGCATCGCGCGCCGCCTGACCCGCGTCGGCATAGGTGCCGATCCCGAGGTTGGTGTCGGAGCGCAGGCCGTAGAGCTGGGCCGCGAGACCCCAATCGCTGGCGCCCTCGTCGGCATAGGCGCGCGGACGCCAGCAGCGCTGCGGCGCCGAGATGATCCAGGCTTCCGCGGTCCGGTCGCCGAGGGTGACGGCGAGGTGATGGTAGCCCGGCGTCAGCGGCGGCAGCTCGAACCCGGCGGTATCGCTGGACAGGGTTGCCCGGCCCTCGCGGGCGTTGCCGCGCTCGTCGACGAGGCGCCAGACCGCCGTCCCCTCCCCGCGAACCGGAACGCGCACCGCGCGGCGCGCCTCGACCGGCAGCAGCGGCGGGA
This sequence comes from Methylobacterium sp. E-041, assembly GCF_022829665.1. Lineage (NCBI taxonomy): Bacteria > Pseudomonadati > Pseudomonadota > Alphaproteobacteria > Hyphomicrobiales > Methylobacteriaceae > Methylobacterium > Methylobacterium sp. E-041. Next base: position 217,598 of record NZ_JAKSYQ010000228.1, on the reverse strand, counting down.
TCAGGCCGTTGCGCAGGGCCTCGACCTCGCCGAGGCTCTGGGCGATCTCCTCGTCGGTGCCGACCGCGAAGCCGAGCGCCGCGAGCATGCCGCGGCGGACTTCGAGCGCGGTCTCGACCGGCTTGCCGAAGGCGTCGACGTAGCCGTCGGCGATGCCTGCGAGGTCGGCAAGGCGTTGCAGTGCACTGCTCATCGGGCCGCTTTCGTCAGAAATACACCCGTCCAGGCGGGCAGAGTCGCACCGGTGCCGTCCGGCGCATTGGTCCAGACCGGCGTGTCGTCGCCGGCCTCGACGGAGAACGGCGCATCGCCGACATTGGCGACGAACCGCAGGGTCCCGCCCGCGTAGGACCAGGTGCAGTCGACCACGTCGGCGCGGGGAAGGATCGCCTTCGCGTTGCGATAGCCGGACTTGGCGAGCGGCACCACCACGTCCCGGCGCAGGGCCAAGAGCCGGGTGGTCTCGGCCAGCACCTCCCGGTGCGGCGAGTGCTCGCGCTCGGACCAGTCGAGCTTCGACGCTTCGAAGGTCTCGGCCTCTGTCGGATCCGGGATCACCGACGTGTCGTCGGCGAAGGCCGCGAAACTCTTGAACTCCTTGCGGCGCCCTTCCCGGACGGCCTTGTTCAGCTCCGCGTCCGGCGCGAAATCGACGAAGAACAGGAACGGCGTCGAGGCCGACCATTCCTCGCCCATCCACAGCATCGGAATCTGCGGGCTGAGCAGGAGCCCGGCGCGCGCCAGATCGAGCTTCTTCGGATCGGCGAGCTGGCTCAGGCGCTCGCCGAGCGCGCGGTTACCGACCTGGTCGTGGTTCTGCAGGAACGTCACGAACGCGGTCGGCGGCAGGTGGGAAGAGGGCTCGCCGCGCGGATGGTCGCCCAGCGTCTTGAACGGCTCACCCTGATAGGCGAACCCCTCCGACAGGCAGCGCGCCAGCCGCTCGACCGGCTTGTCGCTGAAGCTCTCGTAGTAGCCGGAATCCTCGCCCGTCAGCAGCACGTGCCAGCAATGGTGCAGGTCGTCGGCCCACTGGGCGTCGTGCTGGAGCGGCTTGCCCGAGCCGTCGCGCTCGAGCCACTTGGCCTGGTTGGCCTCGTTCTCGAGCATGAGATGGATCTGGCGATCGGGGAAGGCCGCGCGGACCGTCTCGCCGAGCTCGGCCAGGAAGTGCGTCGGCGAATCGTCGAGGATCGCGTGGACGGCGTCGAAGCGGATGCCGTCGAAATGGTATTCCTCGAGCCAGTACAGCGTGTTCTGGATGAAGAACTGCCGCACGGTGTGGCCGCTCTCCTTGCCGTCGAAGTTGATGCCCGCGCCCCACGGGGTCTGGTGCCGCTCGGTGAAGAAGGTCTTGGCGTAGGCGTGGAGATAGTTCCCGGCCGGCCCGAAGTGGTTGTAGACCGCGTCAAGGTAGACCATCAGCCCGAGCCCGTGCGCGGCGTCGATCAGGCGCTTGAGGTCGTCGGGGCGGCCGTAGGCGGCGTCCGGCGCGTAGGGCAGCACCCCGTCGTAGCCCCAGTTGCGGGTGCCCTTGAAGTCGGCGAGCGGCAGCAGCTCGATGGCGGTGACGCCGAGCGCCTTCAGGTCCGCCAGCCGCTTCTGCAGCCCGGCATAGGTGCCCTCCGGCGTCGCGGTGCCGACATGCGTCTCGTAGATCACCGCCTCCTCGAACGGGCGGCCCTTCCACGCGTCGTCGCTCCAGGCGAAGGCGGCCGGGTCGATCACCTCGGACAGGCCCGACACGTCGTCCGGCTGGAAGCGCGAGGCGGGATCGGGCACCACGAGGTCGCCGTCGACGCGGAAGCCGTAGCGGGCGCCGGCCGCGACCCCGGGGACGGTCGTTCGGCGCCAGCCCTCGCCGGCATCCGGAAGCGCGTGATCCGTCCCGTCGACCACCAGCACGACGTCCCGTGCCGTCGGGGCCCAGAGCGCGAAGCGGACGCCTTGGTCCGCGATCTCGGCGCCGAAGGCCATGTTGTGCGTGCGCCGCATCGGGCCACCATCCTCATCGTTCGGGGCTCACGGGTCGGTCCGGATCGCGCGGGGGCGATCCCCGGAACGGTGCCGGGCGTGAACAGCCACGTCTGTCACAGAAGCGGTCGGCCCAGCTCTTGTTCCCCGCACCGCACCCAAACCCTGCCGATCGCGCGGCGGCATTCGGGCGCGAGCTTGGCCGGAGCCGGCGCAAGGCGGGAACGCGCGGGGATCCTGCGGTTGCAGGCGTCGCTCGCGGTCGCGAAAAAGGCGGCGGACGGGCCGGGATCGGGTGCTTGCGCCGGTGCGACGGGAGGAATAATTAACCGTCTGATATCATTCGTCTTCCCCCACGTCGCGCCGCGCGCGGCGCTTCGGCGTGGGATGCACCTGACAACGGCCCCGGACGCGGGGCCTTCGCCACACGGATAAAAGCCCTTGGCCGACAACGACGAGACAGGGGCCGGCACGCCGCCGCCCGCCAGCGACATCAAGCCCGTCTCCATCACCGACGAGATGCGCCGGTCCTACCTCGACTACGCGATGAGCGTGATCGTGAGCCGGGCGCTGCCGGATGCGCGCGACGGCCTCAAGCCGGTGCACCGGCGCATCCTGTTCGCCGCCTACGAGAGCGGGCACCTGCCGGAGCGCAAGTACGTCAAGTCGGCCCGCATCGTCGGCGACGTGATCGGTCTCTACCACCCGCACGGCGACCAATCGATCTACGACGCCTTGGTCCGCATGGCGCAGGACTTCTCGATGCGGCTGATGCTCATCGACGGCCAGGGCAACTTCGGCTCGGTCGACGGCGATCCCGCGGCGGCGATGCGCTACACCGAATCGCGGCTCGCCAAGCCGGCGACCGCGCTGCTCGCCGACATCGACAAGAACACCGTCGACTTCCAGCCGAACTACGACGAGTCGCGCGAGGAGCCGTCGGTCCTGCCGGCGCGGTTCCCGAACCTGCTCGTCAACGGCGCCGGCGGCATCGCCGTCGGCATGGCGACCAACATCCCGCCGCACAATCTCGGCGAGCTGATCGACGCCTGCATCGCGCTGATCGACGATCCGGGGCTGACGATCGAGCAGCTCACCGAGATCGTACCCGGCCCGGACTTCCCGACCGGCGGGGCGATCCTCGGCCGCGCCGGGACCCGCCAGGCCTACGCCACCGGCCGCGGCTCGATCATCATGCGGGCGAAGTCCCACGTCGAGGAGCTTCGCAAGGAGCGCGAGGCTCTGATCTTCACCGAGATCCCGTACCAGGTGAACAAGGCCACGCTGGTCGAGAAGATCGCCGAGCTGGTCAAGGAGAAGCGCGTCGAGGGCATCTCGGACCTGCGCGACGAGTCCGACCGCGACGGCATGCGCATCGTCGTCGAGATCAAGCGCGACGCGATGGCGGAGGTGGTGCTGAACCAGCTCTACCGCTTCACGCCGCTGCAATCCTCGTTCGGCTGCAACATGGTGGCGCTGAACGGCGGCCGCCCCGAGCTGATGAACCTGAAGGACCTGCTCCAGGCCTTCATCGACTTCCGCGAGGAGGTCGTCTCCCGCCGCACCAAGTTCCTGCTGAACAAGGCCCGCGAGCGCGCCCACGTGCTGTGCGGCCTCGCGATCGCGGTCGCCAACATCGACGAGGTGATCCGGCTGATCCGCACCTCGCCCGACCCGAACTCGGCGCGCGAGGCGCTGATGGCCCGCGACTGGCCGGCCCACGACATCGCCCCGCTGATCGCCCTGGTCGACGACCCGCGCCACCGGGTGGCGGACGACGGCACCTACCGCCTCTCGGAGGTGCAGGCCCGCGCGATCCTCGACCTGCGCCTGCAGCGCCTGACCGCGCTCGGCCGCGACGAGGTCGGCGACGAGCTAAAGTCGCTCGCCGACGAGATCGCCGACTACCTCGACATCCTGCGCTCGCGCCACCGCATCCAGACCATCGTCAAGGACGAGTTCGCCGAGGTGCGGACCCAGTTCGCGACTCCGCGGCGGACGGTGATCCTCGACTACGATTCGAGCGTCGACGACGAGGACCTGATCCAGCGCGAGGACATGGTCGTCACCGTGTCCCATGCCGGCTACGTCAAGCGCGTGCCGCTCTCGACCTACCGGGCCCAGCGTCGCGGCGGCAAAGGCCGCTCCGGCATGTCCACCCGCGAGGAGGATTTCGTCACCCGCCTGTTCGTGGCGAGCACGCATACGCCGGTGCTGTTCTTCTCCAGCCAGGGCCAGGCCTACAAGGAGAAGGTCTGGCGCCTGCCGATGGCGGCGCCGAACGCCCGCGGCAAGGCGCTCGTCAACATCCTGCAGCTGCAGGACCAGGCCGAGCGCATCACCACGATCATGCCGCTGCCCGAGGACGAATCGTCCTGGGACACGCTGGACGTGATGTTCGCGACGGCGTCCGGCGGCGTCCGGCGCAACAAGCTCTCCGACTTCGTGCAGGTGAACCGCAACGGCAAGATCGCGATGAAGCTCGATCCGGGCGACCACATCGTCCACGTCGAGATCTGCCGCCCCGAGCAGAACGTGCTGCTGACCACCGCGCTCGGCCAGTGCATCCGCTTCCCCGTCGAGGACGTCCGCGTCTTCAAGGGCCGCGATTCCACCGGCGTCCGCGGCATCAGCCTCGGCAAGGGCGATCGCGTCATCTCGATGACGATCCTCAACAGCTTCGACGCGACGCCCGAGGAGCGCGTCGGCTTCCTGAAGATGCAGCGCGCCGTCATCGGCGACACCGCACCTGAGGCCGGCGACGCCGATGCCGAGGAGGCCGCCACCGATGCGCCGCTGCTGTCGCAGGAGCGCTACGCCGAGATGGGCGCCAACCAGCAGTTCGTTCTGACGCTGGCCGAGCGCGGCTACGGCAAGCGGACCTCGTCGTTCGAGTACCGGACCTCGGGACGCGGCGGAAAGGGCATCAAGGCGATGGAGGTCAACGCCCGCAACGGCAACCTCGTCGCCTCCTTCCCGGTCGAGGCGGCGGACCAGATCATGCTGGTGACCAATGCCGGCCAGCTCATCCGCGTGCCGGTGGACGACATCCGCGTCGTCGGCCGCGCCTCGCAGGGCGTGACCGTGTTCGACACCGCCAAGGACGAGCGCGTCGTCTCCGTCGAGCACATCGCTGGCGAGGACGAAGGCGGCGAGATCATCGACGAGACGGCGTGAGGCGGAGGCCCTGCAGGGCGGCGGATCCAGTCGTCCTGCAGAGTTTTCGCACCGGCTTTTTGCGCGTGTTAGAAAAAATGATGCTCGGCGTGGGATGATTTTTCCGGGATAAACGTAGCGTATACATTTGACGAAAGCATCGTCGCGACTGGACTAACGATGTTCCGAGTGTTGCCGCGAAGTCATATTCAAGGTGAGGCGGCGGGGTTACTGGTCTGCAACGTCAGTCCCCAACCCCGGATGCCGCCCGTGCTGAAGTCTTTCGCCCTCGCCGCCGTCGCCTCGGCGACCCTCGCCGCCTCAGCCGGCGCCGCCGACCTTCCGCGCCGGGCCCCGCCGCCGGTGTTCACGCCCGTCCCGGTCTTCACCTGGACCGGCTTCTACCTCGGCGCGAATGCTGGCTACGCCTTCTCCGAGCGCGACAACGTCCGCACCGCCGGCATCGGCGCGCTGCAGCTCAACGTCGACCGCGGCCTGCGCCGCTCGAGCGTGCCGCTGCCGCAGGACGGCTTCACCGGCGGCGGCCAGATCGGCTACAACTACCAGTTCACCCCGGGCTCCGGCATCGTCGTCGGCATCGAGGCCGACGCGCAGTACACCGACCTGCAGCGCCGCCGCACCGAGACGATCTTCAACCCGGCCTTCAACCCCAACGTCCTGACCAACAGCTACCGCACCGAGCTGAACTACCTCGGCACCGTGCGCGGCCGCATCGGCTACGCCTTCGACCGGGTGTTCGTGTACGGCACCGGCGGCTTCGCCTACGGCGACGTGACCCAGTCCGTCACGTTCCAGACCGGCGCTCCGGTGACCTACGCCGCCCGCCGCTCCAGCATGGAGACCGGCTACGCCTACGGCGGCGGCATCGAGTACGCGCTGCCGACCGAGTCGTTCCTGAACTTCTTCCGCGCCAGCGCGGTCACGATCAAGGGCGAGTACCTCCGCTACGACCTCGGGAGCCGCAACCTCTTCGTCGCCAATGTCGGCCCCGCCGGCACGCCGGGCATCGGCTACATCTCGCGCCTCTCGACCGAGGGCAGCCTCGCCCGCGCCGGCATCAACTACAAGTTCGGTACGTACTAGGATCTGCGCCGGGCGGCGGGTCGCCCGGATCGATCGAGATCGACCGGAAGGGTGGGAGCGGAAGCGCTTCCGCCCTTCCTCGCGTTTCCGGCCGGCGGTCCATTCGCCGGGGCCGGCGGTTCCGTTCGTCACGAAAATCCTCTAGGGCGTTGCGGGCATGAACCGCACCGCGCTCTATGCCGGGTCATTCGATCCGGTGACCAACGGCCATCTCGACGTCGTCCGCCAAGCCTGTCGGCTGGTGCCGCGCCTCGTGATCGCGATCGGCGTCCATCCCGGCAAGGCCCCGCTCTTCTCCGCCGAGGCGCGGGCCGAGCTGCTCGCGGAGACCTGCGCGCCGCTCGCCGCCGCCGAGGGGACGGAGCTGGAGATCGCGACCTTCGACGACCTCGCCGTGACGGCGGCGCGCCGCTGCGGCGCCAGCCTGTTCATCCGCGGCCTGCGCGACGGCACCGATCTCGACTACGAGATGCAGCTTGCCGGCATGAACGGCGCGATGGCGCCCGAAGTCCAGACCGTGTTCCTGCCGGCCTCGATCCAGGTCCGCCCGATCACCGCGACGCTCGTCCGGCAGATCGCCGCGATGGGCGGCGACGTCTCGCCCTTCGTGCCGGCCCAAGTGGCCGAACGCCTCGCGGCTCGCTTCGCGAGCCGCAGCTGAGCCCCCAACGCTTCTCAAGGAAACGATCCCCATGAACCGCCGCAACGCCGTTTTCGCGCTCGCGCTCTCCCTTACGCTCGGGGCCTCCGCCGCCCGCGCCGCCGACGCCAACACCGTCTACCTCGACACCAAGGACGGCCGCGTCACGATCGAGCTGCGCCCGGACATCGCGCCCAAGCACGTCAAGCAGCTCAAGACTCTGATCGCGCAAGGCTTCTACAACGGCCTGAAGTTCCACCGGGTGATGGACGGCTTCATGGCCCAGACCGGCGACCCGAAGGGCAACGGCACCGGCGGCTCGAGCCTGCCCGACATCCCGGCCGAGTTCTCCTCGGCGCAGTTCCGCCGCGGCACCGTCGGCATGGCGCGCTCGTCAGATCCGAACTCGGCGAACTCGCAGTTCTTCATCTGTCTCGGCGATGCCTCCTTCCTGAACGGCCAGTACACCGTGGTCGGCCTCGTCTCCGACGGCATGGATGCCGTCGACAAGATCAAGAAGGCGGCGCCCGGCGCCGCCGGCGGCGCGGTCCAGAACCCGGACAAGATCGTCAAGATGCAGCTGGCCGAGAAGGCCAAGTAAGCGGCGATGCGGGGCCTGCGCCGCGCGTCGGCGACCCTCCTCGTCGCCCTCGTGCCCGCCGCCGCGGGCGCCCAGCCGTTCTACGGCTACGCGTTCGACGGCGAAGGCCCCGGCTATCCGCTGAGCCTGCCGCAGACGTTGCGGGCGACGATCGTCGTCCCGCTCGCGGTGAAGCCGGTTCCGCGCCCGAACACCCTGGCCGAGCTCTATCCCGCCCTCGCGGCGTGCTGGCGCCCGCCCGCCATCCTCGAGGATGCGTCGAACGTCGAGATCACCGCGCGGCTGTCGCTCCGGCGCGACGGAAGCTTGCTCGGGCCGCCACGGATCACGTATGCGAGGGGCGTCGGTCCGAAGACGCGCCCGACCCTGGTGCATGCGACGATCGACGGATTGAACCGTTGCCTGCCGGCCCAGATCACGCCCGGCCTCGGCCGAGCGATCGCCGGGCGTCCCGTCGCCCTACGTTTCGTCTACCGGAAGGTCACCGCGAACCGACCCGGATGACGGCCACCGATCACCCCGCCGCGCCGCAGCCAGGCGCAGCGCCCCCGCCCTGAACAACCTGGAGACCGACATGGCCGACACCGAAAACCTCGTCCTCGAGACCACCAAGGGCCGCGTCGTCGTCGCGCTGCGCTCCGACCTCGCGCCGAACCACGTCGAGCGCATCAAGACGCTCGCCGGCCAGGGTTTCTACGACGGCGTGCCGTTCCACCGCGTCATCGACGGCTTCATGGCGCAGACCGGCGATCCCACCGGCACCGGCTCGGGCGGCTCCGACCTTCCCGACCTGAACGCCGAGTTCAACGCCGAGCCGCACACCCGCGGCACCTGCTCGATGGCGCGCACCAACTTCCCGCACTCGGCGAACTCGCAGTTCTTCATCTGCTTCGACGACGCCCGCTTCCTGGACAAGCAGTACACCGTCTGGGGCAAGGTCGTCGAAGGCATGGACGTGGTCGACACGATCAACAAGGGCGAGCCGCCGCGCTCGCCCGACAAGATCGTCAAGGCGAGCATCGCCGCCGCCTGAACCCGGACCCGCCCGTCGCCCCCGAGAACCGGGCGACGGGCGGTACCCCACGCCCCAAGTTTTCTGCACGCGATACCCGTTTCAGTCGTCGATCCCTCGCCCGCGGCGGAGGCGATGCATGCCTCCATCGAGCAGACGATCGTCGAGCGCGAACTGCCGACGGCAGCCGTATCGGATCGAGGATCAAAAGATCGGGAGGCGCCGACGCCCTACCCGCACCCCCTCCGCGAATGCCGGATCATGCAATTCGGCTGAGCCATTCGCGACGGTGCTATGCCAGGATCGAGCCGTCCGCTTGCAGCGCCATGGCCCCGCCGGCGGTTGCTCGATCGGCGATCGCTCGATCCCGCTCGTAATCGGGCTCGACACGGTGGCCGGACTCGTCACGAACCCGTCTGCGCCCCGAAGGCGCTCGCATCGCTCGCCGTAGCGATGCTTGGGCGGGACCGCTCGCTCGGCGTCGTCCGGGTCGCTGGCGCGCACCAAGAACGCGCGGCGAATTTAACCCATGTTGGTGTCGGTCTTGCGCCGGCAACTTAGCGTGACGGTTGCGCTCGCCCGTCATTTGAACACATCACGGTTGGCGCATCGATCTCTTCCGCCGCGGATTAATCGTGCCGAGGCCGGCGCTCGCGGGTGCGGACGCAAATCGACACGATGTCGTCCATGGCCATGCGCGAGCAAGAACACATCGGATGGTCGAGAAGCGGGATACGGGCGTGAGCGAGGCGATCCAGGACGAGACCTTGCAGGCGCCGGTCGCAATCGCCCGCAGCCGCAGGGCGTCCCCCGCAGGTCCGCGCTATCACGCGGTCATCACCGCCCGCGACGGCGCGAAGAGCCTTCACCCGTTGCCGGCATTCGGCGACGACGAAGCCATCGCGCAGGCGCTCGCGCTCGCCGAAGGCCGGGTGATCGAGGTCTGGGACGGCCCGCGCCTGATCGAGCGCTTCAACGCAGTCACCTGGTAGCGCCCGAACCGTAAATGGCAGGCGTCGCGACCGTCGGCATGATCTACAGAAGGGGTGGAGCGGGTACCGGGAATCGAACCCGGGTATTCAGCTTGGAAGGCTGCTGCTCTACCATTGAGCTACACCCGCGATCCGCGCCGGATAGCATGGCGCGGTGAGCTTGAGAAGGCCGGAGACGCTGCGATCCGGCCCCTCCCGGCGTGGTTCTCAGTGCGCCGCGACCTGCCGCGTCGGCACGATGTCGTTGGCCATCACCTCGCCGAACGGGCCGTCGTTGCGGGCGTTCGAGGGGCCGATGCCGGTGGTGGCGCGCAGCGACAGCTTCGGGAAGACGAGCTCGGCGAAGCGGTAGGCCTCCTCGAGATGCGGGTAGCCGGAGAGGATGAAGCGGTCGATCCCGAGATCGATGTACTCCTTCATCCGGTCGGCGACCTGGTCGGCCGAGCCGACCAGCGCCGTGCCGGCACCGCCGCGCACCAGCCCGACGCCGGCCCAGAGGTTCGGCGAGACCTGAAGCTTGTCCCGGCTTCCGCCGTGCAGCGCCATCATCCGGCTCTGCCCGACCGAATCCTGGCGCTTCAGCGTGGCCTGCGCCTTGGCGATCGTGGCGTCGTCGAGCTTCGAGATCAGGCGGTCGGCCGCCGCCCACGCCTGGCCCTCGGTCTCGCGGACGATGACGTGCAGGCGTATGCCGTAGGAGAAGGTCTTGCCGCGCGCCTCCGCGGCCGCCTTCGCGGTCGCGATCTTCTCGGCGACGCCGGCCGGCGGCTCGCCCCAGGTAAGGTAGACGTCGCAATGCTCGGCCGCCACGTCGATGCCGGCCGGCGACGAGCCGCCGAAGTAGAGCGGCGGATAGGGCTTCTGCACCGGGGGGAAGATCAGCCGGCCGTTCTCCGCCGAGAGGTGCTTGCCCGTGAACGAGACGGTCTCGCCGGCCATCAGGCCGCGCCAGATGTGGAGGAACTCGTCGGTCACCGCGTACCGCGCGTCGTGGTCGAGGAACACGCCGTCGCCGCGCAGCTCCACCGGATCGCCGCCGGTGACGACGTTGATCAGCAGGCGCCCATCGGAGATCCGGTCCAGCGTCGAGGCCATGCGGGCGGCCGCCGAGGGCTCCATCAGGCCGCGACGCACGGCGACGAGGAAGCGCAGGCGCTGCGTCAGCGGCGCGAGCGCCGAGGCGATCACCCAGGAATCCTCGCAGGAGCGGCCGGTGGGCAGCAGCACGCCGTAATAGCCGAGGGCGTCGGCGCCCTGCGCGATCTGGCGGAGATAGCTCAGCGACACGTCGCGCGCGCCCTCAGACGCGCCGAGATAGCGGCCGTCGCCGTGCGTCGGCAGGAACCAGAGGACGTCGGTCTTTCCGTCGGTCGAGGCAGTCATCGAAAGGTCTCCGTGTCGGCTCAGGCCGCCGAGGGCGTGCCGAGCAGGTGCTCGAGGATGCGGCCTTCGAGCCGCGCCAGGTCGGGATCGCCGCGGCGGCGCGGCCGGGGCACGTCGACCCGCAGATCGAGGGCGATGCGGCCCTCGTCGACGACGAGGATGCGGTCGGCCATCGCCACGCCTTCGGCGACGTCGTGGGTCACGAGGAGCGCGGTGAAGCCCTGCGCCCGCCAGATCCGCTCGATCAGGTCCTGCATGCCGATGCGGGTGAGCGCGTCGAGCGCGCCGAGCGGCTCGTCGAGCGCCAGCAGGCCGGGTCCGCTGACCAGCGCCCGGGCGAGCGCTACGCGCTGGCGCTGGCCGCCGGACAGGGTGGCGGGCCAGACGCCGGCCTTGTCGGCCAAGCCGACCTCCTCGAGGGCCGCGAGCGCACGCGCCCGACGCTCGGCCTTGGTGCCGGTGCCGGACAGGCCGACGGCGACGTTGTCGACCACGCGGGCCCAGGGCAGCAGCCGCGGCTCCTGGAACATGATGCGCCGCGGCCGCTGAGACCGGCGCGGGCCGGCCTCGGCCTCGTCGAGGCCGATGCGCCCGGAGGTCGGCGTCTCGAGGCCGAGGATCAGGCGCAGCAGGGTGCTCTTGCCGCAACCGGAGCGGCCGACCACCGCCGTGAAGCCGCCGGCGGGCAGGAACAGGTCGAGCCCCGCGATCACGGCGTTGCCGTCGAAGCTCTTGTGGAGGTCGCGGACGGTGACCGCGATGCCGCGTTGCTCCCCCGCCCGGTCGGGGGAGGATCGGGATGAAGGTTGCGCGCTGCCCGAGGGCGTCGCGACCCTCTCCCCCTGGGACAGCGCACGCGCGCCGGTGTCCGGTTCCCGCGCCGGCGGCTTGTCGCGGAGTTGGGCGTCGAGCAGCATCAGGCGCTCCTGTAGGCGGGGTTCCAGGCGAGGCAGCTGCGCTCCAGCTGCCGCGTCAGCGCGTCGGCGAGCTTGCCGAGCGCGGCGTAGATCAGGATCGCCAGCACCACGACGTCGACCAGCATGAACTCGCGTGCCTGCATCGCCATGTAGCCGAGGCCCGAGGAGGCCGAGATGGTCTCGGCGACGATGAGCGTCAGCCACATGATCCCGAGGGCGTAACGCAGGCCGACGAAGATCGACGGCAGCGCGCCCGGCAACACCACGCGGCGGAACAGCTCGGCGTTCGACATGCCGTAGACGCGGCCCATCTCGACCAGGGCCGGATCGACCGAGCGGATTCCGTGCAGGGTGTTGGCGTAGATCGGGAAGAACACGCCGAGCGCCACCAGGAACAGCTTGGCCTCCTCGCCGATGCCGAACCACAGGATCACCAGCGGGATCAGCGACAGGTGGGGCACGTTGCGCACCATCTGAACCGAGGTGTCGGTCAAGCGCTCGGACAGGCGCGAGAGCCCGTTGGCGAGGCCGAGGCCGAAGCCGATGCCGCCGCCGACCACGAAGCCGGCGAGCGCGCGCAGCGTGCTGACGCCGAGATTGGTCCAGAGCTCGCCGGTGCGGCCGGCCTCGATCCCGGCGCGGACCACGTCGAGCGGCGCCGGCATGAAGCGGTTCGAGACCAGGCCGGCCGAGACCGCCGCCTGCCAGCCGACGAGAATCGCCACCGGCAGCAGCCAGGGCACGGCGGCGTCGCGGATGCGGGAGGGGGTGGCGCTCATCGGATCTCGGCCTTGCGTTGCGGGTGGGCCCAGACGGCGTCCGCGACCCGGATCGGTTTCGGCAAGAGGCCGAGGGCGTGGAAGGCGTCGGCCACCGCCTGCTGGTCGGCGATCGTCTGCGCGTCGAGGGCCGCGACCCCGTAGGACAGGCGATCGAGCGCCACCGTGAGCACCGGCGCCGGGATGCCGACCGAGGGCGCAAGCTCGGAGGCGACCGTGCCGCCGTTGCCGGCGGCCCAGGTGTCGACCTCGGCGATCGCCTTCAGGATCGCGGACACGATGTCCGGGCTCGCCTCGGTGAAGGCGCGGCGCGACAGGTAGAACTGGCGGTTCGGTGCGATCCCGGTGCCGTCGGCGAGGATGCGCGCACCGGTCGAGCGCTCGGCGGCGGCGAGATAGGGGTCCCAGATCGCCCAGGCGTCGACCGAGCCGCGCACGAAGGCGGCGTTCGCGTCGGCCGGCGAGAGGAAGACGAGCCTGACCGCATCGTAGGCGATGCCGGCCTTCTCCAGGGCGCGCACTACGAGGAAATGGACGTTGGAGCCCTTGTTCAAGGCGATGGTCTTGCCGCGCAGGTCCGAGACGGCGCGAATCGGGCTGTCCTTCGGCACCAGGATCGCTTCGCCCCGCGGGGCCGGCGGCTCGGTGCCGACGTAGCGCAGGTCGGCGTTGGCGGCCTGGGCGAAGATCGGCGGCGCCTCGCCGGCGGAGCCGAGGTCGATCGCCCCGGCGTTCAGCGCCTCGAGCAGCGGCGGACCGGAAGGAAACTCCGACCACGCGACCTCGTAGCCGAGGGGCGCGAGCGCCGTCTCGAGGGTTCCGCGGCCCTTCAGCAGGACCAGCGACCCGTATTTCTGGTAGCCGATCCGGATGGCGGACGCAGCGCGGGCCGGGCGTAGCGCGATCGCCGCCGCGAGGCCGAGGCCGGCCGAGAGCAGGGCGCGGCGTCGCATGTGCGCGCCGGCCTCCGTCAGAGCGTCGAGCGCCGCACGCGGCGCGCGCGAGAAGTGGTCGTCGGTCATCGCGGATCAGCCGTTGCGTGCGGGTGGAATCCAGACCGCGTCGGCGACGCGGATCGGCTTCGGGATCAGCTTCAGGGCGTGGAAGCGGTCGGCGATCACCTGCTGCTCGGCGGCGACGCGGTCGTTCATCGGGCCGATGAGGTAGTCGGTGCGGTCGACCGCGCGACGGGTGGCGGCGAGGGGCACGCCGGTGCCCTTCGAAAGCAGATCGGCGACCTCGCCGCGATTGTCGCCGCACCAGCGCGCGACGCCGCCGAGCACGTCGATCACCTCGGCCAGCACCGCGCCGCGTCCCTCCGCGAAGGCGCGGCTCGCCAGGAAGAAGTTGTTCTGTCGCGCGATCTCCTTGGCCGTCGCCAGCACGCGGACGCCGTCGCCGCCCTCCGCGATGGCGTAGTACGGGTCCCAGATCGTCCAGGCGTCGATGCTGCCCCGCGAGAACGCCGCCGCGGCGTCGGCGGGCGCCAGCGTCACCGGCTCGATGTCGGCGTAGGTGAGGCCCGCCTTCTCCAGCGCGGCGACCGTGAGGTTGTGCGCGCTCGACGCCTTGGCGAAGGCGACGCGCTTGCCCTTCAGCTCAGCCAGCGACCGGATCGTCGAGCCCTTGGGCAGCAGGATGCCCGAGCCCGAGCCGCCGGCCTCCTGCGCCGCGGCATAGACCAGGCTCGACTTGGCGGCCTGCGCGAAGATCGGCGGGGCGTCGCCGGTCTGGCCGAAATCGATGCCGTCGAGGGACAAGGCCTCGAGCAGCGGCGGCCCGAAGGAGAACTCGATCCAGCGCACGCTATGGCCGAGCTTGGCCAGGCGCTCCTCGATCACGCCCTGCTGCTTGGCGACCACGAGGATGCCGTTCTTCTGGTAGCCGATGCGCAGCTCGCCCGGCTCGGCGGCCACCGCCGGACGGGTCAGGGGCAGCGCCGCGGCGAAGGCCGTGGCGAGGAGGCGGCGGCGGTCGATCATCGCGGGTCTCAGCGTGCGGCGGCGAGCGCCACGGGGGCGGACGATTCCGCCGCGATCCCGGCGCGCACCAGGGCCGCGAGCTGGGCGCCGGCCTGGGCGATCCGTTCGCGCACGCCCGCATCGGTCGGGATGCCGTCGGTGAAGTCCGGATCGGAGCCGTAGACGGTGGTCGGCACCTGGAGGGCGCCGAAGAACCCGAACAGCGGCCGGAACGAATGCTCGACGACGAGCGCGTGGCGGGCGCCGCCGCCGGTGGCGACGATCGCGACCGGCTTGTTGGCCAGGGCCGCTGGATCGATCAGGTCGAAGACGTGCTTGAACAGCCCGGTGAAGCTGCCCTTGTAGACCGGCGAGCCGACGACCAGCGCGTCGGCGCCCTCGATCGCCTCGATCACCCGGCGGGCGGGAAGCGACAGCGCATCCCGCGACCAGGCCGCGCCGAGCCCGGTGCCGGCATCGACGAGATCGAACAGCCGAAGGTCGAGGCCGCCGTCGACGGTGGCGGCCTCGGCCACGGCCTCGACCAGGGCGCGGGTCTTGGACGGGCGCTGAAGGTTGGCGCTGAAGCCCACGAGTTTCGGTCGCGTCATCGTCGGATCTCGTCTCGAAAGGAAGGTGGCGCAAGGCACGGTCCGGACGCGGGACGGCCGCGCCGCCACCCGTTCGGACCGTGCCGCGATGTCCTCCCAAAGGTGAGGCGTGCGGTGCACGCGGTCAATGAAACGTTCTTGCAAAAGAACGCTCCGGTTGAGGTGATCGTTGCCCGATGCGACCGGGAGGGGGTTTTTCGTTCTCCTTCCACTCGTGCGACACGAAACGACCGACCTCTTCCACGAGCTCGGCCCACCATCGTTCTTTGTGAAGAACGCCGATACGATCGTTCGCGGGGTGCGTCGGCCGCTGCGCTCGGCTCGGGGAAGCTTCGTTCCCCGGAAGGACGGGCGACGGAAATTTCTTGCTCGTTCAGGCAAAAGATTGCGCGTTGCTTCCTTTGACTGCGGCATCGACTTTGGAAATACTTGGCGGGCAGGCAAATCGGCACGACGGCGAGCGGTTGCTCGATGCGATCTTCGATCCGCGACCATGCGGGACGATCGCTCTTCGCCCTTGCGGGAGGCCTGACCGACGAGGAGGCGCAACGCCATGACCAACCGCAACGCGACCGAAGAGCCGATCCGCTTCGCCTACTGGGTGCCGAACGTCTCCGGGGGGCTCGTCATCAGCGCGATCCCGCAGCGCACGAGCTGGGACGGCGATTACAACCGCAAGCTCGCGCGGATCGCCGAGGATGCCGGCTTCGACTACGCGCTGACGCAGATCCGCTTCACCGCCGGCTACGGCGCCGAGTACCAGCACGAATCGGTGGCCTTCAGCCACGCGCTGCTCGCCGTGACGACCAGGCTCAAGGTCATCGCCGCGCTGCTGCCCGGGCCGTGGAACCCGACCATCGCGGCCAAGCAGATCGCAACGATCAGCGAGCTGACCGACAACCGCATCGCGATCAACGTGGTCTCGGGCTGGTTCTCGGGCGAGTTCCGCGCCATCGGCGAGCCGTGGCTCGACCACGACGAGCGCTACCGGCGCTCCGAGGAGTTCATCACCGCGCTTCGCGGGATCTGGACTCAGGAGAACTACACGTTCCGCGGCGATTTCTATCGCTACACCGATTACAACCTCAAGCCGAAGCCGGCGGTGACGCCGGAGATCTTCCAGGGCGGCTCGTCGCGGGCGGCGCGCGACATGGCGGCGCGGGTATCGGATTGGTACTTCACCAACGGCAACACCCCCGAGGGCATCCGGGCGCAGGTCGCCGACCTGCAGGCGAAGGCCGCCGCCAACGGCCATGCGGTCAAGGTCGGCGTGAACGCCTTCGTCATCGCGCGCGACACCGAGGCCGAGGCGCGCGCCGTGCTGCAAGAGATCATCGACCATGCCAACCCGGATGCGGTGAAGGCTTTCGGCCACGAGGCGAAGAACGCCGGCGGGGCTTCGCCCGAGGGCGAGGGCAACTGGGCGAAATCGACCTTCGAGGACCTCGTCCAGTACAACGACGG
Source organism: Methylobacterium sp. E-041 (assembly GCF_022829665.1). Classification (NCBI taxonomy): domain Bacteria; kingdom Pseudomonadati; phylum Pseudomonadota; class Alphaproteobacteria; order Hyphomicrobiales; family Methylobacteriaceae; genus Methylobacterium; species Methylobacterium sp. E-041. Next base: position 201,004 of record NZ_JAKSYQ010000228.1, on the reverse strand, counting down.
CTTCAAGACCAACCTGATCGGCACGCCGGACCAGATCGCCGAGCGCATCATCGCGCTCAAGGATGCCGGGACCGATCTCGCGCTGCTGGCCTTCCTGCATTTCCAGGAGGACGTGGCGTATTTCGGCGCGCACATCATCCCGCGGGTCCGCGCGCTCGAAGCGGCCCGCGCCGAGCGCGCCGAGGCGGCGTAGGCGCGCCGATGCCGAGCATCCCCTCGCCGCGCGATCGGGAAGAGGCGGATGCGTATCCGACGACCGCCCTCGAACTTCGGAGAGATCGATGAACATCGCCGTCAGCACCCAGGCGCTGTCCGGAACAGCGTCCTCTCGCGGCGTCCCGGGCCCGGCCCGTCCATCCGAGGCCGCCCACATCATCCGCGACGACGCCGAGGCGATCCGCGTCGCCCACGCGCTCGCCGCCTCGATCCGCGAGGGGGCGTCGGAGCGCGACCTCGCGCATGCCCGGCCGCTGGCGGAGCTCGACCGGTTCTCGCAGAGCGGCCTATGGTCGATCAACGTTCCGCGCGAGCACGGCGGCCCCGAGGTGTCGTATCGGACGCTGGCGCAGGTGATCGCCATCGTCGCCGCGGCCGACCCTTCGATCGCGCAGATCGCGCAGAACCACCTCGGCATCGTCGCCGCGATCCGCACCGTGTCGGACCCCGAGCAGCAGGCCCTCCTGTTCGCCGAGGTGCTGCGCGGCACCCGCTTCGGCAACGCGTTCTCGGAGAAGGGCACGGCGCGCGCCGCCGACTTCGCCACCCACTTCACCGACCACGGCGACCACGTGATCGTGCAGGGCCAGAAGTTCTACGCCACCGGGGCGCTGCTCGCCCACCTCGTGCCGATCGTCGCCGTCGACGATGCGGGTCTCGCCTGGTACGCGATCGCCGACCGCAATGCGCCCGGTCTGACGGTGATCGACGACTGGTCGGCCTTCGGCCAGCGCGGCACGGCGAGCGGCACGGTGCTGATCGAGGCCGTGCGGGTGGAGAAGAGCCACCTCGTCCCGGCCTGGAAGGCCTATCAGGAGCTGCCGCGCCTCGACGGGGCGATCTTCCAGATCATCCAGGCGGCGATCGACGCCGGCATCGGCCGCGCGGCTCTCGACGACACCATCGCCTTCGTGCGCGAGAAGGCGCGGCCGTGGATCGATGCCGGTCAGGATCGGGCCTCCGACGACCCCTACACCATCCAGGCCGTCGGCGACCTCACCATCCGCCTGCACGCGGCCGACGCGATCCTCGACCGCGCCGGCCTCGCGATCGACGCCGCGCTCGTCGACCACGATGCGGGGCTGGTGAACGCCGCCAAGATCGCGGTCGCCGAGTCGAAGGTGCTCACCACCGAGATCGCGCTCGCGGCCTCGAACAAGCTGTTCGAGCTCGGCGGCACCCGCTCGACGCTCGCCGAGCACAACCTCGACCGGCACTGGCGCAACGCGCGGACGCACACGCTGCACGACCCCGTCCGCTGGAAGGTGGCGATCGTCGGCAACCACGCGCTCAACGGGGTGGCGCCCCCCTCTCACGCCTGGAGTTGAGGCGCGTCAGGCCGCGCGGATCGCCTCGGCGGTCTCGGCCGGATATTCCTCGTGCGGGCTGAGGGCGCCCGGCACCGGTCGGCCCTCGACGCGGCCGGACGCGACGAGCGCGTCCATCTCGGCGCCGGACCGGCGCGGGGCGCGGCTCGGGCGCAGCACCCGGATCGGCGGCAGGCCGTCGCCGAACAGGGCGAGGAAGGCTTCGCGCGTCGGCACCGGATCGAGCCCGCCGGTGACGAAGGCCGCCGTGCCGAAGCGCGCGCCGCGCTGGCGGGTGATCGCGGTCTTCTCCGCGATCAGCGCGTCGGTGACGTGCGCCGCGTCGCCGTAGACGTGGGCGCGCATCATCCGGCCGATCACCTTGGGGCGGATGTTGAGGGCATAGAGGGCGTCGCCCAGCCCCGGCGTCTCGACCGAGCGGCGGATCGCGGTGAACAGGCCCCGGCGCTCCGGTCCCATCACGGTCGGAAGCGGGCCGCGCCAGGTCGGCGCCACCAGGACGAGCCGGGCGAACGCCTTCGGATGCCGGCGGGCGGCGGCCACCAGGTAGCCCGCCGCGTGGCCGGCGGCGACGCCGAGTGCGTAGGGTCCGGGTGCAGCCGCGAGCAGCGCGTCGAGGTAGGCGTGGAACGTCGCCGGATTCAGCGGCAGCCGCGCCCGCGGATGCGCACCGAAGCCGGGCCAGTCCGGGATCAGGCAGCGATGGTCCCAGGAAAGCTGGTCGGCGAGGCCGCGCATCTCGGCCCGCGACGCGATCGTCGAGAGCGCCGGCAGCAGCAGCACGTCGGGGCCGCCCCCGATCCGATCGCACGGCGTCGGCACCGAGCGGCCGGCCACCGTGAGGTCGAGGGTCGCGGTCTCGCGCATCGGATCGGGCCCGGCTCGGATCAGGTGCGCAGCAGCTCGTTGATCGCGGTCTTGGCGCGGGTGCCGGCGTCGACGCGCTTGACGATGACGGCGCAGTACAGGCCCGGTCCGGGCGAGCCGTCCGGCAGCGCCTTGCCCGGCATCGTGCCGGAGACGACCACCGAATAGGGCGGCACGCGGCCGTAGAAGACCTCGCCGGTGGTGCGGTCGACGATGCGGGTCGAGGCGCCGATGTAGACGCCCATCGACAGCACGCTGCCCTCGCCGACGATGACGCCCTCGGCCACCTCGGCACGGGCGCCGATGAAGCAGTTGTCCTCGATGATCACCGGGTTGGCCTGCAGCGGCTCAAGCACGCCGGCGATGCCGGCGCCGCCCGAGATGTGGCAGTTGTCGCCGACCTGGGCGCAGGAGCCGATCGTCACCCAGGTGTCGACCATGGTGCCCTTGCCGACCCGCGCCCCGAGATTGATGAACGACGGCATCAGCACGGCGCCGGGCGCGATGAACGAGCCGCGGCGGACGAAGCAGCCGGGAACGGCGCGGAAGCCCGCGGCGCGGAACTCGGCCTCGCTCCAGCCCTCGAACTTCGAGGGCACCTTGTCCCACCACGGCGCCTCGCCGGGGCCGCCGGAGATCGGCGCCATGTCGTTGAGGCGGAAGGATAGCAGCACCGCCTTCTTCAGCCACTGGTTGACGACCCAATCCTGGTCGCCGCTCTTCTCGGCGACGCGCGCCTCGCCGGAATCGAGCAGGGCGAGGGCCGCCTCGACCGCCTCGCGAACGGCGCCGCGCGTGCTCGTGTCGATGCCGGCGCGGTCCTCCCAGGCGGCTTCGATGGTCTGGGCGAGGGCGGCGTGGGACATGGGTCTTCCGGACAGGGTTTTCGTGAGCGCCCGTGCTTACAAGCGGCCGACCGCCCTGTCACCTGACGGTCCCGGTGCGCGGGACGGCGTCCGGCCGCCGTCCCGCGAACGGATCACCGTGCGCAGCACCCGCGACATCGCCTCGCCGGCTCAGGGCTGCCGCAGCCGCTCGAACCCGAGCCGGCCAGCTCGGGCACTCGAACGCCTGCGTGCAACGGACGCGCCTGGATCGCGCCTCGTTCGGCAACATCTCACGGTTTCGCGGGTAGCTCCCGAAGACCGCGGCTCCGTGCCGACCGGTGCGTGGAGCGATGGGACGGCATGAGACACAAGGCATTGCGCGATCAGGTCGTCGTCGTCACCGGCGCGTCGAGCGGCATCGGGCTCGCGACCGCCCGCCGGGCCGCGGCCGGGGGCGCACGCGTGGTGCTGGCGGCCCGCAGCGCCGACGTTCTCGAGACCGTGCGGTCGGAGATCGAGGCGTCCGGCGGCCGGGCGATCGCCGTCGCCTGCGATGTCGGGAACCGGGCCGAGGTCCAGGCCGTGGCCGATCGCGCGGTGGCCGCGTTCGGCGGCTTCGACACCTGGGTGAACGTCGCCGGCCTCACCATCTACGGGCCGCTGCGCGAGGTGTCCGACGCGGACAATCTCCGCCTGATCCAGACCAACCTCTGGGGCACGGTGTTCGGGTCGCTCGTCGCCGTCGAGCACCTGCACCGCCGCGGCGGTGCGCTGATCAATCTCGGCAGCGTCGCCTCCGACCTCGCCTTCCCGTTCCAGGGCATGTACGTGGCGAGCAAGCACGCCGTGAAGGGGTTCACCGACGCCCTGCGCATGGAGCTGCTGGCCGAGGATGCGCCGGTCTCGGTGACGCTGGTCAAGCCGACCTCGATCGACACGCCGCTGCCGCAGCGGGCGCGCAACTACATGGACCGGGAGCCGATGCTGCCGCCGCCGATCTACCCGCCCGAGGAGGTCGCGAACGCCATCCTGCACGCCGCCGTGCATCCGCAGCGCGACATCATCGTCGGCGGGGGCGGCAAGCTGATGGTGGCCGGCAAGGAATTCGCGCCGGGTGCCTACGATCTGCTGGCGCCGGCGATCATCGCGATGCAGAGGCGCGGCGAGGCACCGCGCGACCCGGCCGGCGCATTGCATGCGCCGAAGCATGCGGGCGCGGTCCGCGGCACCCAGCCCGGCTACGTGATGCGCACCAGCGCCTACACCCGGGCGACCCTGCATCCGGTCGCCGCGACGGCGGGGCTGATCGGGCTCGGCCTCGCCGCGCTGGCGCTGACGGGCATCGGCAGCAAGGCGGGCAATCCGTCCCGCGGGCGCGGGCGCTCGCTCTAGGATGGCCGCCCTGCTGCTCGACACGTCCGGCCTGCCCGGCCCTCCCCCCGAGACCCAGCGCATCGTCCCGCGCAAGATGGTCGACCTGCCGGACGGGCGGTCGATCGCCTATGCCGAAACCGGTGCCGGGCCGGACCTCGTCGCCATCCACGGCACGCTGATGACGCTGGAGGACATGTGGCTCGGTCCGGTGCCGGCGCTCGCCCGGCACTTCCGGGTGGTCGCCGTCGACCGGCCGGGGCACGGACTTAGCACCCGCGCCCGCGGAACCGACGCCTCGCCCTGGCGCCAGGCCGAGCTGATCCACACGGCCGTGCGATCGCTCGGGCTGCATCGCCCGGTGATCGTCGGGCATTCCTACGGCGGCGCCGTCGCGCTGGCCTACGGGCTGCTCTACCCCGACGACGTCGCCGGCATCGTGGCGCTCGCCCCGGTCTGCTTCCCTGAGCTTCGCCTCGAGCAGGTGCTGTTCGGCCCGCGCGCCGCCCCCGTGTCCGGCCCGGTGCTGTCGCGGGCTCTCGGGGCGTCCGCCGACCCGACGCTGCTGCCGATGCTGTGGAACGCGATGTTCCTGCCGCAGACGATGCCGAAGGCCTTCGCCGAGGCGTTTCCGTTCGGGTTCGCCGGGCGGTCCGGCCAGATCGTCGCCGAGGCGGAGGATGCGCTGTCGCTCTGGGTGGCGCTGAGCCGGAGCGCAACGGCCTACGCGACCTGCCGCGTGCCGGTGCGGATCCTGGCGGGCGATGCCGACATCGTGGTCAACCCGATGATCCACGGCGCCCTGGCCACTCGCTTGATCCCCGGCGCCCGTTACGAGCGGCTGCCGGGCATCGGGCACATGCTGCACCACTTCCGCGTCGACGCGGTGACGGAGGCCGCGCGCGCCGTCCTGCCACGATCCTGACCGTCGGCCACAGTGGCCCGGTCGCTCAATCCGCGTCGAGCATGGCGCGGACCCGGTCGAAGCCCCGGTTCAATCCGGTCAGGTCCTCGGCCAACGCGTCGTGGATCGCGGCCGCGGCGTCGGGGAACTCCTCCAGCACCCTACGCATCAGCGTCGGGGTGATGCGCATGACCTCCGCCGCGTCGCGCGCGGTGGCCTCGCTCGGCCGCTCGCCGCGGACGAACAGGGCGAGCCGCCCGATCAACGCAGAGCGCCCGGCCAGGATCGTCTCGCCGCCGGGCATGCGCGGCTCGAGGGCGATCGTGCCCGACAGGACGATGAAGCCGCCGTCGGCAGGATCGCCGCGGGCGAACAGCCGCTCGCCGGGATCCAGCGACCGGCGCTCGGCGGCGAAGGTGAGCAGGCGCAGGGCGTCGCGCCCGAAGGCTTCGAACACCGGCGCGGCGGCGAGGATCGCGATGTCGTCTTCGATGCCCAACCCGCGCCGGTCCTTCCCCATCCGATCGGCGATCCTTAGCGGAAGCGTCGGGAACGGGGAACGGGCTCAGCGCAGCAGCGCCGCCCCGAACAGGTCGGCGTGACGCTCCACGCCGCCGCGCCCGACATGGCGGGCCTCGTGGTCGAGGAGCCAGCGCTTGCGTTCCAGGCCGCCGCCGTAACCGGTGAGCGTGCCGTTCGCGCCGACGACGCGGTGGCACGGTACCACCACGCAGATCGGGTTCGCACCGTTGGCGGCGCCGACCGGGCGCACCGCGCGCGGATGCCCGATTCGCGCCGCGAGCGCGCCGTAGCTCTCGGTCGTCCCGGGCGGCACGGCGCGCAACGCGGCCCAGACCGCCCGCTGCAGCACGGTCCCGCCGGTGGCCGTCTCGATCGCGTCGATGGCGGTGAGGTCGCCGTCGAAGTAGTCCGCGAGCGCGCGCAACGCCCCGCTCGGATGCGGGCTGTCGGCGATCGACCAGCCGCCGCGGCCGTACCCGCGTTCGAGCAGCGTTTCCATGCGGTCGCGATAATCGTCGAAGTCGGCGACCCGCAGCCGCCCGTCCGCGTCGGTGAGGAGGACGAGCGTTCCGATCGGGCTCGCAAGGGTCTCGCGCCGAAGGGCGACCGGGGCGGCCCTCATGCCGGCATCACGGCAGCAGCTTGTAGCCGCCGCCCTCGGTGACGAGAATCGCGGCGAGCCCCGGATTCGGCTCGATCTTCTGCCGGAGCCGGTAGATGTGGGTCTCGAGCGTGTGCGTCGTGACCTGCGCGTTGTAGCCCCAGACCTCGGCGAGCAGCGTGTCGCGGCCGACCACCTCGCGCCCGGCGCGATAGAGGAAGCGCAGGATCGCGGTCTCCTTCTCGGTCAGCTTCAGCTTGGAGCCGCGCTCGCCGACCAGGAGCTTCGCGCCCGGCTTGAAGGTGTAGGGGCCGATCTGGAAGACCGCGTCCTCGGACGCCTCGTGGCTGCGCAGGTGCGCGCGGATGCGGGCGAGCAGGATCGCGAACTTGAACGGCTTGGTGACGTAGTCGTTGGCGCCCGCCTCGAGGCCCTCGACGGTGTCGGCCTCGGAATCCTGCGCCGTCAGCATGATGACCGGCCCCTTGAAGCCGTTCTTCCGCATCAGGCGGACGGCCTCGCGCCCATCCATGTCGGGCAGCCCGACATCCATCACCGCGAGATCGATCCGGTCGGCGGCGACGCGGGCGATGGCCCGGCCCGCATCGACCTCGGCGACCACCGTGAACTCCTCGCAGAGGTCGAGCTGCTCGGTCAGGGTCTCGCGCAGGATCGCGTCGTCGTCGCAGATGAGAAGGCGGTAGGCGTTGGACATCGTCCGAGGAACTCTTCGACAGGGCACGACCGGAACGAGTCGTGCCCCGGAACTCCGGCGCGCGGGCGATCTCGCTCCCAAAAACCCGAGGGTTCTTCGACCCGGGTAGTCGCCTTAGAATAACGCGCTTTTCGCGGCGGGGAATTGCCTTGTGCACAATTATTCGACCATTTCGGTGACATCCTGCCCGTATGGGCCTCGCATGACGGGGCCGGCACGGGCGGGCGGAGCCGATCGGGGCCCCGAACGCCGAGCCTGGAATCACTCTCGCGCAGCATCATGATTCAACGACCTCGCCCTCCCCGAACCGGCTCCCGACCCGGCAAGACGACCACCCTGGCGACGCTTCGCGTGCACCCGCGCGTCGGCGACCGGCGCAAGGGCCTGCTGCAGGCCGGCGACGCGGTCATCCCCTGCGCCCTGGGAAGCGGCGGCATCGTGCAGGTGAAGCGCGAGGGCGACGGCGGATCGCCGCGCGGTCGCGTCCGCCTGCGCGGCGGCAGCTATCGGCCCGACCATCTTCCTCGCCCTGCCACCGCCCTCCCCTTACGCCGGACGGCGCCGGGCGACGGCTGGTGCGACGACGTCCGCGACCGCCGCTACAACCGGCCGATCGCCCTGCCCGCGCCGGGCGTGAGCGCGGAACGGATGTGGCGCGACGACGGTCTCTACGACGTGGTGATCGACCTCGACCACAACCGCGGCCCGATCCGCCCCGGCCGCGGCTCGGCGATCTTCCTGCACATCGCCCGGCCGGGCTACACGCCGACGGAGGGTTGCGTCGCGCTCAAGCGCGCCGACCTGCTCCGGCTCCTGCGCCGCCTCGGGCCGCGCACCCGCCTCGTGATCGGGTGATCGCGCGAGGATCGAGACCAGGACCGTCGGCCGCCATGATGCCGTGACACCAGAATCTTTGCCTATCCATGGCTTCTCACCTGGCGTCTGGGCCGATACCCTCCTAGCGCAGATCGCCACCGCCGGAGGATGAGCCGTGCCGGACGAGACCAAGACGCCGGACGAGCCGGACTACGACCGCCTGCTGCGCGCGAATCTCGAACGCATCTTCAACGAACGCGACGGCGCGAAGCGCGAGCGCGCCCTCGATGAGCTCTTCGTCGCCGACCCGGTCATGTACGAGCCGACGACCGTCGTCGTGGGCCGTGCGGCGATCTCCGAGATCGCCGGCAAGCTTCTCGAGCGGTTCGGGCCGGACTTCCGCTTCGCGCCCGATGGCGCCGCGGTCGGGCATCACGGGCTCGGCGTCCTGCGCTGGAAAGGCGGCCCCCGGAACGGGCCGGTCGTCGTCACCGGCGCGGACGTCGCGAACGTCGTCGATGGGCGGATCACCCGCCTCTGGGTCATGCTGGACCCGCCGAAAACCTAGGGGCGCGTCGAGCACCAACGCGCCCGCCAAGGCACGGGGCTTCGCCGGCGTGCGGGGAGCCATCGGCGACGGGCGGTCGACTTCGGACCGCAGGCGGACCGTCGACCGAACCGATCTCTTTCCGGCCGGGACAGACTCTTGAAGCGTCGGCATAACCAGCCCTTCACCGACGCCGGGTCATGATGCGCCATGACCAGCCCCGTCGCCCGAGCCGTCCAGATCCAGGCCGGTGCCCTGTCTCAGTCGATCGGCACCGCCGTCGCGCGTCAGCAGATCGACGCGCAGAAGGCGGTCGCCGCGCTGGTCGCGGAGACGGCGGTTGCCGTTTCGCCCCCGGCGCCGGCCGGTCAGGGACGGGTCGTCGACCGGACGGTGTAGCCGTCACCTGCGCCATGGTCGTAAGCGGCGCCAGCGATCGGGCTCGATGCTTGATCGCGATGTGTCGGACGCCGGCACGCGGTTTCAGCCGGCGGCCGGCACCGCACCCGGTACCGCCTCCCGCCGCGGCGGGCTCAGCGTGAGAATCAGCGCCGAGGCGACGAGGCACAGCGCGCCTGCGGCGAAGAAGGCCGGCAGGTAGCTCTGCAGCTCGGTCCGCGAGAGGCCGGCGCCGAAGGCCGCCGTCGCCGCGCCGAGCTGATGCCCGGCGAAGACCCAGCCGAAGACCACGTTGGCGCGCTCGCGCCCGAAGCGCTGCGCCGCCAGCTTCACCGTCGGCGGCACGGTGGCGATCCAGTCGAGGCCGTAGAACACCGCGAACAGCGACAGCCCGGCGAAGGAGAAATCGGAGAACGGCAGGCACAGGAGCGAGAGCCCGCGCAGGCCGTAGTACCAGAACAGGAGCCAGCGGTTGTCGTAGCGGTCCGACAGCCAGCCCGAGGCGACCGTGCCGACGAAGTCGAACACGCCCATGCCGGCGAGCACGCTCGCCGCCTGGACCGGGCGCAGGCCGTAATCGGCGCAGAGCGGGATGAAGTGGGTCTGGATCAGCCCGTTGGCGCTCGCGCCGCAGATGAAGAAAGTGAGGAACAGCACCCAGAACACCCGCGTCCGCGCGGCCTCGCGAAGCGCCGCGATGGCGCCGACGGCGGGCCCGCGCGGCGGGGCGGCATTCGCCGCCGTCTCGCCGTAGGGCAGCAGGCCGACATCCTCCGGCCGGTCGCGCAGCAACAGGAACACGAAGAGGGCCGCCAGCCCGAGCAGGCTGCAGACCGTGAGCAGGGCGGCGCGCCAGCCGAGCGCCTCGGTCAGCGCGGCGAGGATCGGCAGCACGATCAGCTGGCCGGTGGCCGAGCTCGCGGTGAGCAGCCCGACGACGAGGCCGCGCCGATGCGAGAACCAGCGCGTCGCCACCGTCGCTCCGAGCACCAGCGCGGTCAGCCCGGTGCCCACGCCGACCACGATGCCCCAGAGCAGGATCAGCTGCCAGAGCTGCGTCATCGCGAGCGAGGCCAGCAACCCCGAGGCGATCAGCGCCAATGCCGCCAGCACGATCCGACGCGGGCCGTAGCGGTTCATCAGGGCGGCGGCGAAGGGGCCCATCAACCCGAACAGCACGAGGCGGATCGCCAGCGCCGAGGAGATCGAGGCGGTGTCCCAGCCGAATTCCATCTGCAGCGGCAGGATCAGCACGCCGGGCGCCCCGACCGCGCCGGCCGTGACCAGCATGGTGAGGAAGGTGACCGCGGCCGAGACCCAGCCATAATGCACGCCGCGGCGCGTCAGCGCCCGGGCGAGCGCGCCGGACAGCACAGGGGACGGACTGGCGACCATCATCACACCTTCGAACGATTCGGGGCGCCCACGCCCGAAACAGGCATATGCATGTATTTTGGCGGGACGCCAAGCTCGGATTTCCGGCGAAGCGGCGGACCGAATGGAGCCGGCGCGCGTGCGTCGCTAGTCGCGTCCGGCCATGGCGCCGGCGTTCATCAGCCCGTCCGGGTCGATGGCGGCCTTGACGGTCTCGATCAGGGCGAGCCGGGTCGGGTCGGCGTAGCGGCGGAGCAGGTCGCGCTTGAACCGGCCGATGCCGTACTCGGCGCTGAAGCTGCCGCCGAGATCGATCGCCACCGCGTAGAGGTCGTGCGCGATGCCCGCCTCGACCCGGCGGGTGAAGGCGAGGCGGTCCTCGCCCGCCGGCACCATCAGGTTGTAGTGGACGTTGCCGTCTCCGACATGGCCATAGAAGGACAGGCGCACGCCCGGCATCCGCTCCGCCACCAGCGCATCGCCGCGGGCCAGGAACGCGCCGAGCTGCGAGACCGGCACCGCGATGTCGAGCTTGACCGAGCCGCCGGCCTGCTTCTCGCCCTCGGGGATGGTCTCGCGCACGGTCCACATCGCCCGGCGCTGCGCCTCGGAGCTCGCCAGCACCGCATCGGTGATCCATGCCCGTTCCATCAGGGCTTCGAGGGCCGCCATCAACACGTCGTCGAGCGGGATGTGACGCGACGAGGACGAGAGCTCGAGCAGCACCGCCCCGCCGCCTCCTGTGGCGAAGCCGGTCGCGGCGCCGCGCATCTCGGCGACCAGAGCGAGCGACGAGGCCGAGATCAGCTCGAAGGTCGAGACCAGGTCCGAGGTCTCGCGGCGCAGGAACGCGGCGATCTCCGAAATCGGCGCGCCGGCGGCGAGCTGCAGCCACGCGGTGGCGCGGAAGCTCTGCGCCGGCCACAGCTTCAGTACCACCCCGGTGACGATGCCGAGCGTGCCCTCGGCGCCGACGAAGAGCTGCTTCAGGTCGTAGCCGATGTTATTCTTGCGCAGCCGCTTCATGTCGGAGAGCAGCGACCCGTCCGGCAGGACCGCCTCCAGCCCGAGGACCAGGTCGCGGGTCATGCCGTAGCGCAGCACCTGCAGGCCGCCGGCATTGGTTCCGAGGTTGCCGCCGAGGCGGCAGCTTCCCTCCGCGCCGAGGCTCAGCGGCAGGAGGAGGTCGTGCGCGGCCGCGGCCGCCTGAGCGTCGGCGAGGATCGTCCCGGCATCGCAGGCGAGCGAGAAATCGAGGGGATCGACCGATCGGATCCGCGTCATCCGCTCCAGGCTGACGACCAGCTGCCGTCGTCCGGTTTGCGGCGTCGCCCCGCCGACGTAGCCGGTGTTGCCGCCCTGCGGCACGAGCCCGAAGCCCTCGGCCTTCGCGAGGCGCACGAGCGCCTGCACCTCGGCGACCGACCGCGGCCGCAGCACGGCCGCCGTCTCGCCCTGCATCAGGTCGCGCTGGTCCCGGGTGTAGCGCCCGGTGTCGGAGCCCGTCAGCACCCCACCCTCGCCGAGGAGGCTGCGGAACGGAGCGACGGCATCGGAGAGGGTCATGACAGCTCGCGCGGGTTTCGGACCTCGGGCGCGGACCATGTCGCCCCAACGCCCGGTTGAAAAGCCGCGATCAAGCCTCAGCCGGTCGATCCGCCTCGGACGCATGAGAAAGCGGCAGGGCTCGCACCCCGCCGCTGGATCTCGGCCCTCTGCTCGGGCGCGCCGCCTTTCACCAACGACGGCCCGCGCGTTACGACCGTCGCGATCACGCCGCGGGGAATGACCCAACGGACGACGTCGGCGACGACCTCCAAGCCCGCCAGCCGATCAGCAGCGATTGCCGCCGGCGGTCTGGCCGTACTGCTTCACCGGGAAGTTCTGCTGGTTGGCATTGCCCTCGGCGGCGGAACTCATCCGGCAGGTAGCCGGATTGCGGTCGAACCGCTGATCGAAGCCGTCGAACGAACCCGTCGTCTCGACGTCGTAGGGCGCAAAACCGGTGTAACGCGCCGGACGGTCGTAGGCCATTGCCGACGAGATCGTGGCGACGCCAAGAATAGTAGCGGCGGCGATGGCGGCGATACGGGTCTTCATGGTGGCGTCTCGGCTCCTCTGCAGGACAAACCCCGATCCGGGTCCGTTTCTCTCTGCTTGAGACTGAGATGGTGAGGCACTTACATTTTCGACGTGCCGCCGCGCACGCACCGGCCGGGATTAAAAAGCTTGCCGCAACTACAGCAGATTGCCAGCGTCCCCGTCCTCGTTCGGCAAGATTGCAAGCTTGCGCTTGGGGGCCGGCCGCGAGCGCCGCATCGGCTCCAGGCGACGGCGTGACGTCACCCTGCGGGATCGCATGGTCCTGGCGATCGCTCCAAAGACGTCGAGCCGATCGGGCGCACAGGGTCACTGCTGCGCGAGCGGCAGACATCGATTCGAGCTGAAGTGTTCAGGACCGTTGCGGAGAGCGCAACCAAAATGGTGCCGCTTGAGGGATTCGAACCCCCGACCCCCTCATTACGAAACACGGGTTATAGCTCGCAACAGTTGACAGGACTGCTTACCGGCCGCCAAAAGTACTGACCGCGAGAGGGCTTGCCTACGGGTAACACCTCATCATGCGCGCGGGAGCGAGCGCAGGCATCCGCCGCGCTGCTTACCATGTGCTTACCGGGGCGCGATGCGGCTTACGAACCAGACCGCAGCTGCCGTTGTGCTCCCCGCCGGGCGCGACAAGCTCGTAGTGTTCGACGACGACCTGCCCGGCTTCGGTTTGAGCCTCAGCAAGGGCGGCTCGCGGACCTGGGTCGTGCAGTACCGGAACGCGCTGGGGCAATCGAAGCGTGAGACGCTGGGCAAGGTCGGCGTGCTCACCGCGAGCGATGCGCGCCGCGCCGCCGGCGAACGCCTGGCGCGGGCGAAGCTCGGCGAGGATCCGCACGCCGAGAAGGTGAAAGCCAAGGCGCGCGCGGCGATCACCTTCGGCGCCGGTGTCGAGCCCTATCTGGAGGCGGTCGCGCCGAAACTACGGCCGGCCTATCTCAGCGAGGCGTCCCGCTACCTGCGGACGGTATGGCGGCCCCTGCACCGATTGCCACTCCATTCGGTCGGCCGGCAGCAGATCGCCGATCGCTTGGCTGAGATCCGGCGGGAGACCGGCCCGCACGCGGCGAACCGCGCCCGCTCGGCCCTCTCGGCGCACTTCGCGTGGCTGGTCGGGACCGGGGCGGCCGAGCTCAACCCGGTGATCGGCGTGCCGAAGCCGGCGCCCGAGGTCCGGCGCGCCCGCATCCTCACCGAGGACGAGGTTGCCAAGGTGCTCGGTGCGTGCCGGAACGACGACTTCGGTCGGATCGTGCGGCTGCTGCTGCTGACCGGCCAGCGCCGCGACGAGGTCGCCGGCATGGCGTGGCTCGAGGTCGACCTTGCCGGCGCGCTCTGGTCGCTGCCGGCGCACCGGGTGAAGAACGGGCAGGATCACGACGTCCCGCTGTCGGCCCCTGCCCTGCAGATCCTCACCGCCACCGAGCACATCGAGGGGCGGACTCTCGTCTTCGGTCAAGGCGATGGCGGATTCCAAGGGTTCTCGCGGGCGAAGGCGGCGCTCGACGCGCGCGCGGGCGTGACGGGTTGGAGGCTGCACGACTTGCGGCGAACCGCGGCGACACTGATGGCCGATCGGCTCAAGGTGCTGCCGCACGTGGTCGAGGCCGTCCTGAACCACATCTCGGGTCACAAGGCCGGCGTGGCCGGCATCTACAACCGGGCGGTCTACGCATCGGAGAAGCGCGAAGCCCTAGACCTTCTCGGCGCCTATCTCGCGGGTCTTGAGCCACGCATCCAGGTCGCCCCGGCGGACGCCCAGGCGCCGCTCGCTAAGCCGAAGAAGCGTCGGGCCGCGCCCGTCCTTGCAGATCCGGCGAAGGGTCGCCGTACTTAACCCGACCTCGCGGGCGGCCGCCTGAAACGGCACGACGTGGCGCGCTGCATCAGTCATGACGCCCTCCCCTCCCTGTTCTGATGGGTGTTCGGCGACGGTTTGACCGCCTGCGGCTTATCCATGCAGCCGCGCCTCCTCTGCTGCAGCGATCTCAGTCTCGCGCCGCTTCGCCCGAACGCCATCGATCATCGCCACCTTCGCCGCGTTCCCGTCGCGTTGGGCCTGCCAGTAGACAGCGCCGTAGGTGTCGGTCTCGATGGCGCCGGCCTCGATCGCGCGAATGCGCTTGCCCTTCGCGATGTCGAAATGGACCCACGAAGCGTTACGGTGCTTACCGAACGACAGCGTCGGGTGGCCCTGGATCCACTTCCGATGCACGCCGATGCGGTCGACCATCGCCAGCAGTTCATCGAGGCTGTCGGCCCAGAGGTGGCACATCATCATCCGTCCGAACGGGAAGATGGGCTGATCGACGTAGACGCTCATGCTGCCCTCGCTGCGATGTCGAGCGCGTCGGCCGGCACGAGCGGCTGCCAGCGGATCAGGAAGCCCTCGAAGACGAGGGTGTCGCCTTCCTCCGGCGGGTGCTCCGACCACCAGAAGCGGCGCATGTCGTCTAGGTCGACGAAGCCGTCAGCCTGCGCGAACGCTACCATCGCGCGTGGCCCGATCGGCGCGTGGTCAACCTGGAAGGCCTCCGGGATCCCGCGCTCGGCGAACACGAGGCGCACCGGCTGCACCGCGAGACACACCGGCTCGCCCAACCGCCGGCAGTGCTTCGTCCGCATGCCGGTGAAGAGCTGCAGCTGCTCGCCCGGGCGGGCGTGGCGCTTGCGGTCGGCGCGGATCGTCTGCGCCTTCGTGCCGGCGAGGATCGGCGGACCGAACCGCTTCTTGAAGCTGTAGGCAACCATCAGGCGACGAGCTCCATCTGCTCGGGGCGGACCGTCCATGTGATCTCAGCCAAGGGGGACCTGTCCTTCCCGAGCGTGGGGGTGGTCGCGGCCATGATCTGGCCACCACAGCCACGACGCGCGTTGCTGCGCTGCAACGGACGATTGAGGACGGGGGCTCTACGCTGGCAGCTTCCGCATGGAGGACACGCTCAGCATGGCCAACAAGCACTTCAACCAGGCTCCCACGCACACGACGGCATCGATCCGCTTCGACGGTGAGGTCGTCCCGTGTGCGGTGCTTTCGCTCGCAGGATCCGCCGCCCACGTGCGCGTGTTCACCACCGGCCGCGTTCCCGATGAGATCGCCTTCGTTCAAGACGGCGCGGATCAGCGCGCGCAGGTGGCGCTCCGTAAGCAAGGGCCGCTCGGCCTGGACCTGTGGCTCGATCTTCACGCGGCGCGGGACGCCATCGCGGCGTGACCTAGGTCGGCTCGCGATATCGCGCGGCGACCAGCTACTGTCGCGCGGCACATTGTAGGAGAAGCGCCACGCATCACGCCGCCTCGCTGTTCGGGATGTCGCCGGGGAACGTGTCCTCGTCGCGCGCGTCGGCGTCGGCCGCGGCTGCATCGAGCTCGGGAAGGATCGGCGCGAGCGCGCCGTCCTGCTGCTCCGTCAGGCCTTCTCGGAACCGCGAGAGGGCGACGGTGCCTTCCGTGGCCGCGGTGCGTGCGGCGGCGTAGAGGCGGTCACGGCCGGTAGGCTGGCGGGACTGTTCGGGCTGCTGCTGCGCCGGCACGCCGACCCGCTCGCCGCGCGCCCACGCCGCCAGCGCGGCGCCGTGCGCCTCGCTCAGCTGGTCGCCGTGCTTGAAGATCTCCTGGTGCGCGCCCTCCATCTTCCACGACTTCGGGTCGGACAAATCGATGTAGCCCTTGCGCTCGGCCTCGAGGCGGAACGAGACGGTGACCTCGTAGGGGAACTGCGAGTTGCAGACCGACTTCAGGATGCGTGTCGGCTTCTCGCCGGGGTTCTCGCCCGGCTTTACGGTCTCCTCGCCGCGGATCGAGAAGATGATCGGGATGCGGCGCTGGAGCAGCGCGTAGACCATCTTCTTGTGCGCCGACTTCGGCTTGATCCAGGACGCCATCTTCATGCGCTCCTGCTTGCGGAAGTCGCTGCCGGCCATCCGCTGAAGCTCCTCGGCCTGCCAGTCGAGGACGCCGCCGAGGCCAACCCACTCCATCGAGAAGCTGTCGATCAGAAGGGCGTCGAACCCCTCGGTCTCGGCGGCGAGCGCGACGTCGGCGAAGCGCTCGGGCCGGAACGGCGGGTCCATCACCTTCGCCTTGAAGCCGAAATGATCCTCGGCGACGCGCTTGGTGCGGCCGCCCTCGGTGTCGAGGACCGCGACCCGGCCACTCGGCCCCGCGATGCCGCGCGCGAGGCGGCAGGCGGACCAGGTCTTGCCGGAGTTCGTGCCCCCGGTGAGGGAGACGAACAGGCCCACGCGCTCGCGGGCGGTGTCGGAATCGGCGAAGGTGAAGCTCACGCTGCACTCTCCCAATCGAGGGGACGGTGCGGGCTCGTCGCGATGTCGTAGGCGACGCCGGCGAGCTGCGGGTCGATCTCCTCGCGCGCGGACCAGCGGTTTGCCGCCCATTCGGGGAAGTCGACGCGGACGATCTGGGCGGGGTAGCCGGGCCACTCGCCGGATACGGTGCAGCGGTTCCACAGGTGGATCGCGGCATCGACCTTCCGGGCACCGACCGTCATGCCGACGTTGTCCGCCTCGGCGACGGTCAGGCCGTGCGGGAACTCGTTCTCGACGAAGATCCAGCGGAAGCGGATGCGGCCGGCGAGATGCGGCAGTAGCGCTTCGAGGACGCGGACGTAGAGCGCGGCCTGGACCTCCATGCCCATGCCCTCGATGCGGCGCCCGAGGCCCTGCGGCGCGGCCGACTGCTCGCCGGTCTTCACGTCCCAGATGATGGCGTGCGTGTCGTGGATCTCGATGCGGTCCATCATGATCCGCAGCCACGCGCCGGACCGGTCCTGGGCGATCGCTACGACCTCGGCGGGGGCGCCCGCGAAGCCATCGCAACCGTCGATCCTGGCGACGCCCCCCCGCACTTTCTCGGCGAGCAGCTCGGCCTTCTCCAAATCGGGCCGCAGGATCGGCGCGAGCTCGTCGGCGTAGGCCGCGGCGCGCTCCGTCTTCGCGTAGGCGGTGCGATAGTCGTCGGCGTCGATGACGACGAGGTCGACGCCCTGGCCGAGGATCAGCTTGTGAGCGGCCGTCCCGATTTCCTTCGGGCGCGTCGCGTCGGGCTCGTCGCCGGCAATCTTCCCGAGGCGGGGATGCTCGGCGAATGCGTGGTGCGGGCTGTTCGAGACGATCAACTTGGCGATCGACGAAGACAGCGACGGCTTCGGGGCCGGGTCGGCGTGGTAGACGGCGGCCGGCATTCGGTAGAGGCCTGGGCGCGTCACGCGGCCCTCGCGGTGGTCGATGATCTTCATGGTGGCTACTCCGCTGCGTCGGGAAGGCGACCGCCGCGGTTCATCCGCTCGGCCTGCTGGCGGCTCTCGGCTTCGACGGCGGCCCCGTGGTGCGGGTCGAAGCGGTCTGCGAGGGCGGGCTCGGGGACGCCGCAGCGTGCGTTGAGACCGGCTGCCATCTCCTCGGCGAGGAGCATGCGAACCTTCAGCGGCGGTCCCGGCAGCGCCTGCCCGGCCAGCTGATTGTCCGCGTCAACGACCGTCGGCTCGATGGCCGATCGGACCGAGAAGGGCGGCCGGAAATGGAGGGTCAGATCCTTCCGGCCGTGGGCCGCGGTGAGATTGGCGCGGGTGTAGGGGCTCATGGGCGCACCTCGGCGGCGTGAGAGATCAGGACGTTGCCGCCCGCGATCCCGGCCGGCTCGAGCAGGCCGGCGGCGCGAAGGGCGGCGAAGTGGCGGGGAGAGGCGCCATCGAGGTCGGCGTCGGCGAGGGTGACGCCGCGCCAGAGCGAACCGTCGGCGCGGTGCTCGGGCTCGCCCCGGGCATTGGCGCGGAGAGCGCCGAGCAGGTGGACTTGCAGGTCGGTGAGGCCGGCGCGCATGACCGCGCGGACCGTGGCGAAGGCGGCGGGATCGAAGGGGGACAGGTTCACGGCCGCACCATCGCGAGCAGCGCGGTGCGCTCGCCCTCAGGCAGGTGGCGGAAGGCGAGCAGCAGGTCGCGCTCGTCGGCGGTGTCGGCGATGACCGGCGCCGACACATCGAAGTCGGCCGGGTCGAGCCCGTAGAGGGCGACGAGTTGCGCCACCACGGCATCGGGGATCGGCTGGCGGCCGTGCTCCCACGCGGACAGGACGCGCGGCTGCACCTTCAGCGAGGCGGCCGCATCGTTCTGCGGGATGCCCTTGCGCTGGCGGACGCCGGCGAAGAACTCGCCGATCGCCTGCCGATACGGCTGCTCGCTCTCGGCGGTACGGGCGGCCGGGCGGTTGCGGGCGCCGTAGCGGCTGAGGAGGCGAGCCGCGTGCGGATCGCGCAGGCAAGCGGCCTCGGACGGGCCGCGGGGGTCGAGGTTGCGGAAGGGCCTCACGACCGGCGCTCCCGGATGGCGCGGTTCTCGGCGCTGATCCGCTCGGCCAGCTCGGCGTACCGCTCGTAGGCGTTGGCCAGGTAGTAGGCCGCCTCGTCGGTGAGCATGGCCCAGCCGAAGTCGCGGAAGAGGTCGCTCATCAGGTCGAGGTCGAGCGTCCGGTTCGCACCGTGGTGCTCGCCGATCGTCGCGATGTCCCTGTCACGCTCGGTCGCTGGCACGAGGCGGCACGCGAGTCCGGTGGTCTCGGCGATGCTCGGCAGAGGCGGGATGGGCGTGTGCTGGTTCATGCGAGGAAGCCCTTCAGGTTGGGGCTGCGGTCACGGGCGGGGGTGAGGTCGGAGCCGGCGAGCGCGTCGCGGCGGGCCCCGGCCCAGCGGCCGGCGTGCTCGGACATCGCCGCGGCCGCGGCGGCGAACGCCGGGCTCGGCCCGTGCTCGGCCATCGCGACGGCGCGGTCGGCCTCGGCGAGGCGGTAGGCGGCCTCCCGGGCGCGGCAGCCGGCGCGGAAGCGCTCGGTCGAGAGGCGGAGGTCGTCGGGCAGCGCCGGCGCGCTGATCGTGGCGTCGGACGGGGTGCGGAGCTTGGGGACGGCCATGTCAGCGGCCCTCCATCATGCGGTCATCGCGGTCGGCCTCCGCACGGCGCTCCGCGGCGTGGTCACGGTCGCTCGCGTCCTGCTCGTGAGCGTCCTCGACGAGGCACTCCAACAGGCCCTCGTCGGCTTGGCAGAGAGCCGTCACCCACGGAGCGATCGAGGCGACGTCGGCCCCGGCGTCCGTGACGCGAACGTCGGTGATCTCGGCGCTGGCGCCATAGGGAGGCTCGTCCCGCGAGCCGCTGAAGCCGGGGGTGAACTCGTAGGTGATGAGCAGCGACAGCTCGCACTCACCGCCGTGTGCCAGCGACAGGTCGATGCTGGTCTTGAAGGTGCGGGGCCGGGCCATCAGCGGTCCCACCCAATGAAGAACCGGACGCCCTCGTAGCCGAGGCCGAGGACGGTGAAGGCAACGGTGGCGACGAGCGCGGCCACCTGCATGTCGGAGAGGGCGGCCATGATCAGGCGGCCTCGGCGAGCGCGGCGTCGGCCTCGGCGCGGAGCGCGGCCAAGACGCGGACCTTGTCGGCCTTGGGCAGGTACCGGAAGTTCGTCCAGAGATGGTCGCTGATCTCGGCCGTGGAGCACAGGCCGCAGATGGTCATGATGTCCTGCTCGGCGTAGCGCGAGCAGTTCTGGACCATCGTTAGGACGCGGAGGAGCGCCTGGCGGGTCGGGGTGAACGCGGCCTCGAGCGTGGCGATGGCGGCGTCGGGGGTGACGGTGCCGTGTTCGCTGGCGTGGCGTTCGGCGGCCGCGTGGTTGTCGGCGATGATCTCGGAAGGGGTCGGAAGGTTGGGCACCGGAGGGCTCCACCGCGAGAGGCGATGGAGGGATCATTGTGTGGAAATATCCCCGCGTCAAGCGTTAAGTGGAAATTTCCTCATGCAGCAGCGTGGAAAACGTTCTCGTCTTGTCCCCGCTGTCCACAGCCTGGCCCGGAAACAGAAAAGCCCCGCGCTGGGCGGGGCTCACTGTGGGGCTGATCGAAGCCTTAGTTGCAGAGCTTAGTGTTTCTGCATCCGCCATCGTCCCTGGCGAGCGATCGTGTCGCAGATGCGATTTCCGACAAGAAGTTTTCAGCTTGCGATTGCGCGTAGGCTGGCCTGACCCATTGAACGGCGGCATTAGCCCATAGGCCGGAAGCAATAGCGGCCAGCATTATCTTCGTGAACATATTATCCCTTTCATATTAACAGCGGGTCACGCGACAGATCACCCGACCGACAACATGAAGGTCGCCCACCATGATCTCGTCCGTCTTGTGGTGCGCGTTATCCGAGATGATGCGCAGTCGCAGCGGAGAGCTGCCCTTGATGATCTCCAAGCGCTTCACCGAAATGCCGATGCCGTCGAAGATCGCGTAGAGGCCGTCTGGAGACGGCGCGGTCTGCGAGCGGTTGATCATCACCCGGTCGCCGGGCAGGAGCGTTGGCACCATTGAATCGCCGTCCACTGCGATGAAGTCGACCTCACCTTCGCGGGCGCGAAGCTCGGTGTGGAGATACGGGACTGGGACGCGCCACACGTCGCGGACGCCATCGAGCACGTCGCCGTTCACCCGGATCTCGTTCGCTTGGCCGCCTTGGCCGAGGCCTGCGATCACGTTGCGCTCCGGCACTTCGCCCGGCGCGAGCTTTCCGCCCTGGATGCGGGAGGCGATCTCCAAGCCCTCACGATCGTCCGTAAACTCGGGGTCTGGTTCGAACTCCTCGCCAATTGGCACGCGCCGCAGCTCATCCATCGTTAGCCCCTTCATCAAGCCGCCTGGCTCGAGCTGATAGTGCCGTTCGATCTTCAGCGTCTCGGCAGCGCCAAGCGTGTCCTTCCTGCCGTTGAGGAAGTCGCGAATGTACCCGCCGCCCCGGCCGATCTTTTTTGCAAGGCTCGTCGCATCGTACTGCGGGTCGGCCTCAATCAGCTTGGAAAGCAAAGCTCGCACGGTCTGGGGCTCATGGGGAGTCATGCGGGGAATAATCCTCGCAGTGCGTGGGGATTGCGACGTGTAAATTTACACTTGCGTCATGTGGAAATCTCCC
This sequence comes from Methylobacterium sp. E-041, assembly GCF_022829665.1. Classification (NCBI taxonomy): domain Bacteria; kingdom Pseudomonadati; phylum Pseudomonadota; class Alphaproteobacteria; order Hyphomicrobiales; family Methylobacteriaceae; genus Methylobacterium; species Methylobacterium sp. E-041. The sequence continues at coordinate 179,446 of NZ_JAKSYQ010000228.1, read as the reverse complement.
CATTATGCGGGTCATGGAAGAGACCCTGCGTCAGCACCTCAGCGAATGCGCCGCCGCCTTCGAGGCCGCGACCGGCACAAAGCCGAGCGTTGTCAGCAGGCGCGCCCTTCAGGACAGCCGCTACCTGGAGCGCGTGATCGGAGGTGAAGGCTTCACTGTCCGGACCTTCGACCGGCTGGTTCAGTACCTCTCCGACAACTGGCCGTCCGAGGCGGACGACACGTGGCCAACGGGTGTGCCGCGGCCACCGAAAACACCCATCGCCGCCAATGTCGATGCCGCTGCTCAACCCGAGGTCGCCGCGTGACCCGCCCCCGCGCGCTCACCGCGCGCGGCGTGGCGCTCAGCATCCTGCTCGTCCTCGCCAGCTGCACCGATCCCGACGGGTCGCGCGATGTTCTCGAGGCCGCCGGCTACTCCGAAGTCCGCATCGTCGAGCGCCCGCATTGGTGGACCTCGAATTGCGGCGAGCGCGACACCTACGCGACGCCGTTCACCGCCGAGGGCCCGACAGGCATCCCGGTTGAGGGCGTCGTCTGCTCGCAGGGCCGCTACGGGAAGGGCGCCACGATCCGCATCACGCGGGTGAACCGTCCTGCTCGCGCGACCGGGCTCCCGCTGATGCCGGGGAGCGCGGTGCGATGAGCAAGCCGTGCCTCCACTGCGCGATCCGCGACACGGTGGCGAAGTTCGTCCGCCGGCACATGACCCAAAAGGTGGACGGGAAAGACGCCGTCGACCTCTGCGCCGTGGTCGAGGGCTTGGCGGTCGCCCTCGGCGAGGCGATCACCAAGGCGCCGGACATCCACCGCACCGCGCTGCTGCACGATGCGAACGTGCACATGCACGCGGTCGTGGACTCGTGCGGCCCCACTACCGGTGCGCGGTGCCACTGATGCGCGCGCCCCTCCCCCATTCCGAGATCCGCACCACCAATGGCCTGGCCGGCCGGGTGCGGCGGGACGCCTGCGCTGCCGAACCCATCGTCACAGCAGGCGTCCCAACCCTTTCACCGCGTATCCCGGCCTCCGACCAGCGTCAGGAGGGTCAGCCGGCCCATCCGGTGGCGGCCCCCTCCGACCTGGGGCTCACCACGATGCAGTCGGCCGATGGGGCGCAGAGCGCTCACCTCACCCAATGCGCCTATGCCGTCGAGACGGTCATGCCGGTGCTGCGCGAGCGCGATGCCGCCCATCAGGCTCGTTGCCTGGAGATGGGGCCGCGCGCCGTCCATGCGCTCCAACGGGCGAAAGCCTTCCATGTCGCTGTTTCCAATCTCGCGGCGGTGGGCGAGCTTGCCGAACGTCTGGCGCTCTACCCTGATCTGCTGACCGTGCTCCAACATTTGGAGCGTGGCGACTCGGTTCGCATCGCGGTCACCGCGAATTCGTGCGGCACCGTTACTGAATTCGTGGGCGGGGGCGACGTCGTTGCCTTCGCTCCCGTCGAGCGGGTGGCCTGAGATGGCGCCCTGGCTCGCTGTCCTCTTCGCCGCGCTCTCGGCGCTGGGCCTTGCCTTTGCCGGCCTGTCCGGTTCGCTGCGCGCGCTCGTCTTCGGCCTTGCCGACGCCCTGCTCGCCCTCGGCTTCTTCGCCGGCGGGGTGCTGCCATGGTGACCCTTTCCCATCGCGCCGGGCTCACCGGCCGATCGCGCGCCCGTTCGTTCCGACCTGTCGTCGGGCGCGCGTCCCCCTCTCTGAACGAGGTTGCCGTGATGGGCGATCAGGCGCGCCAACGCCTGTCGACCCATGCGGGCAGCCTTCTCTCTCGGCGTGATCGTCTGTGCTTCCCGGCCGTCGAACCCGCCCATGTGCGTACCGTGTTCCCCGTCAACCTCCCGCTGCATGTCTGCCTCTCCTGTCCGTATTCGCAAGAAAACACGGATGGGTTTGCTCATGTGCAAAAGGTCTTTGCGGAAATCGCAAATGTCTAACGCGGACATCTCGCGCGCGCAGTCCTTCACCGACGAGCTTCTTCGGTGGGAGATCCGCGGCCCCGGGGACACCGCGAACGCCATGCGGCGCATCGCGACGCGCTCCGCCCTCCCCTTCGCGAAGCTCTGGGCGCTCCGGTACCGGCCGCCGAAGGAGATCGCCTCCCACGTCCTCGCCCGCATCGAAGCCGCCCACGCTGCCGAGCTGCAGCGGCAACTGAGGAAGCTCGCCCATGACGTCCAGGTCACCGCCGCCGTTGCCGGCCCTGCGCACCGTGCTGTTCGCGCGGGTGAGGCTCTTCTTCGCGCGGCAGACGGCGGCCCTGAAGGCGCGGGTGCGGGCGTGGCGGACGCGGATCTGGGCTCGAACCGGCGGCCGGACCGCAAACGAGACCCGGGACTGAACGACCTGCCGCTGTGGCGGGCGCTGAACGAGGGAGAGTGACCGTGGTTGATGGTGGCGAGCAGCTGCGCGGGTTCGCAGCGAACGAAGCGCTGAAGCAAGGCGTGGCGCCGTTCGGCGACGCGATCCAGGCCCTGAAGGCCGGCCTTCGCGTTGCCCGCTCCGGTTGGAACGGCAAGGGCATGTGGCTCTCGCTGGTCACGACCTGGAGCGGAAACGTCGGCCCGGCTCCCGACCAGTATGCCCTGCTGCCCTTCATCTGCATGCGCACCGTCCAGGCTGACTTCGTCCCCTGGCTCGCCTCGCAGACGGACATGCTCGCCGACGACTGGATGGTCGTCCCCGCCGCCTGATCCCGCCACCACCGGGCGGCGCGCGGCGTCGCTCGGCTCACCCTCCAGGAGCACGAGCATGGGCCACTACACGAAGAAGCCGGTCACGATCGAAGCCTTCCGCTGGACCGGCGGTCCGGAGCAGGGCGAGGATCCGGTCTGGGCCAGCGACGCGGTCCGCGATGGCGTGATCCAGTTCGTCGAGGCTGGCTTCATGGCCATCCAGACGACGGAAGGCCTGGTGAACGCCTCGCCGGGCGATTGGGTGATCCGCGGCGTCGAGGGCGAGATCTACCCGTGCCGGGACTCGGTGTTCCAGGCGACCTATGCCGTCGCCTCTGCTGCTCCCGACGGTAGTGGCACGCCGGCCATCACCCGCGGTGAGGCGGACGCCATCGTCGAGGCCTCCACCGCTCCGCGCGTCACCGCGGACGCGATCAAGGCCAAGATCGCCAGCGCCGACTTCTTCCGCTCTGGCGTGCTGACGATCTGCATCATCGAGATGGTGAGCGGCTTCACCTTCGTCGGCAAGTCGGCCTGCGTCTCGGTGGAGAACTACGACCAGGCCGCCGGCGAGCGCTACTCCTACGACGACGCATTCCGGCAGATCTGGGCCTTCGAGGCCTACCTGCTGCGCGAGCAGCTGTCGGCGGCCACCGATCGGGTCGCCTGACCGATGGCCCCCTTCGCCCCGAACTACGAGACCGTGAAGCGCGTCGAGGCGTACCCGATCGCCGCTGTCGGCCCGACGTGGGTCACGGTCGATCTGCCGAACGGCGGCCAACGCTCGGTGCCGGTGACGGAGGCCTTCTCGGCGCGCCCGCCCGCGGTCGGCGACATGCTCGTCCGGTACGTCGACGGCTACCTCTCGCACTGCCCGGCCGACGTCTTCTTCCGGGACGCGATGCCGCTCGACGCGAACCTCGTCGAGCCCGCCCGCGCGCCGGCCCGAACGCCCGTCGTCGAGGAACCGCTGGTGCCCCGGCGCGACGTCGGCCTGCCGCACGGCCGCCCGCACCCCTGACCTTCCCCCGTCACCCTGAGGAGAGCCCCGTGTCGAATCCCCTGTCCAAGCTCGTCGCCTTCTTCCGCATCCAGATGAGCGGCGCGCCCGTCGAGCACCTCGAGAACGCTGTCTCGTCCATCGAGGAGCACGTCGCGGCTGAGATCGAGGCCGCGCTGAAGCCGATCCGCGACGACGTCGCAACGATGCGCGCCGAGTTCGAGGCGCTGAAGAGCGGCGCCGTCGCCGCCGTCGCGCCTGCCTCCACCGACCTCACCGACACGCTCGACGCGCTGCACCGCCGCCTCGAGGCTGTCGAGCAGGCTGCGAAGGCGCCCGCTGCGACGACCGGCACCACGCCGCCCCGTGCCGCTGCGCCCGCCGCGCGGCCGGCTGCCTAACCCTTCACCGTCCCGCACCAGGAGCCCACCATGGCCGATTCCCAGACCGTTCCGACCTCCGTCGTCTCGCTGCTGAAGGACATCGTCGGCGGCGTCGTCATGCAGCAGGCCCAGATCGCCGAGCTGCAGGCCGACCGCGCGACGCTGCTCAAGGAGAACGACGCGCTCACCGCGCGCATCGCGGACCTCGAAGCCCACGCCACCGCCGTCACAGGCGATGCCGGCCTGACGACGTAGCTCGGCGACCTGTCGGCAGTGCCGGCGCTCCACGAGCAACTGACGTCGGCTCTGCCGGCGCCAGCAGAGGCCGCGCCTGCCGCTGCGGCCGCCGATCCGGCTGCGATCGCGGCCTGACCTTCCCCAGAATGAAAACCGCCCGGCCTGCGCTAACAGGCCGAGCGGTCGATGAAGTCCCTGCGACGGGTCGAACCGATGAAAAACACAAGATCAGCAGTCGATCAAGTTCAGGATGCCGCAGAGGGCGTGGCCGCCGATGAGTTGCGCGCCTTCATCGAGCGCATCGAGCGGCTCGAAGAAGAAAAAGCTGGTATCGCGGGCGACATAAAAGAGGTGTTCGCCGAGTTGAAGGGCCGCGGCTTCGACGTGAAGGCGGTCCGCACCATCCTGCGCATGCGCAAGAAGGACCATAGCGAGCGGCAGGAAGAGGAAGCGATCCTCGAACTGTACATGCAGGCGCTGGGGATGCTCGGCTCACTGGCCGACACCCCGCTCGGTGCAAGCGCCGTCGAGCGTGAGTTCGGAGGGCAGCGCGCCGTTGGGCGGATCGCCCGTGATCCCAAGGTTCAAGCCGCGATCAAGGGGTTCGGGAAGCCGATGCCTCGCACCGACGAGGAGAAGGCGAGAGGCGACGTCGCTGCCTTCGAGATGAAGGACGGGACGCGCTGCTCCATCCAGGTCGGGCGTGGCGCTTCAGGCATCGCGAGGCGCGTCGAGGAGAACCTCCGTGCTCAACAGACCGATATCGAAGACGCCATCGCGGCGAGCCGGTGAGCGGCATGACCTGGCCCTTCGGCGACCTCCAGCCCTTCGGCTTCGACCTGCTCATGGTCGATCCACCATGGGCCTTCGCGCTCCGCTCGGAGAAGGGCGAGGGCAAAAGCGCTCAGGCGCAATACGCCTGCATGCCCCTCGACGCGATCAAGGCCCTACCGGTCGCGCAGCTCGCCCGCGGCGATGCCTTCCTCTGGCTCTGGGCCACCAACCCGATGTTGCCGCAGGCGCTCGAGGTGATGGCCGCCTGGGGCTTCACGTTCTCGACCTCAGGCACGTGGGTGAAGACGACCACCGGCGGGAAGCTCGCCTTCGGCACCGGCTACGTCCTGCGCTCCGCGTCCGAGCCCTTCCTGATCGGCAAGTTCGGCCGGCCGCGCGCCGGGCGCTCGGTCCGCAGCGTGATCATGGCGCCGGTCCGCGAGCATAGCCGGAAGCCCGATGAGGCCTACGCCGCGGCCGAGGCCCTGGCGCCGGACGCGCTCCGCCGCGCCGACCTGTTCTCGCGCGAGACGCGACCCGGCTGGAAGGCCTGGGGCAACGAGGTCGGCCGGTTCGACGAGGTGGCCGCATGACCTTCGCCGATCACCCCTGCTTTGCCGTCGGAACGCCCGGCGTGTTCACGCGCGGCGAGGCGTGCGCCAGCCTCTCGGCCTCCATCGCCAAGACGCCCGAGGCACGCGACGCCTTCCTTGCGCTCGGCGACCCTCACGATCCGGCCCGCCGCGCCCGCGCGCTGGCGGTGCTCAACGCCCTGCCCCCGAAGCTCCAGGCCAAGATCGCAACCATGGAGGCGCGGACGTGATGGATCTCCAGACCCTCGACCGCTCGCTGTCCGGTGCCATCGCGGCGTGCGGCCACGATCCTGTCGCTGCCGACGACCTGCTGGCGAAGCTGGTGGCATCGGCCGGCCTGCTCATCGCCTACCGCACCGCCGGCGATGCCCCGATGGCGCGCGTCCTTTGCGAGCGGGCTGCCGTCGGCGTGGTCCGTGAGACTTGGGCGCAGGCGGGGATGCTGGCGGACCTGCGGGGGATGCTCTGATGGCGATGTCCCCCGCGATGATAGACGCCATGGTCTCGGCCGGCCTCACCGCCGAGCAGATGGCCACGCTCCTGAAGGCGCAGCTGGCTGCCGAGGCGAACGCTGTCGACGAGAAGGCCAGGCACCGCCGCGAGGCGACGGCCGAACGGGTACGCCGGCACCGTGAAACGCATCGTAACGCCAGTAACGCGCGTAACGCGTTACCCCCTTCCGCCCCCCCTGGTGGTCCCCCTCTTCCCCCTGCACCCCCTACACCCCCCCTTAACCCCCCCGCCATCCCCGGTTCCGACCCTACCGGGTCGGCGGCGGGCGCCGCTGGCGAGCAACGGGACGGGTCCGAGGAATGCGACGGGGCCGGCGACGCTGAGGGACCGAACGCGGTCCGACGCGTCCTGCTCGGTCGCGGCGTCGACCTGGTCTGCGCGAACACGGGACGGTCGAAGCACTCGGCACGCGCCCTGATCGGCCATTGGCTCGGGATCGCCCGGGACGAGGCGACGGTCGTGCTGGCCACGATCGAGGAGGCCGACGGGCGCGAACTGATCGACTTCTCGTCCTGGGTCGGCGCGCAGCTCCGGCAGCGGCGCGACCGCGGACCGGATGACGATCCGCCATCGGGCCGCCGATCGCCACCGCCCCGCGACCGCCCCTCCGGCTTCGCCGGCCGCCTGATCCGTCTCCACGAGCAATCCCTGACCGGGGCCTACGATGTCGAACCGCCTTCCGTCGACGCGAACGAACCTTCCGCAGAGCCTACCCGAGGCGAAGATCGAGGCCTTGCATGGTCGGCTGGAGGCGCATCCCGCCCATCCGACGCGCTACTGCGTGCCGCGGGTGAAGGCGGCCACGACAGCCGAGCGTCACGCGCTCTCCGCATGCGCCGAGCGGCTGGAGGCTGAATTGGCCCCGTGGCGCCGCACCCCGCCCGGGGCTGACCGTCCGACGGCCGACCACCTCGCGGTTGATGCGATCGTGACCCGGATCCTGACCGGCTTCGAGCAGGGGCGCGGGCGCAGCGACGACGAGACCGACGTGCTGGTCGGCGAATACCTCGACGGGCTGAAGGGCTTCCCGCTGGCGGCGATCCACGCGGCGGCCGAGCGGTATCGGAACGACACGACGCTCGAACCCTGGAATCGCCGGTTTCGTCCCTCGCCCGGTGAGTTCGCCGCCGAGGTCCGCAAGGGCCTGATCGCGCTGCGCACGAGGCTGCTGCACGTCCGCCGGGTCCTCGACGCCGAGGTCTACGACCCGCCGACGGAGGCCGATGCCGCGAAGGTGCGCGAGGCGACCGCCGCCTACCTATCGGGCCGCGGTTTCCCGACGGATGGGGGCCGGCCCGCTCCAGCGCCGGAAGAGGTCACCGCCGCGCGCGAGGCCAGCCTTCGCGAGATGGGTGCGGCCGCCGCCCGGTCCTTCGACGCCGGCACGCTCGCTCGCCTGAATGCGCGGCTCGACGTGCGGCGGCCCTGATCCTTCACCGCGCGCCGCGGTCCGGCGCCTGACCCCGAGGAGACCACGATGTCCCAAGCCCACGACCTCACGACCCACACCGCCCGGATCGCGGCGGCCTACGTCTCCGGCAACCACCTGCCGGCTGCCGACCTGCCCGCGGCGCTGCGGACGATCCACGGGGCGCTCGCCGGCCTGGGGCGGCCCGCAGCGGCTCCGGCGCCCGCCAAGCCGACCGAGGCGCAGATCCGCGCCTCCATCCGCCCGGACGCGCTCGTGAGCTTCGAGGACGGCCGGCCCTACAAGACGCTGCGACGGCACCTCACGATAAGGGGGCTGTCGCCGGCGGACTACCGCCGGAAGCACGGGCTGCCGATCGACTATCCGATGACGTCGGCGGACTACTCCGCACGGCGGTCGGCGATCTCACAGGCGATCCAGGCCGGACGTGGCGCGCCGGTCCTGCAGGCTGCCGAATAGCCCCGACCCTTATCGAACCGCCGGGAGAGGCCGGCATGCGTGACGAACACACCGACGCCGGGGCCGCGCGCCCTGGCCTACCCGCCACGCTACAGCCACCGACAGGTCGTCGCGTGGGTTGCGTCCGGCTTGACGGACAAGCCGCTGATGCCGGGGTTCGGCGAGGCGCCGGCTGACCTCCGGATGCGACGCCTCGTCGAGCAGCACGTGACCGACCGGGAACACCGCGAGCAGCTGAAGGCCTGGTGCCGGTCGCACATGGATGAAGGCGCGTTCCGCGAAGCCTGCCGGCTGCGAGGCTGGAACCGCACTACCGCCCAGCGCCACGTCGACCTCGCGCTCGCGCAGATCTTCCTCGTTATGAGCGCGATCGACGATTAAGGGGCCGGTCGATTTGCAGGCTTCTTCGCCCCACTCCAACCGGCGATGCTCAACAACCAGAACGTTCCGCCCCCGACCGCACCGAGGCCCCCCGCTTGTAGAACAAGCATTGCTGCGCTGAACCACCCGTACAATGTTCGCGCGCCTTCAATCTCTGTTGGTATGCCGCCGATGCTTGCGCTGTCTGGGCGTGGGCCGAAAATAACTAAAACCAGCCAGGGTGCTGCCGCCACGAGACCTCCAACTATTATAAAGTTGATAAGCCTTGGCTTAATTATCTGTCTAAGAACCAAATATGTAGGAACGCCCAAAAACAGCGCTGCAGGATATGCTCCGATAAGCGATATAAAGAGAACTTCGTCAAAAATCCTATTTGTTATAGCATGAAATCCCCCCTCCCACCGGAGACATACATGCATTACTGTTGCAGCTAAGGCTGGAGCAACAACGAAACCAATGGCAACTCGCCAGAACGGGGGGTACATTGAGGAAACAGGTATCTTATCCGACATAGCGATCAGGCACCTGTAGGGTGGAGCTCCATCTATCTCCGCTCACGGTATCCAATCCATAGCTATGTGCCGATCAGGTATGGCAAAAAGTGAATACAATCCGACTTGACCGCTGTGCCAATTTGGTCCGACCCCCGAAATACGGGCCCGGCAACGACGCCGCGCCATAGGGGAACGCACCGTGACCGCGTCGGCCAGCCAGTCGTCCAGCACCACCCGCAGCATCCGGATCGCCACCACCACGGCCGAACGCCGGCGCGCGAAGAACGGCCGCCTCGGTCCGCTCACCGCCCGCGACGTGAACATCGAGGTCGGCGAGGCGTCGATCGCCGATCCCTACGCGATGGGATCGTTCCGCACTGGCCAGGTCAACCGCCGCGTCGACGTGCTGGCCACCGAACACGGCGCCGGCCGGATCACGGAATCGCAGTTCCTCGTCGGCCGGATGATCCAGGCGGTGTTCGAGCGCTGGTCCGGCGCGAAGCTCGGATCGGGCGGGTGGAACCCGGGCGGGTCGCGCGATCAGACCATCGCCCACGAGCTGCAGATCATCTTCGCCATCGAGGACGCCGAGAAGGTCAAGAAATTCGTCGGGCACCTCGAGCGCGCGATCGGCGCGGTGGGTGTCCGGTTCCTCCGGGCGATCCTCTCCGAGGGCCAGACCTTTACGACCTACGCGGCGGCCCGCGGTAAGGCCGGGGAGCGCGGCGCGGCCCAGATCGCGGGGCACTTCCGGCTCCTCTTGGAAGGGTTGGTCGAGAGCCAGCACACCGCGACCGGGGCGGGTCGGGCGGTCCCGGATGATCAGTACGCGGCTCGGGCTCGGGAGATCTCGGCGCGATGAACGACTACCGCGAGCGAGCGGCGCTTTACGAGCGCGCAACGGATCCAGCCGTCAGCAAGGACCTTCGCGTCGAGGCCGGGGCGCAACTGTTCCTTGCCGAGTTCGATCGATACTTCGGCAACGCGGCCGGTACCGGCGGCCCAGCGCATCCGAAGTTCTTCGACGAAAGCTATCGGCTCCTGAGGCAGCTGGTGAAACCAGCCGCCAGCCTGGAAATGCTGCGCGGGGCCAAGAAGGCTGCGGACTCTCGCATCGTCCCTTGAAGTCGCTACGGCCCGGGCGCTCACCGGGCGGACCGCAAAGGTGCGGGACCGGGTCTGGGCGCGGGATTGGTTCGATGGGTGAGACAGATTGAGAATTTGTTTAGGCCATTCCGTCATGATCGAACCGAATATAAATTAATAGATATCAGAAATTGGCTTTTCTCCAAATACATCAGAATATGCTCCGTTCAAACCTTGGCCATATTGATCTATAACTGAATTTAGAAATGGCGTTGGTTTTGCTTGGCTAAGAGACTTTACCATTTCATCGCCAAGTTTATCGATAAAAACATTTAACTTGTCACGATCTGCTTGATCCAGATATTTAGCATCTGGATCGTTTTTGAGTGTGTACTTGAAGTTGCTAATAGAAATACTGGAAAGTAGTAGCCCCATTTTTTCGGCCTGATCGGTCTGCCCATGCTGCGTGTATTCTACGCTTTTTCTCAGCCTATCGTTCCGAAAGCCCAAGTATAATCTGGCTACGCTTATGACAAAAAACCTGTCAAAATTGTGTTTTGCTTCAATCAGCTGAGGGTCGTTGACCCCTGTTTTCTCGATCGCCGAAGTTATGTCTCTGCTTAACGAAAATCTTTCTTCCCATGTAGGCGAATCGATGCGCCCAACGTAGGAAAGCCAAGTGTATGCTTGCTTAGAGAATGTGGCGGTCAAAAGCTTTATATTCTCTAGAGCGTTTTCTGCTCTGTTAACTTGTTCTCTTATCCTCGTTTCAACGCCCCATCCTTTAAAAAATTCGATATTTGGCAAGCTCGTTAAAAGGAATAGAACAACCGCGAAGGCTGCGCTTATACTTGCGGACGAATTCCTCTCTTTGAAGGCCAAAATGAGGGTCACGATCGAAGCGGCGAAGGCCAGAATCAGCAGCGCGATGGAAGTGAATTTTTCGACTGACACTCAACTCTCCTGTGATGGTCACCGAGGCGACGCACGTTAGTAGGGAATTGACCCGTCGGGCAAAACCTGAGACATCACCACCGTCGGAAGACATGCGCCCGGGGCTCACAAGCCGCCGGGCGTTTCCATTCGGGACCGGCGGGACGGCCACTCCCTACCCGCTGCCACCGCCGATGCAGGAGCCTCCGGGCGCTCTGACCCCTAACCTGCGAAAAGATCCTGGGGCGGCTTGCCGGGGGCCAGTAGCCCGGCACCTTATCCCGCGAACCCGCTCAACAGCTTAGGCGTTGCCTCGGCAGACGTGAGCGCAGTTCCGTGCCATGATCGGTTCCACGATGAGCGCGATCCAGATCGCCAACGAGATGCGTGCCGCCGCCCGGGACTTCGGGCGCCGCACCCGTTTCGGCGACCAGGCCGAATACCTCGAGGCCAAGGACGATCACTGCCGCCGCATGGACCGGCTGCTCGCCGACCTCGTCCGCGCGATCGGCACGCCGCCGCTGCTCTCGATCCAGCCCGGTACCCGTCGCCTCGGCGCTCGCTCGGTCCAGGTCGTGATCCGGGATCGCACGTCCCAGAAGCGGGTCGCGGCTCGGGGCTGATCGGCGCCGTCAGCAACCGATGCAGATGTCGCGGACCGTGCGAGGTTCGCGCTTCGGGCCTGTTTTCTGATTTGGAAGCCGATCAGCCGGGGCCGGCCTCTCGTTCGTAGGCTCCAATGGCCCTCGTTTGGGCGGCGTTTGCGCAGGTTCGGCGGCCGGAACCGCAGCTCGCGGAACCGTCAAAGCCATCCCCTGAGCGTGGGTCTCGGCGATCGATGCCGCGTCGATCAGCAGGGCAACGAGCAGCACCTTCGACCAGGACATCGGACCTCACCTTGGCGGCCTAACGCGGGGTCGAAAAAAGAGGTCCATCCCATCGTTCAGCCGGTAGGGACGGCTGCACGATAATCGCCCTTCTCGTGCATCCAAACGGGGTTTTTCGGCATGGCCGGAGGCGCAATTATCGTGCGTCCGGCGACGGATGCGGCGACCCTTCCCGATGCGCTCGACGAGGCCGCGGCCCGGTTCGCGGCAGCCTCGAAGTCGGCCGCGACCCGCCGGGCCTACGCCGCCGACTGGCGCGACTTCCTCGGCTGGTGCGCCGAACACGGCGAGGCCACCCTGCCCGCCTCGGGCCGCACGGTCGGGCGCTACCTGACCCACCTCGCCGGCCTCGGCCGTTCGGTCTCGACGATCGACCGCCGGGCCGCCGCCATCGCCGCGGTGCACCGCGCCGCCGGCCACACCGCGCCGACGGCGCTCGAAGAGGTCCGGTCGATCCTGACCGGCATCCGCAACACGCTCGGGCGCCGCCCGGACAAGAAACAGGCCCTCACCGCCGACCTGGTGGCGAAGGTCGTGAAGCGGATCCGCGGGACGGACCTCGCGAGCCACCGCGACCGCGCGCTGATCCTGCTGTGCTTCGGCGCGGCGCTCCGCCGGTCCGAGCTCGTCGCGCTCGACGTCGCCGACCTCGAGCGCCACCGCCGCGGCCTCCTCGTCCGGATCGGCAAGAGCAAGACCGACCAGCAGGGCATGGGCCGCTCGGTGGCGATCCTCGACGGCAAGCTGAAGATCCCCGCGGCCGTCGCCGCCTGGCTCGAGGTCTCGGGCATCGCCGACGGCCCGGTGTTCCGCGGCGCCGACCGCGGACGGCTCTCCGCCGATCGCCTCACCGCTGGGCAGTTCGCCCGCATCCTGAAATCGCGCTGTGCGGCGGCCGGGCTCGACCCGGAGGCCTTCAGCGGCCACTCGCCCCGCCGCGGCTTCGCGACGTCGGCCGGTGACGACGGGGCCGACCTCCGGCTGACGGCCAAGCACATGCGCCACGCGAAGCTCGAGACGACGCTGGGCTACATGGAAGATGGCGAGCTGTTCCGCGAGAACGCCGGCCGGAGCTTCCTGTGAGCCCCGCGACCACCGCCCGCGCCCTCGCCGGGCTCAACGTCCAGCGCGGCCGCCCGACCGCCGCGCAGTGGGTCGACGCCCTCGCGATCCTCGCGAACACGGTCCGCGCGCCCCGGCACACGCTCCACGTCGAGTTCACGCCGGGCGGCTCGGCCCGGATCACCGAGAAGCCGTTCCGATGAAGCGCTACGTCACCCTGCTGCGCGAGCTGCTCGCGCCGGCGCCGGCCGCGCCCGTCGACGACGACGCGCCGATCGTTCACCGCGGCGAGCACGAGCTGTGCGCCGGCTTCGACCACCTCGGCGAGGACCGCGACCCGCCGCGCAAGCTCTCGGCCGACGAGGTCGAGCGCATGTGCGGCCGCCCGCTGCGGGTGATCGGCTGATGCCCCGCCTCTGCGCCCTACTGCTGCTCGCCGGCATGGCGGCCGCAGCGACGTCCGCCCGGCCCCGTCCGGCGCGCTACGTCCACCCGCTCTCGCCGACGAGGCACTGATGCGCAACGTGGTCGGCCTCCGTCACGCCGCCGGCGTCGCGCTGATCCTCGCCGCCGGCTGGGGTTGGGTCTGGGCGTTCACGCCGGCGCACGCCGACACGATCGCCTACCGCATCGAGGTCCGTGCCTGCCGCGGCGCCGAATGCCGGCTCCTGCCGGTCTCCGCGCGGCGCTGGGCCGGTCGCTACGCCTGCCAGGGCCACGCCGAGACCATCGAGCGCTACGCCGACGCCCTGCCGCCGGTGCGCGGCCTGCCGAAGGGCGCCTGGACGATCCGGGCGCGCTGCGCGGCGGTCGATGGGATAGCCGGCGCGTGATGCAGCGCCCGCGCCCGCCGGCGGACCTGCTCGGGCAGGCCGGCGCGGACACCGCCAGTCCGGTCGCCCCCGCGATCGATCTCGAAGCCTGGATGCGCGCGACCTTCATCGACGAGGACGCGCCGCTCCTGAACGAGGATCACGCCCACCTCCGCGACGCCAGCCTCGGCGTCCTGTGGTGCTCGATCCCGAACGAGCGCCAGGGCAACGGCGTCGTCGGCATGTGCGAGGAGGCGACCTTCATCGGCAACCGCTGGGCGAAGGCCCGGTGGGCGATGCAGATCGCGGGCTGGTTCGGGTCGATCCCGGACTTCCTGCTGACCTTCCACGCTGACTACGCCGACCAGTGCTCCGACGCCGCGTTCTGCGCGCTGGTCGAACACGAGCTCTACCACGCGGGCCAGAAGAAGGACCGCTGGGGCGCGCCGCGCTTCAACAGCCAGACCGGCCGGCCAGTCTTCGGCATCCGCGGCCACGACGTCGAGGAGTTCGTCGGCATCGTTGAGCGCTACGGCGTCGGCAACGCGGCGGGCCAGACCGCGGCGCTGGTCGAGGCGGCTCGGCGCACCCCGTTCGTCTGCGAGGCGGACATCGCCGGCGCCTGCGGGACCTGTGGCCGCGCTCTGACCGGACCCTGACATCGCCATGTCCAACCCGACGCTGCCCGATCCGGTGAAAACCTTCATCGTCCAGAGCCTTGCGTGCTGGGACTCGCCCTCGACCGTGGCCAAGGCGGTCAAGGATCAGTTCGGCGAGACCATCAGCCGGCAGGCCGTCCAGTATTACGACCCGACGAAGGTCGCTGGCGCCGATCTCGCGGAGGAATGGCGCACGCTGTTCGACCGCACCCGGGCGACCTTCCTCGAGGACCAGGCCAGCATCGGCGTCGCGCACCGCGTCACGCGCCTGCGCCTCCTGGATCGCCTGATCGAGCGCGCCGAGACGCAGGGCAACGTGGCGCTCGCCGCGCAGCTGCTGGCGCAGGTCGCGAAGGAAGTCGGCGACGTCTTCACGAACCGGCAGCGGATCGATGCCAGCCACACCGTCCGAAGCCACGAAGACGCTCTCGGCGATCTTGAGTGAGCGCGAGCTGGCGATCCGCCGGCGGCTCAAGGACGACTTCGAGCACTACGCGCCGCGCTGCCTGCGCATCCGGACGAAGTCGGGCAAGATCGTCGCCTTCACGCTGAACAAGGCCCAGCGCTACATCCACGCGAAGCTGCAGGAACAGCTTCTGACCACCGGCAGCGTCCGCGCCTTGGTGCTGAAGGGCCGGCAGCAGGGCGCCTCGACCTACATCGGCGGCCGGTTCTTCTGGCGCACGAGCCACAAGCGGGGCGTGCGGACCTTCATCCTGACCCACCAGGAGGATTCGACCGCGGCGCTGTTCGAGATGGTGTCGCGCTACCACGAGCACTGCCCGAAGCTGGTGAAGCCCTCGACGGGCGCGGCCAACGCGAAGGAGCTGCTCTTCGACCGCCTGGACAGCGGCTACAAGGTCGGCACGGCCGGATCGAAGGCGGTCGGCCGCGGCAACACCCTGCAGTTCTTCCACGGCTCCGAGGTCGGCTTCTGGCCGCACGCGCACAGCCACGCGTCGGGCATCCTGCAGGCGATCGCGGACGAGCCGGGCACCGAGGTGATCCTGGAGAGCACCGCGAACGGCGTCGGCAACTACTTCCACCAGCAGTGGCGGAAGGCCGAGCGCGGCGAGAGCGAGTTCCAGGCGATCTTCGTTCCGTGGTTCTGGGACGACGGCTACCGGAAGGTCCCACCGCCCGATTTCACGCTGACCACCGACCCCGACGAGCAGGGGGAGACAGAGGTCGACTACGCCGAGGCGCACGGCCTCGACCACGAGCAGATGTTCTGGCGCCGCCGCAAGATCGCGGACCTCGGCGAGAGCCTGTTCCGGCAGGAATACCCCGCGACGGCGGCCGAGGCCTTCCAGATGGCGAACACCAACGGGCTGATCAGCGCGAAGCTGGTCATGGCCGCCCGCAAGCGCACCGTGGAGGCCTCCGGGCCGCTGGTGTTCGGGTACGACCCGGCGCACCAGGGCGGCGATCGCCACGCGCTGGCCAAGCGCCGCGGGCGCAAGGTGCTCTGGGCCGGCGGCAAGCCCGGCATGTCGATCCCGGAGAGCGCGAACTACCTCGCCGGCCACATCGACCGGGACAGCCCGGTGAAGGCCTTCATCGACGTGACGGGCGGCTACGGCGCCGGCGTCTACGACATCCTCGTCGAGCGCGGCTACGGCACGCCCGGCCGCGGCATCGTGGTCCCGGTGAACTTCGGTGGCGCGCCGATCCAGGAGGACCGGTTCTCGCCCACCACCGGCGAGAAGCTCCCGGGCCCGCTCAACCGCCGCGCCGAGATCTGGATGAACTCCCTCGAATGGCTCGAGGACGTCGCCGGCGTCGACCTGCCCGACGAGGATGAGATCCAGGCCGACGCCTGCTCGACGGGCTACGGCCACAACTCCCGCGGCCAGGTGCAACTCTGGTCGAAGGACAAGATGCGCGGCATGGGCATCCCCTCGCCTGACCTCTGGGACGCCATCGCGCTGACCTTCGCCGAGCCGGTCATCGAAACCGCTCCGCTCAAGCTGAACCTCGGCGCCCGACGCGGCGGCGGATGGATGGGTGCCTGACGACATGACCCGAACCGAAGCCGCCCGCGCCCACGTCCAGCACTGCACGTCGGTCGCGCATATCGACCCGGTGAACGTGCAGATGGATGCGCCGATCATCGTTGGTGGTGACCGGTACCGGCTCACCTACGATCCGCAGTCGGATCTCATTGTGATGATGCCGGAGAAGGCATGGCAGGAACGCCTCGCCAAGGCTCGCGCCGTCATCCGCGAGCATGTCGTCGAGATGCCCGGCAACGCCGAGCGCGTCCGCATCGTCCAGGACGGTCGTGAGTGGGTCGTCGACTACGACGGCCTCACCGATGAATTCGTCTGCCGTCGTGCCACGAAGGTCGCTCGCTGATGGCCGCGAAACAGCCCCGTCGCCCGGCCAAGCCCGCGTCGGCCAAGCCCGACCCGAAGCCGGAGCGCGTCGTCGACAAGGTGATCGACGTCGCCATGAAGCGCTGGCTGCGTGCCGACGCGGCCGACCGCCAGAACCGCGACGACGCCTATGCCGACCTCGAGTTCATCGAGGTGCCGGGCGCGCAGTGGACCACCGAGGCCAAGGCCATGCGCGGCGACCGGCCGTGCCTGGAGTTCGACCGCCTCGCGACCACCATCGCGCAGATCACCGGCGACATCCGGCAGATGCGGCCGGCGATCAAGGGCGTGCCGGTCGACAGTCGCGGCGACCCCGACACCGCCGACGTGATCGCCGGCATGGTCCGCTACATCGAGAACCGGTCCGACGCGCCGGCCGCCTACTTCGCGGCCGCCGACCAGCAGGTCGCCGCCGGCATCGGCCACTGGAAGGTCATCACGGAATACGGCTCGGACACCACGTTCGAGCAAGAGATCCGCATCGCGCCGATCCCTGACGGCATCGGCGTGCGCTAAGACCCCGATGCAGTGCTTCCGACCCGCGAGGATGGCCTGTTCTGCTTCGTGCCGGTCGACATGAGCCGGGACGTGTACGACGAGAAGTATCCCGACACGTCTGCGGCGGAGATCGGCGACACGCACCTCTCCGAGGCCGGCCTGGCCGAGTGGGCGACCCACGATACCGTCCGGATCGCGGAGTACTACACCAAGACGCCGGTCTCGAAGACGCTGGCGCTGATGCCCGATGGCGAGATCCTCGACCTGACCGACAAGGACGATGAGGACCACGCCGAGAAGATGGCGATGGCGCAGGCCGCGAAGGCCCGCATCGAGAAGCGCCCGGGCCACAAGGTCGAGCGCTACCTCATCACCGCTACCGATGTGCTCGAAGGTCCGGACCTGATCCCGGGGCCCTTCATCCCGATCGTGCCGGTGATTGGCATCGAGACCGTCATCGGCAAGCGCCGGGTCCGCCGCGGCATCGTCCGCAAGGCGAAGGACGCTCAGCGCGCCTACAACTACTCGCGCTCGACCCAGACCGAGGTCGTGGCCCTACAGCCCAAGGCGCCATTCATCGGCTCCGAAGTGATGTTCAAGGGCTACGAGGACGTCTGGTCCACCGCCAACACCGCCAACCACCCGTTCCTGCCCTACAACACCGACCCGAAGTCGCCGCTGGCCGCTCCGCAGCGCGTCCCTCCGCCGGTGGCCAGCGCCGGCCTCGCCGAACTGACCCGCGAGGCGGCCGAGGACATCAAGGCGGTGACCGGCGTCTACGACGCCTCGCTCGGTGCCCGCTCGAACGAGACCTCGGGCAAGGCGATCCGCGCGCGCCAGCAGGAAGGCGACGTCGGCTCGTTCGGCTACATCGTGAACTTCAGCCGGGCGATCCGGCACACCGACGCGATCGTCACCTGCATGATCCCGCACATCTACGACACGTCGCGCACGCTCCGGGTCGTGGGTGAGGACGGCAAGGTCGACCTCGTCGACATCAACAAGTCCGAAGGCCTCGCCGACGACAACGTCGCGGAGAAGATCCAGAACGACGTCACGGTCGGCGCGTACGACGTCGCGATGGAGATGGGGCCGAGCTACACGACCCGCCGCGAAGCCGCTCTCGACGGGATGATCTCCCTCGTCCAGGCCGCGCCGCAGGTCGCCCCGCTCGTGCTCGACCTCCTCGCCAAGGCGCAGGATTGGCCGATGGCGGACAAGATCGCCAAGCGCATCCGCACGATGCTGCCGCCGCAGATCCAGGCCGAGGAGGCGCAGGAGAGCGGCGAGCCGCCGCCCGCACCGCCGCCGCCCTCGCCGCAGGAGCAGGCCGCCATGGCCGCGCAGCAGCGCCAGGAGCAGATGGCGGTGGCCCAGCACCAGCTCGAAGGCGCGAAGCTCCAGGTGGAGCACCAGAAGATCGAGGCCGAGATGGCCAAGATCCAGGGCGAGATCCAGAAGGCGGCGCTCGACCACCAGGCGCGCATGGCCGAGGCCGCCCGCCCGCCCGAGGGCATGCCCGCCGCCGGCGCGCCGGCCGAGGATCCGCGCGTCGATGCGATCGCGCAGGGCCTGCAGGACCTCGCGCACGTCGTCTCGATGCTGATGGAGGCCAACACGCCTCCGGAAGGCCCCGCGCCCGACCAGGGCGGCCCGCCCGGGCCCGCCGACATGCCGCCGGGCCAGATGCCCGCCGAACCGACCGGGGCGCCTCAGGGCGCCCTTTCTTTTGACCCGAGCATGCTGGGCCAGCCGGCCGGTGCTCCGATGATGGGTGCCCCGTGATGGAACATGCATTCCGAGCTGTCCCGAACGGGACGATCCGCCTCCAGGCCGCGACCGTCGCGGGCGCGGCGCCGCTGCTCGCTGGCTTCCCGGCCGGTGGCGGGTGTCAGGTCCGGATCTGGAACCGCGGGTCGGTCCCGGTGTCCATCGAGTTCGGCGGCAAGGTCGACATGCCGCTGCCGGTTGCGCCCACGAGCTCGACCGGCGGCGCGCAGAGGATCCCGCCCGGCGCCGTCGAGGTCCAGACGCTCCAGACCAATCAGCGGCACGTCGCTGTCCTCGCCGCCTCCGGTACGCCGGACGTCGAGGTCACGGTCGGTGGCGGTCTCTGATGGTGTTGCGGGTCCAAGGCCTCGGGCCCGCGATCCTCGCGGCGCAGGAAGCGGCAGCAACAGCCGTTGCGGGCTCGTCGGCAATCCTCGACGGCGTCTTTACGGTCGACACGCTGCCGGACCCGGCCGCGAACGTCGACCGCTACGCCCGCGTGACCGACCTGTTCGGCTCGACGCGCGACCTGGTGCTCGCGGCTAAGACAGGCTCGCTCGCCTACTGGAAGCCGGTCCGCCCAATCTTCGCAGCGACCGTACCGGTGGCGGCCGACATGACCCTGACGGCGCTCAAGAGCCCGTCCGTGATGTTCCTGACTGGCGCGGTCGGAACGGGCGTCACGCGCACCCTGACGCTGTCCCAGGCCCTCGCCTACCCCGGCGCCTCGTTCGAGGTCCGCAACGACATGACCGGCCTCGGCGCGCTGAAGCTCGCCGGGCTCAACGTCGGCGGCCTCCTCTCCCTCGCATTCGGCGGCACGCAGCGCTTCTTCTTCGACGCCGCGACCGGTTGGAAGCAGTTCTCCTGAGGCCCGCATGGCAGTCAAATTTCTCGGTGCCGGCGGCGCCTCGGTGACCAATTTCGGGCCGAGCGCCGATGGCAAGACCTTCATGGGAAAGGCCCCAGCCGGCTCGACCGTGTCCATCACGGACGGCTCGCAGGTAGGTTCCCCGAAAGCCGATGCGACCGGGTTGTGGACCTACACCTTCCCGAGTGCGCCGGCGGTCAACGCAACCGTGACGGCATCCGCGCAGGTGTCCGCTGCTTTCACGGTGTCCGCTCCGGCTACGACACTGACCGCCCTCACCGTGTCTTCCGGCACTGCAACAATCGGCACGCCCTACACCGGCACGGTTTCAGGCCAGACCGCGGGCTCGACGCTCTCGCTCTCGGGCACTGGCGCGGCTGGGCTGTCCATCTCGGGCGCGACCATCTCTGGGACGCCGACCGCGGCCGGATCGGTCAACGTGGTGGAGACGCTATCCGGCGCCACGAACTCGCCGCGGACCACGAGCGGGCTAGTGACAGTCACGGCTGCAGCGAGCGTCACGCTCAATGCCCTTACCATCTCGAGCGGCACGGCTACGGTTGGCGTCGCCTACACCGGGACAATCACAGGGAAGACCTCAGGCTCGACCCTTTCGGTCTCTGGAGCAGGCTCAGCGGGCCTCACGATTACCGGTGCGACGCTGTCAGGCACGCCCACAACGGCGGGGTCCGTTGACGTGATCGAGACGCTCGCGGGTGCAACGAACTCGCCAAGAACGACGACCGGCTTGGTCACCGTCACCGCGGCCGCATCGCCCGCCGCGCTGAGAACGGCGCAGATGAATTTCACCCAGGCGAACCCGGCGAACAACGCTGCCTGGAACGATGTCGTCACGAACACGTACAAATCGCCCGCGACAATCGCCCTGAAAGACCCGAGCGGTGTAGCGACGGGCTGGACCGCAACGTGGACGCTGGCGCCGCAGTACGACAACACGCTCGGCAATACAGGCATTGCCGGCATCCCCGACAACATCGCAATAAGCTCGGTCTATGTTCAGACGGACACCGGCCAGAAGTCTATGACTTTGCGGCTTGCTGGGCTGGTCGCCGGCAACGCCTACAAGATCCAGAGCTACAACAGCCGGACCGCGAACGGCTCGGCGGCCCGCCCCCTGAGCATCACCGCCGGCGGCGGAACCGTTCAGGTCGATGCGCTGGGCAACAGTACGATCGTTTCGATCCCCTCCGCTGTCGCCGATACAAACGGCAACTTGGACATCGTCTTCGCCCAGGTCGGCACGGCAGCGTTCGTGCACCTGAACGCGCTTATCCTCAGCGAGACCACATCTTCGGGCGGGTCAACGACGACGCCAGCTTCGGGGTCTGCGCCCTCCAATGCCGTCACCTATGGCGGCGATCCTGTCACTTACAACGGGGACTTAGTCACCTATGGAGCATAGCAATGGCGACTGATTTTATTACTGCTTTAAATAGCTCCGTGTCGCCTAGGACCATGGTTTATACGGGATCATCGAACATAGCAGGGCAGGGTTGCAGCACCTACAGCGGTGACCCTAGCGCCTCGAACGGGTATGCGTCACCTGCAACCTCGTCGATGGGCCTTCTCACGGCTGCGCTCAAGGCTATCGACCCCGACTGGAAAATCTACAATAGGGCTGTGAGCGGAAGTAAGACCGCTGATACCATTGCGAACTTCAAGACTGCTGTTGAGCCGTACAGGCCATCGCATGTTATTCTCGGGACACACCCCTTCAACGAAGCTAGCATTGATCCCCAGGCGTACTTCGAAAACACCGCGAAGCTGTGCCGCATGTGCGACGCTATTGGGGCAATCCCGATTATCCGGGGCGCGTACACCTATGGGGGCTACACTGCGGCGCAGTACCAAGCGATGCTGTCGCTGAACCAACAGTTAGACTTGCTTGGTCGCCACCGCATCGACCACATGTCCACCCTCGACAACGGATCGGGTGGCATCATCGGCGGCTCCACCTATCAGGTCGGAGACAACCTGCACCTGACGGATGCCGGGCAGGAGGTGCATTTCCGCGCCATCGACCTCGGCATCTTCACTCGGGGCGCCGCCTTCACCCGGCCGGATCCTGCATCGTCGGGTGCGTGGGCCGTGCGCAGCGACAGCCCCAACGGCAAGGGGTTGATGATCGACAGCACAACCGGGCTGCTGACCAACCCGCGGTCGTTCACGATGCGGGCTCGGGTCAAGGGTCAGGCGTCGGCTGGCAAACAGGCCGTCGCGTACCTGAGCGCTTACGCCGAGGGAGATGTCGGAAACGCCGCGCCGATTAGGTTCCGCAACGGCACCGGACCTTACGATGTCGCGGACAACGTGGGCCTCGTCGGCACTGCCTCGACCGTGAACCCAACCGCCGACGCCACGGTGCACGACATCGTCTTGTCCGTGAACCACGCGGCCAACACGATCATCGGCTACATCGACGGCACGCAGTTCACGAGCGGCACGCCGGGTACCGTTCTCGCTCCGTGCAAGACGTTCGTGATCGGCGGCCGGGCCGAGAGTGGGAACGCCTTTCAGGCCACCGGCTCCACCTTCGCCGACATCGATATCTGGGCGTCGGCCCTGCGGCCTGAGACCATCGCGGACATGTACCGCACCGGCCGCAAGCCCAGCGCCAGCCGCCTCTTCTCTGGTGTCCTTAACCTGGGCTCCCCGGGCGTCGGCGGCCGTGTACCGAACCTCGTCCACAACGGGGTATTCCCGGCTATCAGCGAAGCCACTTGGCAGGCTGCGGCCGGCTACTGATGCCTCAGTTCGGCGTCTCAAACGCCGAGCCGAAGCATTAAATCCACGCGCGCTGGCCGGCATCACTGCTCGGCTCTAACCTCATCGGTCGGCCCGGTGGGGGAATTCAACCCCGCTAACGCTCAGGCTTAGAGCTAATCCTGAACGATACAGCCTCTCGCCACCCGGGACGTCGTGGTCATCAGTCCTGCTGAGGCACCTCAACCCACGCCGCAGCGCGTTCCAAACCTAGCGAGTTATAGTTCGAGCGCAAGACGACGGGCTAGCAGTCCTTTTTCCAGAGACAGTGCCGTGGCGCAAAATTGTTCTGGTAAGATTTTTGGAACACTAACGCTATTCTCCGGTGAAATATTTGATAAATCAAGCATGCAATCAATATTGTAATTTGAGACTGGATCTGTATCTAAATCCGCAGCGCGTCCGTAAACATGGACGAACAGGCTCCCGATCACAAAGCTGGCGGTAAAAACATTTGCGCTCGCATGATCGGGCGAAGGTGCGCCTTCTTTCAGGTAAATGCCAGCTGCTGACACGTGGAAGCCTGGAGCCTCATGCGTCGTCGAAGCGCTTATCCAAACGCGCCATCGCGGCGGCAATGTACGAGAAGAATAGAACTTTCGGCACACCGAAGTGGGTGTGCTGACGAGACGTGGGTTAGTGTACTCAAGGACCATTGCTGTCATAATAGTCCAAGATATTAGATATTCGACATCACTATAATTAATTGTTGGCTTATCCACACCCTTGATTATTGGGGTTAGTATCGGCTTAACGCGTTTTTGTAGGTCGCCCATCCAATTATTATTGCATGCGCCACATACTATCGTAAGCCTAAGATCGCTGGGAGGTATTTTTTTTGTCAAACAACCGGAACTCGCACTTCCGAATGACCGGAGAGTATGTTGCGATTTTTTGTATCTTTGGCGAACTAGATCTCGCGACCATTTAGGGAACAAATGCTCGCCCGTAAGTTCACCGTTTCCGCAAAAAATACACTGATTAATGCCGATGCGCATAGCGCTTCCAGGATGCTGGATGAGCCATAAAGCGTCTGCTAAATTGTATCATCCATCGGTTGAGTCGCATCTCCGAGGATGACCGGGCCGGGCCGCTTCCACAAGCGCCCGGCCCACCCCTTGACCCGACGGGCGAACCCCGTCATCAGACCAGCGTCGCGAGACGTGCGGGCACGCTGCCCCTTTCCTCGCGCCACCCCATGATCCCCACGGACGCGTCCCGCTCGACACGGGCGCCGACGCATGTCCGCTCCCCTTCACGCAGGCCAGTGCACCCCGCGCAGGCCGCGATGATGCCCCGACCCGTCACGCTTCGCGCGCGGCGGGTTTTTTCATGGACGACAACATGGACGAGGACCTGATCGTGCTGGGCGCGCCAGCGGAAACGCAGGCGGCAGGTGGCGAGACCTCGGACGCGACCGAATCCACCGTCGAAGGCCACGTGGCCGGCGGCGAGGACCAGGTCGTCAAGCCAGGGACAGAGCAGGCCGAACCGGCCGCCGACGCTCCGAAACCCGCCCCGAAGGGCGATGGCGAGGACGACGGCGAAGCGGCAACGCCGAAGAAGCGCTCCGGCATCCAGCGGATGCAGGACAAGATCGCCCGGCTCGAAGCCGCGCTCGCCGAGAACCGCAGTGCGCCGACGGGCGCCAGCGAGGACCGGAAGGCCGCCATCGAGAAGGAGATCGGCGCACCGCCGAAGGAATCGGACTTCGACGACTACGTCGCGTTCGAGGATGCCAAGGCGGAATACCGCATCGCCAAGGCGCTCGCGACGCAGCGTGTCGCCGACCGCGAGGCACAGACCTCCAGCCGGCAGTCGCAGGCGAAGGAGGCCGCCGTCGAGGCGTTCCAGGACCGCATGGACGAGGCCCGGGACGCGATCCCCGACTTCGACAAGGTCATCGGCGCCGCCAAGGACCGCACGGTCTCGTCGCACGTCGGCGAGCTCGTGATCGAAAGCGAGAAGGGTGGGCTGCTCTCCTACTACCTCGCGAAGAACCCGGCCGAGCTCGACAAGCTCAACCGGATGAGCCCGCTGCAGGCCGCCAAGGCCGTCGGCGCGCTCGAGCATCGCCTGACCCTGGCGAAACCCAAGAAAGCCCCCTCAGCCCCCGCCCCCGCGAAGCCCGTCGCCGGTGGAGCTGCGCCCTCGTCTCCGGATGCGGAGATCGATGCGTACCTCGCCAAGACCTACGGCGCTCGCGCTCGCGCCAGTCGATAAGGACCAGCACCCATGGCCAACACCTTCCTCACCCCCAACGTGATCGCCAAGGCGGCGGTCAAGATCCTCGACAACGAGCTCGTGGCCGCCTCCAAGGTGTTCCGCGGCTACGAGGACGAGTTCGCCGCCAAGCAGAACGGCTACAACGTCGGCGCCGCCGTCACCATCAAGCGCCCGCCGCAGTTCCAGGTCCGCGACGGCGCCGTGGCCCAGCCGCAGGACATCACCGAGGGCTCGACCTCCGTCACCGTCGACAAGTTCAAGGGCATCGACCTCAAGATCTCCTCGACGGATCGCACCCTGACGATCGGCGAGCTCTCCGAGCGCGTCATCAAGCCGGCCATGGTCTCGCTCGCGAACCAGGTCGACCAGGATGTGATGGGCCTCTACGCGAGCGTCCCGAACTGGGTCGGCACCCCCGGCAACGTCCTGTCGAGCTACGCCGGCTTCCTGCGCGGCACGACCCGCATGAACAACGGTTCGGTCCCGAAGGATTCGCGCTTCTGCATGCTCTCGCCCGACGACGAGTCCGGCCTGGCGGGTGCGCAGAGCACCTTCTACTCGGACAAGCTCGTCGAGGAGGCCTACCGCGACGGCGCCGTCGGCCGCATCGCGCAGGTCGACACCTACATGAGCCAGAACGTGCCGGTGCACATGACCGGTACCCGCACCAACGGCACGGTCAACGGCGCCGGGCAGAACGTCACCTACACGCAGACCCTCGCGAACGGCGTGGCGGTGAAGGACTTCGGCGGCCAGCTGCTCAACCTGTCCGGCCTCGGCGCCGCCGGCACGCTCGCCAAGGGTGACGTGTTCACCATCGCCGGCGTCTTCGCGGTCAACCACGTGACCAAGCAGGTGCTGCCGTACCTGCGCCAGTTCACCGTGATGACCGCGGCGATCGCCGACGCCTCCGGCAACGCGACCGTCGCCATCTCCCCGGCGATCATCGCGCCCGGCGCCTTCCCGGCCTCGGCCTTCGCGACCGTCTCGGCCGCCCCGGCCGCCGGCGCCGTCGTGACCTGGATGGGTGCGGCCGCCACGCCCTACACCCAGAACATCATGGCCCATAAGAGCGCCTTTGCGCTCACCTGTGTGCCGCTGGTGAAGCCCGAGGGCGCGGTGTCCTGCGAGCGCGAGTCCTACAAGAACCTCAGCGTCCGCCTGATCCCGTACTACGACGGCACCAACGACGTCTCGAACTGGCGCCTGGACATCCTCTACGGCGTGAAGGCGGTCGATCCGCGCCTCGCCGTCCGCATGAACGGCTGATCCAGCCGCTCCACCACCGCTAAGACGAAAGGGCGCCCTCGTGGCGCCCTTCGTCGTTCTGGGGCCCGTCGGCTGCGATCCTGGCGCTGATGCCGTTTTCGATCAGCCTCCGAGCCTGCTGCTCAAGGTAGGCGTGCATCTCTTCCGCCACCTTGTGGAGATCCTCGTGGCTCATCGTGGCCAGCGGTCTCCCCTTCCACGTCAGCATCGTTTTGTCCGCCATCGGAGCCTCCATGCTCGACGATACCACCATCCCGACCTGGGGCTACAAGCCCGACGGCGAGGCCCGGATCTTCGATCTGGCGGCCGGCGCGGACCTGCCCGAGGGCTGGAACGCCTCCCCGTCCTGCATCACCGACCCGGCGCTCGCCTCCGCGGATGCACTCACGGCCGCCGCCGCGGGCCGCGCCTACCAGCCGCCCCGCGCCGATCCGACCCCGCCGCCGGCCTCGGCCGGTGCTGCGATGGTCGAGATCGACCGCCTCAAGGGCGTGATCGAGGCGGGCATGGCCGAGAACCAGCGCCTATTCGAGGAGCTCGACGCCGCCGAGGCCGCGCGCGATGCCGCGATCGCCGACGCCGCGACGGCGGCCGCCGCCCGTGATCGACTGACGTCCGACTTGGACACCGCCACCGCCGACCTCGCGTCGCTCCGCGCGGCCCTGGACGCTGCCATCACGGACAAGACCGACCTCGTCGCCAAGGTCGATGCCATCTCCGCCGAGCTCGCCACCGCCCGCACCGACCTCGACGCGCTGACCGCGCCGAAGTCCGCCGGCAAGGCCAAGTAGCATGCGCACCCGCGAGCAGCTGATCGTCCGGGTTCTGAAGGACCTCGGCGTTCTCGCCGCGGGCGAGGCGCCGAGCGACGAGGACCGGGCCGAGATCGACGACCTAGTCGAGCCGATCTGCGCCAAGCTCCTCGATGACGGCGTCGCCAAGCTCAACGGCGACGAGGTCGACGACGCGGCCTACCTGCCGCTCGCCGCCATCATCGCCGAGACCGCCCTGGTGCCGTTCGGGATCAGCGGCACGAAGGCCGCCGAACTCCGCGGGCTCGCCGAGCAGGCCCGCATGGACCTGAAGCTCGCCTACCGGGTCTACGACGCACGGCCGCCGATGCGGGTCGAACCGTTCTGGGGGCGGCGCAACCACAGCTGCCGCTGATGCCCGCGATCTCCTGGCCGACCTCGTCCCGCCCGGGCCTCTCGAATGCCGAAGGCGCCGGCCGGCTCATCAACGCCTTCGTCGAGAAGCTCGGCGACGGCGCCCGCGCCCCGATCTCCGTCCGTCGCACCCCCGGCCTGTCGCGGTTCGTCGACACGGCGCTTCACGGGCCGCGCGGTGCGCGCCTCGTCGGCTCCACCGTGCTCGCGGCCTACCGCGACACGCTGGTGCGCGTCAGCGAGGACGGGAGCGTGGCGAACCTCGGCGCGCTGCCGGGCTCCAAGCGGGTGACGATCGCGCGTAACAACCGGACGCCCTCGCCGGACGCCGTCGCGGTCACGGAGTACGGCGCCTATAGCCTGTTCCCGAACATGGCGCCTGCGCCGCTCTCGATTCCCGGCAACCTGCCGGCGCCGAACTCGGTGTGCGAGCTGTTCGGGTTCCTGTTCTTCACCGCCGGAAACGGCGAGTGCTACGCGACGGGCGTCAACCAGAAGACGTTCTCGACGCTCGACTACACCTACGAGCAGGCCCGGCCCGGCGGCCTGCTGCGCGGCATCCCGTTCCGCGACGAGCTCTTCCTGTTCGGGCCGTCCGGCATCGGCGTCTACGGCGGCTCGGCGCAGGCCAACGGCTTCCCCCTCTCCCGTGTCACCGGCATTCCGCGCGGCCTGATCGGGCCGTGGGCGGTCGCCGGGCACGAAGAGGGCTGGTCGAACGAGATGATCTGGGTCGGCGACGATTCCGTCGTCTACAAGCTCTCGGGCTACGCTCCGGTCCGCCTCTCGACCCATGACGTCGAGCGGGATCTAGCTGCGGCGGCCGCGGTCGATCCGACGGAGATCGAGGCGTCGGTCCACATCGTCGCCGGCCACGCCTTCTGGGTCGTGTCGATGCCGGGCCGAACCTGGGTCTACGACCTGATCACGGCGCAGTGGCACGAGCGGGCGAGCCACCAGGCCGGACGCTGGCGCGGGTCGCAGTCGGTGAAGGCCTTCGGGCGCTGGCTGATCGGCGATACCTCCGGCACCGGCCTGCTCGAGGTCCGCGAGGACGTGTTCGTCGAGGACGGCGCGCCGCTGCGGTTCCGCGTCGAGAGCCTGCCGGCGCAGGGCTTCCCGCAGCGCCTCGCGATCCCCCGCGTCGACTTCGATTTCGTGCTCGGTACCGGGCGGCTCTCGGCCGACCCGACGATCTCCGATCCGCAAATGCTCATGTCCTACTCGGACGACGGCGGGAACCGCTGGTCGAGCCCGCGGTCGCGTCCGCTCGGCCGCCAGGGCGCGACCCGGACCCGCATCAACTTCCTGCGCAACGGCATGACCGGCGTCCAGGGCCGCACGTGGCGGATCGACGTCTCCGATCCGGTCTACTGCGCCCTGCTCGGCGGGGCCATGGCCGTGGAGGCTCGCACCGAATGATCCCCGCCCCGACCCAGCCGAGCGCGCAGGCGCCCGCCGTTGATCCGAAGACCGGCACCCCGACGGCTGAGGCCTTTCGCTTCCTCGTCGCCCTCCTCGCCTACGCGAAGGCGCTTGAGGCCCGCATCGCTATCTTGGAGGCCCGCCCGTGAGCAGCATTTTCTCCGGCAAGGCTGGCCGACAGGCCGCCATGTTCCAGGCCGGCCAGCTTCAGAAGGGCCAGGACGAGGGCAACGCGGCGCTCGACACCGGCTACGACCGCGCATCGGCCGCCTACGGGCAGGCCGGCACGACGCTCGGAAACCTCGCGGACAGCTACAGCGCGGGCTCGACGCTCTACCAGGACGCCCTCGGCGTGAACGGCGCCGACGGATCGGCCGCGGCCAAGGCCGCCTACACGACCGCCCCGGGCTACACCTTCAACATGGACCAGGGCCTGCAAGCCCTCGACCGCACCCGCGCGGTGAATGGCACGCTCGCGTCGGGCAACGCCGACACCGATGCGATGAAGTTCGCCTCGGGGCTGGCGAGCCAGGACTACAACAACTGGCTCACGAACCTGTCCGGGCTCGACACGAAGCGCTTCACCGCGACGACGGGGCAGGCCGGCACTTTCGGCGCGCTTGGTCAGGCCGCGCTCGGCGTCGGGCAGGCGAAGGCTGGCCTCGCCCAGCAGACCGCCGCCGGCATCGGGCAGGCGGGCGCGAACGGACTGATGGCGGGGCAGCAGGCCAGCGCCAATACGTTCGGCGCTCTGATCGGCGGCCTGTCGGGCCTCGGCAGCCTCGCTGGCGGCATCGGCAAGGCCTACACGGCCTTCGCGTAAGGGGATCGACATGAGCTCTGGCTACGGTCCCCCGCGCGTCGACTTCTCGTCGCTCGCCAACATCGGGAAATCGTTCTCGTCGGACATCGACGGGATCATCCAGGCCCGGAACGAGCGCGAGGCGCCCGACCTGATCGCAAAGCTGATCGGCGGGTATCAGGGGGGCGCCCAACCCCCGCCGGTCGCGGCCGCGACCGACGTCGCCTCTCCGCGCCTTCCGTCCTTCGCTGCGACCGGCGGCGGGGCCGGCGACTACCTCGCGACCATGCGAGCGAAGGAGAGTGGCGGCAACGACGACGCCAAGAACCCGAACTCGTCAGCGACCGGCCGCTACCAGTTCACCACCGACACGTGGAACGGGCTGGCTCGGAAGTACCCGGACCTCGGCCTGACCCCGAACGGCCGCTCGGATCCTGCGCAGCAGGAAAGGGCCGCACAGGCCTTCACGAACGACAACGCGAAGGCGCTGACCTCGGCCGGCATTCCGATCACGCCGGGCAACCTCTACGTCTCGCACTTCCTGGGCGAGGCCGGCGGCCCGAAGTTCATCGCCGGCGCCATGTCGAACCCGGATGCACCGGCCGTCGCCTTCGTGTCGCCCGGGGCGGCGCGGGCGAACCGCTCGATCTTCTTCGACGCGGACGGTCGCCCGAAGACGGCCGGCGCGGTCTACGCCGAGCGCACCAGCCGCTTCGGCGGCGGTGGCGCGCCCGTGGCGCAGGCCTCGGCCGGACCGCGCACCGCGCCGGTCGCGATCGCCAACAACGAAGCCGAGACGCAGGCGCTCGAGCAGCGCATGGGGATGATGCCGGCGACGCGCACGGCCGCCGCTCCGACCCCGGACACCGACGAGGCCGACACGCCCGTCGCGAACGCCCAGCCGGCCGGTTTCCAGATCCCGGGCCAGCCGGCGCCGCAGGCTGCCCCCGTGGCGGCGCCCGCCCCTGCCGCTCCGGCCGGGTTCGCCGGCTTCGGCTCGACCGCCTCCCGCATGGGGCCGGAGCAGGCCGCCGCGCTCCAGGCCGCATGGAAGAACCCCGTGACGCGCCCGATGGCGACGCAGATCTACGGCGAGATGCTGAAGGGGCAGGCCAGCCCCTGGAAACTGCAGCAGATGGGCGACCAGCCGGTGCTCTTCAACGAACGCACCGCGCAGATCGTGCCGGTGGGCGCGGGCAAGCGGCAGACGGCGACCGTGGGGAACGCGATCGTCGACACGGCGACCGGCCAGCCGATCTATCAGGCGCCGGAGAAGCCGATGGTGGTAGGCGGCGCCCTGGTGAATCCGGACGGCCGCGTCGTCTACGAGGGCAAGGACGACAAGTTCACCTACCAGAGCATGCCCGGCGTCGGCATGGTCGCGCTGCATCCGACCGATCCGGACAAGTCGCGGGTCATCATCCAGGGCCAGCAGCCGCGCCCGCTCACCGCCGACGAGCGCTCGGCCTACGGCATCCCAGCCGGCCAGGCCGGCGGCATGGGCGCCGACGGCAAGCCGTTCGGCATCGGCGGCGGCAAGACCGAGGTCAACGTCGACACGAAGGGCGCGGGCAAGTTCTCCGAGAAGGCGAACGAGATCCAGGCCAAGCGCTACGGCGAGATGGTCGACGCGGCCGACAACGCCGTGCCGCTCCGTGCGGACATCGACACGATGGCCGACCTCGCCGCCAAGCTGAACACCGGCAAGCTGGCCGAGGCGCGCCTTGGCCTTGCGCAGTACGCGAAGGAGGCGGGGTTCGATTCCATCGCGAGCAGCCTGACGGGCGGCAAGATGGGCGAGATGGAAGCCTTCACGGCGCTCGCCGACAAGCTCACCCCGCGCATGCGCGTCCCGGGCTCCGGCTCGACCTCGGACAGCGAGGGCCGGGCGTTCCGGAACTCGCTGCCGTCGCTCCTGAAGACGCCGGGCGGCAACGCCATGATCGCGGACACCTTCAAGGGCCTCGCCGACTACCAAGCGCAGGTCGGCGAGATCGCGGGCAAGGCGCTGCGCGGTGAGATCAGCCAGGCCGAGGCCGATCAGGGCATCCGGTCGCTCGCCAGCCCCTACGCGCGGTTTAAGGAATACCGGGCCGCGCAGGGTGGTAGTGCGCCGTCCGGATCCGCACCGGCGCCCGCCGTCGCGAAGGGGCCGGACCGCCTGCCCCTGCCCGAGGGCTATTCCGGCGCGCGCGCGGTCGCCGAGGGCAAGGCCGCGATCGCCGCCGGCAAGGACAGGGCCGGGGTCGCGGAGAAGCTGCGCCGCTACGGCATCGACCCCGCCCGGCTCGATTGATGTCGGCCGGCGTGTCCTTCCTCGATGCGCTGACCGGGCCGTACTCCGGGCTCCGGCGCGGCGTAGTTGATCCCGAGACCGGCAACGCCGTCGTCACGTCGGCGCCGACCGGCGAGGTGCGCCAGCGCGCGAGCCTGCTGCCGGTTGGCCGGGACGATTCCGGCCGCCTCGTCCCCGCGGTCCCGCAGAGCATCTTCGACGCGATCGACGCCGCGCGCTTTCCTGGGCGGGCGGCACGGGGCGAGGTGAACATCTTCGACCCGCGCACTGGCCACGTCTCGGATGAAGCGATGGGTGCCGCCAACGGAATCGCCGGGCTGGCGATGACGGGCTCGATGCCGTTCTCGGCGCCGAAGGGTGCGCTGCGCATGTTCGGCGGGATGGGGAAGGACGATCCACTGGCTGGGCTAGAGGCGGCGCTGTCAAAGATCGCCCCGGAAGTGCCGTCGGCCGGGCCTCGCTTGTTGGACCCGAACGCCAAGTCCTGGGATCTCTACCATGGCTCCAACGCGGGACCGGATTTCAAGCGCTTCGATGCGAATGCCGGCAGCAATCCGGCGGAGCGCGGCGCGGTGTTCTTCGCCCCCGACGCAGTGACAGCAAGCGGCTACGCAGGAACGGGCGCGACCAAGGGTGGCGAGGCCGGGCCGCGCGTCTTCCGCACCACTGTCGAGCCCGGCAAGACCGCGGTCTACGACCTACAGCACCTCGTCGAGCACGATCCCGAATTTAATGCGCGGGCTCGCGCGCTGACCACGCAACATGAGGGTGCGACGTGGGGGCCGGTGTTCGACGACGCCATGGCCGATTTCGCGCGCAATCGCACCGAACATCGCGCCTTCTCTGCTCAGGCTGAGGCGATGGGCTATCCAGCCTCACGTCCTGATGGTGTGCCGTTCGGGTACGGGCACATCGGAGCAGCTGTCGAGCGAGCGAAGGCTGACGGGCTAGATACTGCGATTCTACGGGGGCTCGGCGAGCATGGCGGCGACGACCAAGTGATCGCCCTGACCCCGAACCGCGTCCGCTCGTTCTACGCGCCCGACCAGCTGCTTTACTCCGGCGGCCCGGGCGGCGCTGCCGCGGGCACGGCGCTCTCCACATCCGGCGGACAGCAGCCCGCCCCCTCGACGTTGCGGGACGCGCTCGTCGCCTCCTACATGAACCGGTAACCTGGAGCCCGCATGGCCGGCCTGTTCGACGACGTTCCCGACGCCGCGCCGCAGGCGTACGCGCCCTCAGGCGGTCGCGCGGCACCTGCGCCTGCAGCCTCGCGCGGCGGCCTGTTCGACGACGTGCCTGATGCGAAGGCGTCCGGGCCGTCCGTCGTTGGCGACGTCGTCCAGGGTGCCGGTGCGGGCATCATCCGCGGCGCGGCCGGCCTCGTCGACCTGCCGCAGAACATCTACGCGCTGGCCGATGCTGGCATGGGTGGTCTCGCGCACCTCGCCGCGAAAGGAATCGGCGCCGTCATCGGTGTGACCCCGAATTCGGATCTCGGCCGAGACACGGGGATGCGTGGCTCGCTGCCGAGCCCGGCCGATCTCCCGCATCCGGGCGACGTCGCGCTGCGCGGGCTCGAAGCCGCTACCGGGCCCCTCTACAAGCCGCAGACGACCGCGGGTGAGTACGCCGGCACCATTGCCGAGTTCGTCCCGGGCGGCGTCGGTGCGAAGGCCCTGGAAGCCGGTGCCGCCGGTGCCGCCAAGGCGTTCGGAAAGCAGGTGGTCGCGCCGGCCGTCGCCAGCGAGACGGCCGGGCAGGTCACCAAGGGCACGGCCGCCGAACCTTGGGCGCGTGGCGCCGCAGCGCTCGCGACCGGCGCCGGCGTAGCGATTGCCGGCCGTCCTGGTGCTGCCGAACGCATGTTCGACCGCGCGGCCGGCAAGATCACGCCCGACGAGGTTACCGCGACGCAGGCGCTCGTGTCGGATGCAGCCGAACGCGGCGTCGCTCTGACGTGGCCCGAGGCGCTGCAGCAGGTCGTTGGCCCCCGGCGGATGGGCGACCTGCAGCGCGTCGTCGAGGGACAGGGCGGCCTCTCAGAGTTCTTCGCGGCTCGGCCCGACCAGATCCAGGCCGCCGGCAAGGCCGGGCTCGACGCGATCGCACCGGCCACGACCAATCCGACCCGCCTCGGTGCTGACGTCCAGGCCGCGGCGCGTGCCGGCGTGGCCGGAACGGCGGAGGGCCAGGGCGTGATCCGGGCGACGCAGGGCGCCGGCCCGCGCGTCAGCCCGGAACAGGCGGGCCAGGTGATCCAGCGCGACCTCCGCGCCACCGCCGACGCCCGCGAGGCGACCCGCACCGAGCAGGCAGCCCGCGACTATGCGGCCGCCCGCGCCGCGCCCGAGAACGTCGGCGTCGAGCGCACCATCACGGTGGAGCGCCCCGGCGAGCCGATCGAAACCCAGCCGGCCTACAGCCGGCCGCAGTTCGAGGCTGATGCGCCGCTCCCGGCCGACCCGGCGCCGCGCCGTAGCGCTGCGACCGAGGCCGATGCGCAGGGCGAGAGCCTTGCCCGCTTTATCGCGCGGAACGGAGGCCTCGACCTCACCAGCGACCTCAAGAGCCAGGATTTCCACCGGTTCAACATCCCGGGCGCCGGCACGGTGGCACGCGAGGGCGGCAAGCCGCTCGACAGCTTCTGGCGCGTGAAGCTCATGGAGGCGGGCTACCTGCGGCCGGATGCCGACGGCGGCATGGCGCGCGACATTCGCGGCGAGCTGATGCGCAAGCTCACGAACGAGCGCCGCGGCGTGCCGTCGTACCCGATCGGGCAGGAGCGCGCGCCACTCGGCGAGCGCTTGAAGGCCGGCCAGATCGCCGACGACTACGGCCATGCGCGCGACCTCGCCGAAAGCCGCCTGAACGAGGACCTGACCCGCGTCGGCGTCGATCCGGAGAGCGTGCATCCGGACATCCGCGATCGCGTGCTCGGCACGCTGATGCGTGACGGGAACGCCGACCCGGTGGAGGCCTACGAGGCGGTCGTGGGCAAGATGAAGGGGCCGCTCGAGCCCTACACGAAGACGCCGACCGTCACCGAGGAGATCCCGGACGTCCGGTTCGGGCAGGTGAACCCGCAGGCCGCCCTCGACGCGATCGACGGGCAGTTGCGCACCGCCAAGGGCGACGTGCGTGGCGCGCTCGCGCAGGCCCGTAAGGACCTGTTCGGCCCCGGCGGCGAAACCGACCTCAGCGTCGAGGGGCTGCTGCACGCTCGCGAGCGGCTCGACACCGCGATCCAGGGTGCACGCGAGGTCGGCGACAACACGAAGGTGCGCGACCTGCAGATCGCCCGCTCGACGCTCGACGGGCAGTTGAAGGGTGTGCCCGAGGTCGCGACCGCCGACAGGAACTTCGCCGGCAACAGCCGCGCCGTCGAGCCGTTCACCGGCAACACGCCGCTCGGGCGTGTCGTGCAGCGCGATCCGCTCACCCAGCGCATGGCGACGCCGGCCGAGCAGGTGCCGACCCATCTGCAGGGCGCGACCGCTGCGCGCGAGTTCCTCGCCAACGCTACGCCGACGGCGCGCCGCGCTTTCTCGGATCGAGAGGTGACCCGCATCCTCGACGAGGTCGGCTCCGGCGAGGGCGGGATCTCCGCCGGCGCGCTCCGGACCGCCATGCGCCGGAACGAGGATCTGCTGGTGCAGCTGCCGGAAGCCCGCGGCCGGCTCCAGCGCCTCGCCCTCGCCCACCAGGCGCGCGAGGCGATCGAGCGGTCGCCGCTTGGCCGGATCGCGGCTCGGCCCGACGTGAAGGCCGCAGCCGACGTGCTGTTCCCGATCGGCAAGACAGTCGAGGGCTCGGCAGACGAGGTCGGGCAGGCCGTCACGGCGATCTCGCGCAGCAACCCGCTCGCCGCCCGTCAGCTCGTGCGGAACTACCTCGGGACGCAGTTCGCCGCGAAGACGGAGCGCCTGCAGTCCGGCCCGAACCAAGCCGGCGGTGCGAAGTTCGCGACTGCGATCCGTGGCGACAGCCTGCAGAACGACAGCCTGCGCGCGGCAATCCAGGCCCTGCCGAACGGGGCGGCGCTCGACGCCGGATTCTCCCGCCTGCTCGACATTCTGGAGGCGACCGGCCAGCGCCAGGGCGTCGGCTCGCGCACCAGCTTCAACAACGAGGCGCTCGCCGAGATGCGGAACGGCGGCGCGAAGGTCGAGGGCGCGAAGGTTCTGGCGTCGGGCGGCCTCGGCTACCCGAAGCGGGTCGTGGAGGCGCTGCAGAATTGGCAGCTCGGGAAGAACCTCGATCGGCTCGCCGAACTGATGACCTCAGCGGAGGGCGGCCGGCGGCTTGCCCAGCTGGCAACGGCGAAGCCAGGCGCTGCGACCATCGCGCTGCTCGACCGCATGACGCGGCTCGGGATCCGCGGTGCGCAGGGTGGGGACCGATCGGACGGGAGCGCTCTGCAGCTTCGGGTTCGACCGGCCGAGTAGGCGAGCGATCCAGTCCCCGAGGTTGACCAAGACCGCGGTGCCGAAGGCGACGAGGATCGTCGCGAAAACCGGCATTACGACGAACGCGAGGGGCGTCGAGAGCTTCGGGTCAGGATGGGTTTCGGCTCCGCCAAGCATCGCCCACGAGAGCGTGGCGATGGCGATGGCCTGTCCGATCATCCAGAGAGCACGGCTCATCACCCGTTCACGATCTTGGCCCGCGCCTGTTTGTCCGCATCACGCCGCTGGTCCTGAGTGGTGCGACACTGGATGTAGACCGGCGTTCCTGGCACGGCTCCATAGCCTCGACAGATCGCATCATCCTTCGCGGCGACCTCGGCGGGTGCCATGAAAATCTCGCCGCGACCCGGCTGCTGACTACGGTCGGCGCAAGCCGAAAGGCCAAGACCTACGGCAAGAGCAAGGATGCGGCGTATCATCGAAGTGGCCCCAGAAGCCCCTATTGCCACGCTTTTCCATCATGCCTGCGTGCCGGTGTCCATACGGTCCGCGTGCGGCACCCTTGACCCGACGGGCAATCCCGCCGAATAAGCCACCGTCCCGAGACGCGCGTGAGCAACCTGCCGCGCAGCCCGCAAGCCCCGCCCCCATGCGGGGCTTTTGCATGTCGGACCCCTGAAATGACCCAATCCTGGCCGCTCTCGCGGCAGCAGGTGCTCGATGCGTCGGGCCGCCCGCTGCTGGTGCCGCGCGCGTTCTTCTTCGACGCCGGCACCACCAAGCCGCTGACCGTCTTCAGCGATGCCGCGCTGTCCGTTCCGCTGACGCAGCCGGTCGTCGCCGACGGCACCGGACGATTCCCGCGGGTGTACCTGCCGCAGGTCCTCTACCGGGAAGAGGTCCTGGGCCCCTACGGCGACCTGATCTGGAACGACGACGGGCTCGGCGAGGCCCCGGTGGTCGACACGACCGATCCGGTGGCGGCCGTCGACCCCAACGCGCTCGCGCGGACCGGCGACGTGAAGTGGCGCCTCGACAATTCGATCCAGCCGGGCTGGGTTCGGATGAACCAGCGCACCGTCGGCGGCAGCGGTTCCGGCGCGACGGAGCTCGCCGACGACACGACCCGGGCACTCTTCATCTACCTGTGGTCGACCTTCGGGGATGGGATCGCCTCCGTCATCGGCGGGCGCGGCACGTCGGCCGCCGACGACTTCGCCACCGGCAAGCAGATTGCCGTCCCGACGATGCAGGGCTTCGTGGCCGGCGGCCTGGACGACATGGGGTCGTCGCCTACCAACCGGCTCCAGGTGACGACCGACATCACCCTGACGGACGGATCGACGGCGGCACAGGTCGTGGACCCGGGCCGTCTCGCGCTCGGCATGTTCGTGACCGCGGTCGGCCTCTCGTCCGGCACGCGCGTCGTCGCCATCGACGGGACCAACATCACGCTGTCGCAGGTTGCGGCCGCGGGCTCGACCGGCACCGTTTCCGCGCGGTTCTCGGCCTTTGGTGATGCGCAGCTGCCGGGCGCGACCGGCGGCGACATCGCCGAGGTACTGGCCAACCCGAACCTTCCGGCCGCGCTGCCGAACGGGCATGTGACGGTCAACTACCCGCCATTCCAGACGCCAACCTTCGTTGATCTGGTCGGCGCGTCGCAGGGCGCCGGCGGCGTGGCAGTCAACGATCTCTGGCACAGCGTCAGAACGCCTACGGTTCAGCAGCCTTCGGCGGACTTCGACGTGTCAAACGCGAACCCGGGCGGCGGCGTGCCGATCTCGACGCTGCAGCCGACGCGCCTCGGCACCTACTACCTCAAGCTCTGAGCGCGCCATGCCATCGTTCATGAACACGCTCGGCGCGGTCTCGCGGCGGGGGCAGTGGCGGTTCCGGCATGTCTTCCGCAGCGCCGATCCGGCCGGGCGGCTCGACATCACCGATGCGGGGCTGATCGACTTCTCGGCCGCGTCCGACGTGGTGCTCACCGTGACGCCGCGCGCGCCGAAATGGCGCGAGTTGTGGTGCTGGTCGAGCATCGGGTGCTGCGCCGGCGATGCGCCGCCCGTCCTGTTGGCTTCCCTGTCCACCGGGACGCTCGTCGTCTCGAACCCCGGCCTCGTCGAGGCGCTTTTCCCAGCCGGCTCGCTGCTCGCGATCCCGCCCGGCCTCTACGACGTCCGCGTCTCGGTCACGATCGGGCCGGAGACGGCGGAGATCTTCGACGAGCCCATCGAATTCGCCTGACGCGCGCCTCGCGCACCGTTCTGCCCAACCCGCCCTCGCCGGCGGGTTTTTCTTTGCCCGGAGCCGCCATGCCCTCCTACCCGATCCGCCCATCCTTCCCGATCGACGTGCGCTCCACGCCGACGGTCGTGGTGACGCGCGAGGGCACGGCCTTCCGCTTCGACACCACCGGCGTCGGCGGCACCCCCGGACCCAGCCGCAGCCAATTCTTCGGTGCGCTTGAGGCCCTGACGCCCGGAGCGACCGCGGTCCTGGCCGCCGCCGTGCCGTCCGATCCGGGCGACCCGATCAACCGGGCCTTCAACGGCACCGCTTTCGTCACCGCCGGATGCGCGCTCGCGACCTTCGTGAAGGCGACGCTCGGCCTCTCTGACGCGCTGCTCGCGTCCGTCCTCGCCCAAGCCGCCGCGCTCCCGAACTGAGGCTCGCCCGATGCTCCGCAAGACCATTCTCGCGCTCGTCGCGTTCGCGACGCTGTGCGCGCAGGCCGGCGCGCAGACCTACACCCTGCCGGAACTCGGCGTGCAGAGTTCGGGGGCGACCCGTTCTCTGGCGATCCGCGACCGCTCGAACAGCACGATGGTGCCGCTCGGCTACGTCGACACGAGCACCCACGGCTTCGTCTCGACGCCGAACAAGATCGTGCTGCCCTCGACCGATCAGGGCTCGACCGGCGAACTCGGCGGCTTCTCGGCCACCGTCAACGGCGTCCAGAAGCTGATCGCGACGCGCTTCAGCGATCAGCTCGACGCGCTGCTGCCCGACTACTCGATGGCCAACCTTGGCGTGAAACCGGACACGGGCGTCGACGTCTCACAGGCCATCGTCAACGCGACGAAGACGCTTCCGGCGACCGGTGCCCGCCTCCGGCTGGCGTGCGGCACCTACCTGCTGTCCTCGACCGCTCTCGTTACGAACTCGTACCTGCACGTCCAGGGCGGCGGCCAGAACTGCACGCGCCTACGCACCACGGCCGGCTTCACCACCGGCGACGTTTTCAAGTTCACCGGCCTGAACTCGGGCATCTCGGACGTCGCCTTCGAGCACGTCGCGACCGACACCAACGCGGTCCGCACCTCCGGCTTCACCGTCAACCTCGCCAACGGCTACGGCTACGTCCGCAACGTCTCGATGCGGAACTGCTTCGTCTGCCTCCGCATGGGCGCGCAGGCCGGCTGGAACTCCGCTGACCACGTCATGCTGCAGTACATGGCGGACGGCGGCACGAACCCCGGCTCCGACGGCATCTTGGTCGAAAACGACGTGGTCGGTCCGGCGAACTGGATCAACCGCGCCATCATCATGTCGAACTTCATCGACCCGACGGCGGCAAACCGGCGGTACCCGACGTTCGCGGTGAAGCTGTCCGACACCGGCGAGACCGTCATCACGGACTCGGACTACATCAGCAACCGCACCAACCTGCTGATCCAGCCGTCGAACGTCGCCTTTTTGGTGGCCGGGGGCAGCGGGCATGCCGTCAACGACACCCTGACGCTGACCGGCGGCACGCTCGCGTCCGGCGGCGCGGCCATGACGATCAAGGTCACCGCGGTCAACGCGAATGGGGCCGTGACCGGATTCACGGTCGCGACGCCTGGTGGCTACACCGCCGTGCCGAATGCCCAGGCGGCAGTCAGCGCGGGCGGTTCGGGGTACGCGGTCGGAGATACCCTCACGCCCGCCGGCGGTACGCTCGCCTCGGGCGGCGCCCCCCTGACCTTCACCGTCAAGTCGGTGAGCAGCGGCGCGGTGACCTCGGTCGGCCTCAACAACGGCGCCTCCTACACCGTCTCGCCGGCCGGCTATACGGCCTACCCGACGAACCCCGTTTCGACGACGTCCTCGGGTTCCGGGACCGGCGCCAAGCTGACGATCGGCAACACCACGAGCTCGGGATCTGGTACCGGCGCGGCCTTCATTACGCGGGTGCAGACGGTCCAGGCGACGCGGGTCAACTCGACGTATCTCGACTCGGCGCAGCGCGACAACGGATCGATCACGCCTGTCGGCTCCGGCTACGTCTTCGACACCGGGATCTACAATTCCTGGATCACCAACACGAATGCCAGCGATGGCACGCTCAACACGAACGGCTTCATCATCAACGGGGCGGGCGCCTCGCTGCTGACCGGCATCACAAGCCCGGTGATGAACACGCGCTGGTCGGGCGGCCTTATCGCATCGACGACCGGCCAGGGCACCAGTCTGAACGGCAGCGGATTCGTCTGCGCTGACGCCTCCCCGATCGATACCTCGGTGACGGGCGCGATGATTTCGGGTTGGGGCGTCGGTATCGACCTGGCGCCTGGCTGCGGGCACTTCACGATCGGCGACAACGGGATCGGCGCCTACTCGCCGTTCAACGTCGCGACCTCGGCCCGCACCAACGGGATCGGCCTTCGTGCGCAGGGCGGCGCCGGCAACTTCATCGTCGCTCACGACAACCGCTTCTTCGGAAACACCGTGGCGGCGGTCGGCTTCAACGCCACCGGCCGCAACAACGTCGTCCACGACAACCCGGGCTACAACCCGGTCGGTCCGTCGAACGTCACGGTCACGGCCTCGCCGATGCCTCTGCCGGCCGGCCCGACGACGACGACGTACTTCGTCCAGGGCGGAGCGTCCGTCATCGTGCGGGACGAGACGAACAGCATCACGTTCGGCACGAGCGGTGGGCAGTTCACGGTTCCCGCGGGTGGGATCTACCAGCTGCTCTACAGCACCGCGCCGACCGTCTCGAAGATGATCCATTGAGGCGCGCCATGACCCGAACCGCCCTCGCCGCGGCCGCGATGCTTGCGCTCGCTCTGCCTGCCTCGGCCGCCTCGACGAGCTGCATTCGCCCGGCCGGCAATCCGACCGGAGCGGGCGCCGCCGGCACGCCGGTCGCGCCCGGCGACAATCGCGTCACGCCGGGCCCGACGCAGGGCCCGGACTGGCTGCAGCTCTGCGACGGGGCCACGAACATCGGCCCCTTCGAGGTCGTGGATGCCGACGGCAAGGTCGTCGCCACGATCAGCGGTCGCGCAGTCCAGGCCCTTCGGGACCAGGGCGCGCGCTAGACCGGCCCCGTCCCTGAAGTGCCCCCCATCCTGGCCGCCTTGTGCGGCCTTTTTCTATTGCAGGGATGCCCGCACATGGCCCTCGACATCGACCGCGCAGCGTTCTTCGACGCCGTGCGCCGGCAGCCGTTCGCCGGTCACCTCACGGCCGACCAGGTCGCCGGCATGGAAGCGATCCTCGACGCCTGCCCGGCCGACCTCGGCGTCGAGAAGCCGGCCTACTGCCTCGCGACCACGTTCCACGAGACGGCGCGCACCATGCGCCCGATCGAGGAGTTCGGCCGCGGCAAGGGCAAGGCATACGGCCGGACCGGCTTCTGGGGGCGGGGCTACGTCCAGCTGACCTGGGAGGCGAACTACGCCAAGGCGACGGCGCGGCTTCGCGCGCTCGGGATCCTGAATGCGGGCGAGGACCTGGTGAAGACGCCGGCGCTC
Organism: Methylobacterium sp. E-041; assembly: GCF_022829665.1. Lineage (NCBI taxonomy): Bacteria > Pseudomonadati > Pseudomonadota > Alphaproteobacteria > Hyphomicrobiales > Methylobacteriaceae > Methylobacterium > Methylobacterium sp. E-041. Next base: position 137,429 of record NZ_JAKSYQ010000228.1, on the reverse strand, counting down.
GCGATGCGCCCCGACGTGGCGGCGGCCATCCTATTCTACGGGATGATCGAGGGGGGGTTCACCGGCAAGAAGCTCGGCGACTACTTCGGGCCCGGCCGGGCCGACGCCGTCGGCGCCCGGCGCATCATCAACGGCACCGACTGCGACAAGCTGATCGCTGGCTACCACGCGCAGTTCCGCGTCGCCCTGATGGCGTCGGTGCGGATCCGGGAGGGCGTACCTCCGGCGATTTCTGTCACGCAGCCGTCGAAAACCCTCACAGGGCCGCCCAGTCCGTCGAAAATCGTAACGCCCGCCGCCAAGCCCGCCCTCACCGGCGGGCTTGTTCGTTCCGGGGCACAGGCCACCGGCGGCGCGACGCGCGGCCTGCTGAACGCCCTCTTTACCGGCATCCACAACGCCCTGGCTCGAAAGGTCTGATCCGATGGACATGCTCAGACGCGCGAACGCCCGCCTCGCCGGCGCGAGGCTCTACCTGCTCGCGGTCCTGTTCGCGCTGCCGGACATCCTGAACGCTGTCGTTGGGTTCGATTGGAGCTCGGTGCTGCCGGCCCAATACGCGGGCTACGGTGCTCGCATCGGCTCGATGCTCGCGCTCGCCCGTCTCGCCCTGCCGCCGATCCTCAAGAACGTCCGCGACGCCGGGCGCATGGCCGGTCCGCGGCCGGGCGACGGTCCGGACGGAGGGCCGCGCTGATGGACTGGCTGCTCAATCCCATCGGCAAGATCGCCGCGTTCTTCGGCTCTGGCATCATCAAGGTGCTCGGCGACAGCGTGCTCGGGCCGATCCTGAAGACGATGCAGAACGGGCAGAACGCCCAGAAGGACGTGGCGGTCTCGGTCATTCAGGCCGAGATGGCCGCGAACCAGGCCCGCGCCGCCATCGCGCCGGCGTTCAAGGCGCTGATCTACGGCATCGGCATCCCGCCGGCGATCCACTTCGGCGCGACGTGCCTGTCGCACACCTTCGACCTCGGCTGGCCGATCACCCCGCTGCCGACGGAGTACGTGCCGATCGAGGCGACGATCCTGACGGCCTTCTTCATCTCGTCTCCGTTGACGACGCTGGCCCGCGCGGGCGCGGCGCGCCTGCTGAAGGCCTGAAATCGCTTCACCCTCCCCCGCAGGAGGGGGAGGGATCATCGCGCGACCGGAACACCGGCGCGCCTCTCTCGGGGCTGCACGATGTCCGACACCGCCGAACCGAAGCGGGCGCGTCGCGCGCGCCGCCACGATCCCACCGCCCTGCGCCGATCGGCGCTGGAGCACATCGGCTCCGAACTCGGTGCCGCAATCCAGCCGCCGGTGCCGCCCGGGCTGGGCGAAGGGCTGCTGGATCGAGCCGCCCGGGAGGACACGATGCAGGATCGGCATATCGCGAACCTGCTCGGGCAGCTGCTGGCCCGGAGCGAGGCCAACGGCGACCAAATCGACGAAACGCGAGCGCAGGTGTTCCGCATGGATGAGAAGCTCGAGGCGATCAGCCGCCGTCTGGACGGCGTCGCCTACCAGAAGGATATCGCGTCGTTCATGACCCGCGAGGGGATCGAGCGGAAGATCGAGAAGTCGGCCACGGAGATCAAGGGCGAGGTCGCCGGCTTGCGCAAGATGGGCTGGGGCCTGACCTCGGCCGTGCTCCTCGGCGCGGTCGGTCTGCTGGTGAAGGTCATCATGGCGGCGGCGCACATCGTGACCTGAGCCGCCGCTTCACACCCTACTTCACACCCTCGGCGCCCTGGCTTCGGCTGGGGCGCCTTTTCTACGTTCACCGCCGGCCACCTCTGGATGGCGGCGCTGTGCGGCGCGATCGCCGTGCTGGTGCTGGTGGCGGTTCTTCGCGATCTCGCGGCATCCCGAGATCCACCGTCCGAAGGGTGAGACCCTGCAGTCAGGTTCCTCCCCAACGCAGCCTTGCATGGTTCGCCGAAGCGGGCCTTTTTGGGTAATAAAAGGGGAATGAAAGTGATTGTAAGATCTTGTTAGGAGTATCCATAAGTCTTTTTTTACCACTCCCAGAAATGACGCCCCGCTGGCGCGCTTAAATCAAATTCGCGCGAATTGGGATCATCGAGTCTTCGAAGCTCTGGGGCCGGCTTGACCACAAGGTTGTCCTTCGTGATCGAAATTCTGTTCCCATGCCAACCCTTTGACCGATCTTCAGTGGAAAAAATCCGGCCATAGTATTTACGCTGGGCATGAGCCATACTGAGCACGATGTAGTGACGCAAGATGAAATCGATCGGATAGGGGTTCAGTCCTTCTCCTATGAGCAAGTGCCCGCCGTAAGCGCTATTATCCAAACCTGCATCTCGTCGCCAAGCACGGTATAGGCGCGGGTAGGAGGGTTGGAAAAAATAATAGCTCTGCATTTTCTCGGCATAATCTTCTTGCTCAAAATCTTCGCCCGGCAGAGGCAAAAATACTATTTCGTGAAAATTTACACAGTTGAAACCAGCATTATCGGCTGCGTCAAACCCTTCTAAGAGTGACTGACCATCATTTGGACTCATCAACCACTCATCAGCATCGCAATGTAAAATCCAGTCGTGCTCCGCTTCGCTTATGATGCCCCGCTTTGCGACGAGTTGATCTGTTAAAGAAAACGCGCCCCTCCATGGGAGGTCGTGTATGCCAATTAAACCTTTCCCTAAATAAGTCTCGGCGGCTTCGCGAGTGCCGTCTGTTGAGCCGTTATCAATCAAATATACTTCTAGACCGGAGGATATTAAGTCGTCAATGCATCTATGAATGTGAATAGCTTCGTTGCGCACACATAAGATTGCTAGTGCCGAAATCATTGATCAGCCACCTTCCTTTGAGCAAAGCAGCGCCATGAAGGCGTCTCTGCTGCTGTGCATCCTGGATGAACCGAGCGCCGCTACCGATGTGCGGGAGATAGCATACGGCGCGTCAAGCTCACCATTGGGTCCGCCCACCTTAGCGCTGTGGCGGTCTTTTCACGTCTTTCGTCCGAGTGGCACATGGATCGCTTATGCCAACCCGGTGAGGCAATCCCGTTTCCTACTCATTCCTACCCGAGTCGCACTTCAGCCCCGCCGGCAACCGCCGCGCGGGGCATTTTCGTCTGGCTGGAACAAGCTGCAGCGTAAAATCTTGAGCATGGGATTTGTGGTCACCGAGGCGGTCTTTATCCCGCTGATCCGGTTCTGTAGAAAGGCGCAACGTTGTCGGGATCAAACAGCGGCTATCGGATTGGCGTCCGCCCGGCGCCTAGCAACCCGAAGCGGTACCTCTGGACCATTTATGGGACTACGACATTGTTCTACGAGGCGTCTCAGACCGAGTACGAGTCTGTGGAGACCGCCCTTGCTGAAGCCAACGCACGGCTCTGCGAAATGAGCTAAGCCTCCTACACAGTCGCGGACGACATCAGTCCGCCCGGCATCCGCCGCGGCGGGCTTCTCCGTGCGCGTCGCCTACCGCGCGGCCTCCCACACCGGCACCCCGATAGGTCGCCCCGGCCGGTCCCGCCGGAAGGTCTGGTTCCCGTACCGGATCCAAGTGTCGCCGATCGCCTCGACGCGGCGCGCGTTGATCATCAGGCCGCCGCAGTAGTCGACCCGGACCACGCCGACCGTTGGGTGCACGCCGAACAGGTCGGTGACTGTCCAGCCCAGGGCGACGACCTCCTCCCCGAACCGGTCGAGGAAGTCGATCGCCGCCTCGCGCATCTCCTGCCAGCGCTGCGCAGAGAACCCGGGACAGGGCGGCACCGTGGGCTTCATGGCCTCGAGCGCATCGCGCCAGGTCTGGACGTCGGAAGGCACGGGTCGAATCGGTGCGGGTGATGCCATGGGTCTCGCCGGATGTGGGCCGGCGGGGATAGGGGCGCGGGCGGGGCGGCGCAACGCGGCGGACAGGCGCTGGCCTATCCCGGGCCGAGCACCTTCAGCAGTTCGAGCCCGCTGTCGCTGAGGAACCACGCCTGCTCGTCTCGCCGGCGTCCGGGGTACTGCGCCGGCCGGACGTCGATGTAGCCGAGCTCGACGAGCGCCTGCATCGATTTTGGATGGGCGGAGAGCCGAAGGCCGAGCGGGTGCATCGCTGCCGCGCGAAGGGCTTCCAGGGCGCGCTTCCGGATGGGCTGGTCGTTTGATGCCATCGCGATTTTGTAGGGTGGATCAGACGATCATCAACGCCGCGCTAATCAACCGACCGCAGCTTCGGCCCCGCCCCGGTGTGCACGCCCGTAAAGTCGGGCCGGGTGCTGATCCGGTCCTTCCGCTTGCAGGCCGAGCACACCAGCCGAAGCGCGACATCCGGCACGGGGAAGTCGTCCGGTAGGCCGTCGAAAGACATGGCGCCGCTGTGCCCGCACTCGCAGAACACGAGCAGCCCACGGGCGCCGTTCGCCTTGCTGTTCGCGATCGTGGCCGGCGGCTGCTCGATGCCGTCGGCGTCGTACCAGCGGCGCGGGTTGCGCAGGTGCCTCGGGACGCCGGTCACGCCAGCCGCATCCACATCTCGGCCGCAAGCATCACCAGGAAGCCCGAGCCGAACAGGTAGAGCGGGAGGCGGTTCCTCGTGTAGTTTGCGGCCTCATGAGGCAACTGGACCAACGCTATAAATTCTGTTGTGTTATTATCGAGCGTCGGAATACACCGCATAGCAATCACAGATTTATATCCAGATTTTAGGTTGTCGGACTAGAATGATTCTCGTGGCAATGATCTTTATCTGAGATGATTTTACTATCTTAGCGTGCTGGTCTCTAAGATGCACTCTCCGATCTAACATCGATCTTGTTTGCTTGATTGCTTGTTCATCTTTTGGAAGCTTGTGGCCAATTGCGCGGAGGGCTTCGGCGGCTTCGTCGACGGGGTCGTCGCTCAATGCTCGGAACTCTCGTTCTTCTGCCGAGCGAGGAGGGTCAGCAGGTCGACGAGGTCGTCGGCCGCTTCCATGTCGAGGCCAGTCTGCGGCACGCCGTTGACGCGCGCCGGCTCGCCGGTGGCGATGTCGTAGACGGTCCAGCCCTCGTCGTCCTTCCGCATGTCGAAAAGCTGCGCCGGCGTGTTGCTGTTCGCAGGATCGCTCATGACGCCACCGGTCGCGCCAGCAGGATCGCGGTCCGCACCATCCCGCGACGGAAGGTGTCGGACGCGCCTGGCTCGGCGACCGCCTTCCGCGATGGCTCGTGGTCCTTCACCGCGGCGGCCGGATCCACGGTGTGCCCGCTGGCGAACCGGAACACGCTCACCGTCGGGTCGCGCATGAACACGTCGACCGCGGCGTTCACCTCGTCGGAGGCGATCGTCTTGGCCTTGATGAGGTCGCCGGTCGTCGGGTCTGCCATGGGGCGATCCTAACGACCGGCGGATGCTGGCGCCACACGCGGATCGAGGCGGTGTCGAAGAATGCCGATTTCCCAGTCTGCTTACCATGTGCTTACCGGTCATCATTTCCGGTAAGCAAGCAGAAGGCTAAGTGTTGGTGCCGCTTGAGGGATTCGAACCCCCGACCCCCTCATTACGAATGAGGTGCTCTACCAGCTGAGCTAAAGCGGCATCCGTCCGCGGTCGCAGGGTGCGATCGCCGAGGACACGGTGCATAGCCGTCCGGTCTGCCGTTGGCAAGGCGGCACCATTCGCGAGGTCGGCGGCGATGCAGGCGGGACACGGCGGCGCGGGGAAGCGTCGGGGGCGCGCTTCGCGTCCTTGACGGGGGCGGATGCGGCGGGAAGGGTCCCACCGCACCGGGCGCGCCGGTCGCGGGAACATCGCCATGTCGCTGATCGCACGCCTGCGGGCCTATGCCGCCGAGGCCCTCGGGGTCGCTGCGCACGAGACGCCGGGCGACGACACCCACCTGGCCGCCACCGCGCTCCTCGTCCACGTGGCCCGGGCCGACGGCATCCTCGCGCCGGCGGAATCGGAGCGCCTCGCGCGGCTGGTGCGCGGGCGCTACGCCGAGAGCGCCGAGGCCGCCGACGCCTTGATCGCCCGGGCCGCCGCCTTCGATTCCGAGACCCGCGACGTGGCGAGCCTCGTCGAGATGCTGCCGCACGAGGCCGATGCCGGCGAGCGCGGGCGCATCCTGGCGATGGCGTGGTCGGTCGCCGCCGCCGACGGCCACGTCGACGAGTTCGAGGAGGCGCTGGTCTGGCGGCTCGGCAAGCTCCTCGGCTTCGACGAGGCCGGGATCGCGCGGGCGCGCGGCGAGGGCATCCCCGGCATCGCCGCCGATCCGGCCTGAGCGGCGGCGATCGATGATCGCGAGCCTGACCCTGATCCTGCTGGCGCAGCTCCTCGGCGAGGTGCTTGCCCGCAGCGCCGGGCTGCCCCTCCCCGGCCCGGTCCTCGGCATGGCCCTGATGCTGGGCTTCCTGGTGCTGCGCGACCGGCGCGCGCTGCACTTGGCGCGGGTCCTGCCGAAGCCGCTGACCGACGGGACGTTGGAGAACACGGCCCGCGGGCTGCTCGCGAACCTGTCGCTGATGTTCGTTCCGGCCGGCGCCGGGATCGTCGGGCGCCTCGACGTGGTGCAGGCGCAGGGGCTTCGCCTCGCAATCGTGGTCGTGGTCTCGACCGCGGCGGCGCTCGTCGCCACGGTTCTGGTGTTCCTCTGGGTCGCGCGGCTGACGGCGCGGGTCGGGGGCGACCGGTGAGCGGCGAGTTCGCGGTCTGGGTCTACCTCGCGCGCACGCCGCTGCTGTGGCTGACGGTGACGCTGGCCGCCTACCTCGTGGCGGACCGGATCTCGGCCGCGAGCGGGCGCCACCCGGTGGCGAACCCGGTGCTCATCGCCATCGCGATCACCGGCACGGTGCTGACCCTGACCGGCACGCCCTACGCCACCTACTTCGACGGCGCGCAGTTCGTCCACTTCCTGCTCGGGCCGGCGACGGTGGTGCTGGCGATGCCACTCTACGAGCACCGCGCCACGGTGATGCGGGCGCTGCTGCCGATGCTCGCCGCCCTCGTCGCCGGCTGCACGGTGGCGCTCGGCAGCGCGATCGTGCTGGCGCGCCTCCTCGGCATCCCCGAGCCCGTCATCGTCTCGCTCAGCCCGAAATCGGTCACGTCGGGGGTGGCGATGGGCATCTCGGAAGCGCTCGGCGGCGACCCGACGTTGACGGCGGTGCTGGTGATGCTGACCGGCATCACCGGCGCGATCCTGGTGACGCCGCTGATGCAGGCCTTGGGCATCCGCGACATGCGCGCCCGCGGTTTCGCGGTCGGGCTCGCCGCCCACGGCGTCGGCACCGCGCGGGCGTTCCAGGTGAGCGAGGTCGCCGGCACCTTCGCCGGCATCGCCATGGGGTTGAACGCCTTCCTCACCGCGATCTTCGTGCCGCTGGCGCTGCGGATCCTGTCCTGAGGGCGCGCCGTCACGCGCCGAGGCGGTCGGCCACCGCTTCGGCCAGGGACAGGCTGGCGGTCAGGCCCGGGCTCTCGATCCCGAATAGGTGGACGAGGCCCGGCAGGCCGTGCTCGGCCGGCCCGTCGATCACGAAGTCGGCGGCCGGCTCGCCCGGGCCGGTGAGCTTCGGGCGGATGCCGGCGTAATCGGGGACCAGCGCGCCGTCGGGCAGGCCGGGCCAGTAGCGCCGGATCGCCGCGTAGAAGGCGTCGCCGCGCGCCGGATCGACCCGGTAGTCGACCGCCTCGATCCACTCGACGTCGGGGCCGAAGCGCATCCGCCCGGCGAGATCGAGGGTGAGATGGGTGCCGAGGCCGCCCTCGACCGGTGCCGGATAGATCAGCCGGGAGAACGCGGGCTTTCCCGTGAAGCCGAAGTAGTTGCCGCGCGCCAGCACACGGCGCGGCACCCGCTCGGCCGGGTAGCCCTCGGTCTGCGCGGCCAGGGCCTGTGCGTCGAGGCTCGCCGCGTTGACCACCGCGTCGCACGGATAGTCGCCGGGGCTCGCACCGCCGAACGCCGCCGCCCAGCGTCCGTCGCGGCGCCCCAGGCCGGTGACGGGGGTGTGCAGGGCGATCGCGCCGCCGCGATCCTCGAGATCGCCCTGCAGCGCCAGCATCAGGCCGTGGCTGTCGACGATTCCCGTCCGCGGCGACAGAAGCGCTGCGGTGCAGGCGAGGTTCGGCTCCAGGCGTCGGGCCTGGGCGGCGTCGAGCAGATCGAGTCCTTCGACGCCGTTGGCGACGCCGCGATCCCGGATCGCGGCGATCGTCTCCGCTTCGGCCTCCGTCGTGGCGACGATGAGCTTGCCGCAGGCGCGGTGGGCGATGCCGTGGCTTTCGCAGAGCGCGTAGAGCCGGCGCGCGCCGTCAACGCAGTGCTTCGCCCGCAGGGAGCCCGCCGGATAGTACATCCCGCCGTGGATCACCTCGGAGTTGCGCGCGGACACGCCGGTGCCGATCGCCTCCGCCGCCTCCGCGACGACGACCTCGTGCCCCCGCAGCGCCAGGGCGCGCGCAGTCGCGAGGCCGACGACGCCCGCACCGACGACCAGGACTTCCATGATGCGATCCTCCGCCGCCCGTTCTCGGCGAGGTCGCCGGACCGGTAAAGGCCCGGTGCCTCGTCGAGGGCGTCGCACCGGGCGGCAGCACGAGATATACAACTAGAAAGTGTATAGCGATTCGCGCGAGTGGCGGACGATTTAGGGTTCACCTAAGGGTGTGTCGCCGTGAGCGAAATTGGCGACCCGAGCGCGCTGCGTGCGTGCATTTGCAACCCGCTTGAGCGCGTTAATCAATTCTAAGTAGATTTAACGCACTGAATGGGTCGCGCATAAGTTGTGTTTTGAGCGCGCAGGCGCATAATCGTTCGGCAGCGGCTCCTCCCGCCGCGTCCCTCTAGAGCGATCGACCGCTCAAGCATCCTGGTTTCGACGACTTCGCGCCCCGGCGCACCCACCAGATTGAATTCGGAAGGACACGACCGTGCAGACCACCTCAGACCCCATCGATCTCGCCGCGAAGATCCTCGCCGCCTACGTCGCCCGAAACTCGGTGCCGGCCGCCGGCTTGCCGGACCTCATCCGGACGGTGCACGGCTCGATCACCGGCCTGCAGACGCCGCCGAAGCCGGTGCTCGCCCGGCCGACCGACGCCCAGATCCGCGCCTCGATCCGCCAGGATTCGATCATCAGCTTCGAGGACGGCAAGCCCTACAAGGCGTTGCGCCGGCACCTGACGCTCCGCGGCCTGTCGCCGGAGGCCTACCGCAGCAAGTGGGGCCTCCCGATCGACTACCCCCTGGTCTCGGCGAGCTACAGCGCCCGCCGCTCGGTGATCTCCCGGACCATCGGCCAGAACCAGCGCCTGCGGCTGCAGCAGGCGGCGGAGTGATCCGCTGAACCTCGACCGCCCTCGCGTCCGACGTCGGCGCCGAGGGCGCATGGATGGGCCGAACCGGATCGGGCTGCCGCGGCGACCGCCGTGCGGGCCCGATCCGATGCCATCCCCGGGATCCGACGATCCCGGCCGGGCGCCGTCGCGGCGATGCGCGGGCTCGCCTGTCAGATCGCGCGCATCTCGCCCGCTGACAGCCGGATCGCCTTCGCCATGCGGCTCGACAGCGACCCGACCACGACGACCTCGTCGCTCCCATCGGCCTGCGCGCGCACGATCTCCAACGCCTCGTCCGGGCGTCGCGCCATCACCGCGTAGACCGAAGCCGGCACCGTGCTTGTGGCCGCGTCCGCGGTCACCGCGACGAGGAAGGTGGTGTAGCGCCGTCCGATACGCTTCGGCATGATCGGTCGAGCCTTTCACGCGCCCGCCCTCGCGCCGAGCCGCAAAGCGTGCCACGAGGGACCGGAAGCGGCGCGTCGACGGTCGGGCGCCGAGGGGTATCGCCGCGATGCTGGGATGGTTCCGGGCGCTGATGCCGCGCGAGGATCGGTTCTTCGATCTGTTCGCGCGCCACGCCGAGACGTTGGTCGCCGGAGCCGACGCCCTTCACGGCCTGCTCCAGGGCGGCGATGCCGTGCCGGAGTTCGGCCGCACGATCGTGGCGCGCGAGGCGGAGGCCGACGCGATCACCGGCGAGGTGCTGCTCGCGGTGCGCCGCAGCTTCATCACCCCGTTCGACCGCGGCGACATCAAGGACCTGATCCAGTCGATGGACGACGCCATCGACCAGATGCAGAAGACCGTGAAGACCATCGAACTCTACGAGATCCGCACCTTCGAGCCGCTGATGCGCGAGATGGGCGACACGGTGGTGCAGGCGGCCCGCCTCACCGCCGAGGCCGTCCCGCTGCTGAGCGCGATCGGCACCCACGCCACGCGGCTCTCCGCCCTCACCGAGGAGATCACCCGCGTCGAGGGCCGCTCCGACGAGCTGCACGACCAGGGCCTCAAGGCGCTGTACCAGGCCCACGGCCACACCGACCCGATGCGCTACCTGATCGGACGCGAGATCTACGGCAGCCTCGAGAGCGTGGTCGACCGGTTCGAGGATGTCGCCAACGAGATCAGCGGCATCGTCATCGAGAACGTCTGAGGATGACGATCACCGCGCTCGCGCTGCCCTGGCTCGTCGGACTGATCGCCGTCGCGCTGGTCTTCGACTTCCTTAACGGCCTGCACGATGCGGCCAACTCGATCGCCACCATCGTCTCGACGCGGGTGCTGCGGCCGCGCTACGCCGTGATCTGGGCGGCGTTCTTCAACTTCATCGCCTTCCTGTTCTTCGGCCTCCACGTGGCGCAGACGCTCGGGACCGGCATCGTCGACGCCAGCATCGTTGACGCGCCGGTGATCTTCGCCGCGCTGATCGGCGCGATCGCCTGGAACGTCGCCACCTGGGTGCTCGGCATCCCGTCGAGCTCCTCGCACGCCCTCGTCGGCGGGCTCGTCGGCGCGGGCCTCGCCAAGGCCGGGCCGCCGGTGATCGTGTGGGCCGGCCTCGGCAAGACCATCGCCGCGATCGTTCTGTCGCCGCTGCTCGGTTTCCTGCTGGCGCTGCTGCTGGTGCTCGCTGTCTCCTGGAGCTTCGTGCGCGCGACGCCGTTCGCGGTCGACCGCACATTCCGGGTGATGCAGTTCCTCTCCGCCTCGCTCTACTCCCTCGGGCACGGCGGCAACGACGCCCAGAAGACCATGGGCATCATCGCGGTGCTGCTCTACTCGCAGGGGCTGCTCGGATCCGAGTTCTATATCCCGCTCTGGGTCGTGCTCGCCTGCCAGGGCGCGATGGCGCTCGGCACGCTGCTCGGCGGCTGGCGCATCGTCCACACCATGGGCTCGCGCATCACCCGCCTGAACCCGATGCAGGGGTTCTGCGCCGAGACCGGCGGGGCGATCACGCTGTTTGCCGCGACCTGGCTCGGCGTTCCGGTCTCGACCACCCACACCATCACCGGAGCCATCGTCGGCGTCGGTGCCGCTCGCCGCACCTCCGCGGTGCGCTGGGGCGTGGCCGGCAACATCGTCATCGCCTGGGTGCTGACGATGCCCGCCGCCGCACTGATCGCGGCGGGGTGCTACGCGCTCGTCGGGCTGTTCGCCTGACCCGCCGTCGGGGTCGCCGCGCGAGCCTGCCCCGATTCGCACATTCCGGCTGACGGAGCGCACCCTGGCCCCGGTGCACGCTCCCGCGCCGAGCCGGATCCTTCGCCGGCCTGAGAGCGCCGGTGCGTCCCGCCGAGGCGGCGCACCGGCGCGGCGCGCTTCAGGCGAGATGGCGCCCTTCCGCCATGCCGAACTGCAGGTAGTGGTGGAGCGGATCCATGCCGAGAGCCGCCACGTCCGGGTTCGCGGCGAGGTAGGCGTCGGTGTGGAAGGCCGTGCTCGGGTCGCGTCCCGCGAACCAGCCGGTCTGCTCGTAGTGCAGCAGCGGATTGGTCCCGGAGGCGGCGACGTCGGGGTTGGCGGCGAGGTAGTCGTCGGTCGAGAAGTAGGCGTTCGGGTCGCGGCCCTCATGCGCGCCGGTGGTGAGGTAGTGCGTGAAGGCGAACGAATCCGCCGACCCGCTCTGCGACCGTGCGGCGGCCGCCACGTCGAGGTTGTGGGCGAGATAGTAGGTCGCGTCGAAGTCGCCGTAGAGATGGTCGCCCGTGCCGTTGGCGATGGTCAGCCCGGGGAACGCGGCGCGGCCCTCCGCCTGTCCGGTCGCGAGGTAGTGCTTGAGCGGATCGATCTTCGCGGCGGCCACGTCCGGGTTCGCGGCTAGGTAGGCCTCGGCCGAGAAGTCGGCGCCGGGGCTGCGACCGTCCAGCCACCCGGGCACGTCGTAATGCGTCAGCGGGTTCACGCCGGCGGGACCGAGCTTCGGATTGGCCGCGAGGTAGGCGTTGGTCGAGAAGGAGGCGTTCGGGTCGCGGCCCTCGTGCCATCCGTACTGCGCGTAGTGCGTGTCCGGATCGATGTGGGCGCGCCAGACGTCGAGGTTGTGCGCGTCGTAGTACAGGTCGTCGACCAGGGGCGACCCGTCCTTCTCCCGCACGGTCCCGTCGGTGAAGGCGATGGTGGCGACGCCGGTGAGGTCGGTGACGGTGCCGTTCGGCGCCGTCATCAGGTCGTGACCGTCGCGGAAGTCGAAATGCGCCTCGGTCAGCGCGAATCCGAAGCTCAGCGACGACGGGATCGCCGCCTTGGCGACGTTCAGCGTCAGCGTGGTCTGGCTGGTGTTGCCGGCCGCATCCGCCACCGTCTCGGTGTACACCGCGTGCCCGACCTTCGTCGGCTGGTAGCTGTAGCTGCCGTCGGCCGAGACGGTGAGCGTGCCGCTCGGGTCGTAGGCCTGGACCGTGCCCGAGGCCGGGACGACGTGGGACGGCCCGTTGCCGAACTGCACCGCCACCAGGTGGAGCCTGGCGGCACCGGTGTCGTTGGCCAGCACGTTGCCGGCGAGCGCCGCCGCGAAGGTGCCGGAGGCGGTGTCGGCCTTCAGGGTCGGAGCGACGTGATCCAGCACGAAGCCGAGGGACCCGGCGACGGAAGCGTTGCCGGCGGCATCGGTCTGCACGACGGAGACGGTGTGGGCGCCGTCCTTGAGCGTGCTCGGGTTGTAGGCGGCGACCGCGCTGCCGTCGACGACATAGCTCAGCTTGCCGCCGGCCTCGGCCGGCGTGACCTTGAGGGTCGCGTCGGCGGTGATCCGATCGGTCGAGGAGAAGCCGGTATCGTGGGCGAGCGCGATCGTCGGCGCAACCGGCGCGGTGTGGTCGAGGGTGAAGCCGACCGTGCGGGCGGCGGAGACGTTTCCGGCGGCGTCCGACTGGGTCACCGAGACCGTATGGGCGCCGTCCTTCAGCGTGCTCGGGTCGTAGGCCCCGACCGCGCTGCCGTCGACGACGTAGCCCAGCTTGCCGCCGGTCTCCGCCGCCTTCACGGTGAGCGATGCGTCCGAGGTGATCCGGTCGCTCGCCGATGCGCCGGTGTCGTGGGCGAGCGCGAGCCCGGGCGTGCCCGGCGCGGCACGGTCCAGGACGAGGCCGACACGTGCGGAGCCCGCGGCGACGCCGAGATAGGTTTCCGTCGCCGTCAACGTGTGGACGCCGTCGACGAGCCCGGCCGGGGCGATGGTGTATTGCCCGGTCGCATCGGCGGTCGCGCGGCCGACCGTGCGGCCGGCTTCGTCGACCAGCGTCACCGTCGCGCCCGCATTGGTGACGCCGCTGACCGTGGCGTTCGCCGTGATGCCGTCGATCGCCGACGTGCCGGTGTCCTGTGCCAGCGCCGTGGTGATCCCGGGGGCCTTGATCACCACCGAGGTTGTGCTGTCGGTGGCGGCGGTCGGGTAGGCGTTCGAGATCGCCTGCAGGGTGAAGGTCGTCGTGCCGGGCTGGCCGATCGTGGGCGCGAAGGTGAGCGCGTGCAGGGCCGCGGTGATGGTCGCGGCCGAGCCGGACAGGATGTAGGCGCCGTCGTTGGTGGCGGCGAGCCCGGCGCCGGACAGCGTGCCGCCGGCCCCCGTGACGGTGATCCGCAGGGTATCGGTCGCGCCGAGATTCGGGTCGGCGAGGGTCGTCGTCGCGAACGGGCTCATCGCGGCCTGCGCGGTGGTCTGGTTGGCGACCGTGCCGGTGATCGCCGGGCCCCCGGCGGCGACGTAGCCGATCGGCAGGCCGTGCGGATCGACGGAGAGCGGCAGCCCGTTGTTGTCGTAGATCGCGTTGCCGTTGCCCGGGCCGTTGTTCTGCTGCAGGCGCAAGCTGCCCCAGCTGTAGAACAGCCGCTCGCCGGCCGGCACCGCGGTGTCGAAGGTCAGCAGCACGTGGTTGGCGTCGACGATCTGGGCGGCGGTGCCGTTGGCCTCCGCGGTCGCGTCGTCGTAGCCCGCGCGAACGGACCAACCGGTGCCCGAGGCGGCCACGCCGTCGAGTCCCTGCAGGCTCGCGGCCTGATCGAAGGCCAGGGTGACGAGGAGCTGGTTGGCGTGCCCGGCCACCGCCGAGACCTGGGTGACCTGCGGCCCGAGATTGTCGATGTTGCCGTTGGCCAGGCTGAACGGCGAGCCCGGCATCGCCGATGCCGCGAACTGCTGGGCTAGGCCGAGGGCGGCGCGGCCGTAGAGCGCCTGCTGGTCCTGCGTATTGAGGTGGAACCCGCCGTTGGCGCCGTCGTGATCCATGGTCACGTCGCTGCTCTGCAGCGTGACCACCTTCGCGTTGAACGCCGCGTCGGCGCTGAGCTCGGCCTGCCCGACCGCGATCGCCTGATTCTGCAGGGGCTGCTGCGGCGCGCCGGCGGCGAAGGGGATCGGCGAGACGAACAGGTAGGGCGCGTCGTTGGCGCTCAGCCCGAGGACGGCGCGGGCGAGGCCGGCCTCGTAGCGCATGGCGCTCATCCAGCGGTCGGCCGTAAGCCCGGTGGTGAAGTTGCTGTCCCACTCGTTGTGGAGCATCACGATCGCGGTCGGCGCGCCGCGGTCGGTGGCCGGCAACTGGTTGATCGCGCTGAGATAGCCGCGCTCGAGATAGGTCGAGGACCAGTCGGTTCCGTTGGGATGGAGCCAGTCGGCCGTCAGCGAGGTGCCGCCGATCTCGGTGTCGGCTTTGTTCGGATCGTTGCTCGACGCGACGACGTTCACGCGCTGGTTGATGCCGTCGAAGCCGAGCAGCTTCTGGATCTCCTGGCGCATCACCTCAATCTGCCCCTCGACCGTGGGGTAGTAGGTGTTGGACTGGCCGCGCACGACGACGTTGATGACCTTGCTGACCGTGGGCGGAACCACGGTGGCCGGCGGGATGGCCGCGACGACGGCGAGGTCGACATGGTCCAGAGCCTGGCCCGGGACGAGCGCCAGGCCCGAGACGCCGCGGGCGTCCTCGCTGGCGAAGCCGGCGGGCGGGCTGACGACGACGCGGTAGTTCTGCCCGGCATAGGGGTCCGGCAGGGTGTAGTGGCCGTTCGGATCGGCGGTCAGGGTCGCGACGACGTAGCCGCCGCCGTCCATCACCGCGACGTGCGCGCCGGCGACGCCGGCCTCGCCGGCATCGAAGCGCCCGTTGCCGTTGGCGTCGGCGAACACGGTGCCCGACAGGCTGGCCGCGACCTTCGCAGCTCCGGTGACGAGGGTGTGCTCGTAGTTGACGGCGGTGCCGTTCACGACCGTCCGCGAGACGCTCGCGGGCGCGTCGACGACGGCGTTCCCGAGACCGGGATCGAACGCGACCGTGTATTGCCCGCCGCCCAGGCCGAGAAAGGCCCAGGCGCCGTTCGGGCCCGTCGTCGTGGACTGGATCGCGTGCCCGCTCGGGTCGTACAGCGTGACGACGGCGCCGGTCTTTCCGCCGTCGCTGGTGTCGATCCGTCCGTTGCCGTTGGAATCCGCGTAGACGATGCCGTTGATGCTGCCGGCGGGGGCCAGGTTGAACCCCTGGCTCACGAGGGTCGGCGCGCCGTGATCGACGGAGACGGCCTGCCAGTTGAAGCCGTCGGCGGTGGTGATGCCCTGGTCGCCGTGGAAGCCGCCACTGGTGTGGAACCGCAGCGCGTAGGGTCCGTCGGCGAGGTTGGCGAAGATGAAGTTGCCGTTCGCTTCGGTGGCGGTGCTGCCGTAGAGGACCGTTCCGGCCGCATTGTAGAGGTCGATCGGGAAGCCGGCGCCGAGGCTGTACTCGCCGGCTTGCTGGCTGCCGTCGGCATCCGTGTCGAAGAAGGTGTGGCCGCCGACGCTGCCGCTGCCGGCGGACGGCGCGAGCGTCGGCGCGGCCGCCAGGACGAAGCTGTTGCCGTCGGACCCCGAGGCGACCGAGGTCGCGACCGCCTTGTAGGCGCTTCCGACAACGGTCTGACCCAGCGGGTTGACCACCTGCACGGTGTAGGCGCCGGCGAGCCCCGAGAAGCCGTAATGGCCGTCGGCGTCGGTGCTCGTGCTTCCGACGAGGTTCCCGACGCCGTCGAAGGCGCGGACGATGGCGCCGCCCTGGCCCTCGCCTGCCGTCACCTGCCCGTCGCCATCGAGGTCGGTCCCGACCGTGCCGCCGATCGTGCCGCCGGCGCCGACGTAGAAGCCCTGATCGACCGTGGTGGTGGCGCCGCGGCCGACGGTGACGTTGGTGATCCAGCTGGCGCCGTCCGCGGTCATCGTGGCCTGGTCGCCGCGGAAGCCGCCGCCGCTGCCGAATCGGATCGCGTAGGTGCCGTCGGGGCGCTGGCCCAAATCGTAGTTGCCGTTGGCGTCGGTCAAGGTCGTCGCGATCAGGGTCTTGCCGTCCGCGCTGTACAGGCCGACCGGGAACCCGCCGAACAGGTTGCCCTCACCGTATTCCTGCGTGCCGTTGCCGTTCGTGTCGAAGAACGTGTGCCCCTTGAGGCTGCCATAGACGGCCATGATGCTCTCTCCCCGGTCTGATCGTCGTTGTTGATTGTCTCGAGGCAGGTGCCGTGAGGGCATCCGCCGCGAACGCGGCGACGCTTGCAGCGAGGCGCGCCAGCAACGCGCGCCGCGCTGACCGCTTCAGCCTTCGAACGACGCGCGATGCATCGGCGCGGACGATTTTTTCGCGAAAGAGATCAGGCTAGGTGGCGTGAGAGGAGGAAGATCCTCGGTCGCACGGATGGCCGATCGCAGCGGGCCGGATGCGGCGGCGCGTCCCACGAGAGGCGTGCACCATCCGCAACGCGACGCGTCGCCCGGTCGACAGTCTCGGCCAGGGGCAACATCTCCTGGTTGCACAGGATGTATTTCATTGGTCTCGACATCGATCGGCCCGCCTCCCAGACGAACCCGACGCAGGGGGACATGGTCACGCTGCATCGAGAGCAGCTTTTGGAGCTGCTTTTTTTCATGCGTGTTAAGAACTATTAGCCATATGCGGCCTCGGCAATGACCAACCTAGGAAATATATCAACACGCCCCCGCATTTGTAACGCGGCCGAGGTCGGCGTTGGCGGTGTGTGGACGTTGAATGCATCGACGCTGAGCTGCCGCGGCCCGGACGATCACACGCTGCCGACAGCGCTCTCGCCGTCGAAAGAATCATTTTATGACAACGATGTAGCGCTGGACAACGTGTCGATGGTGACCGCTTCCTGAACCTTCCTCGGCCCGTCGCCGCCGACGAGCCAGTGCCACTCGAACGGACCCACGAAGCTGCCGGCCAGTGAACGCGGAACGAGTCGTCGGGGACCAGAGTCCTTGATACCCTCAGATTGCATCACGGATAGGAATACCCACCGACGGTGATGCTGTGCGCCCCGCGCGGATCTCTGATTCATCGTCGGCTGCGAAGGGCCGACGGACCGACCGACGTGCGGTGCCCGACGGAACGCCTCGCGGCGACCTCAACACCGTCGCGCGGTTAACGGCGGAGGCTGCGCCTAGGTGCACTATCGGGCTTCTTCACCGTAGCGCGAGGAGCACGCCGGCCAAAGAATGACGGGTGACGTGCTGGGGGGACGAGGCGGTCCTGGAAGCCGTGCAGCACCGGCTCGACGAGGATCGTCACGCGATGCGCACGCGTCGGCAGACGGTCGAGCACGTGTTCGGGACGCTGAAAGGCTGGATGGGGGCGACCCACTTCCGGATGCACAGGCTGAAGAACGCCTCAACCGAGATGAGCCTGCAGGTCTTGGCCCACGATCTGAAGCGGGTGATGGCGATCCTCGGCACCGGACCGCTGCTCACCGCCTTGCGGGCGTGAGGGCACGCGGCGCACCGTGCGCCATCGCCGCCCCAATCCAACACAGCACACCGCGTTCCCACACTGCCTCGGTGGAGGCGGTCGGACCACGGTTGGCGATATTCTCACGAAAGCGGACGAACGGCGGTCCCGGTACGTTATGACGTCTGCCGTATGGCGCCGGCGCCGCAGCCTATTGAACGACAGGCCTTCATCGGATTGAGCACTCAGCCTCCGCGGCTAGATTTCAGGCCGCTTGCGCGAGGGCGGCCTGGAACTCGGCCTCCGGCAGCAGCGCCCCGCCGGTGGTCCAGACGACGTGCGTCGCGTGGGCGACGTCCGGCAGGACGCCGCAGGCTGGCCCCACCGCCGCGAAGGCCGCCGCCGCCGACGGCTCGAGGCGCAAGGCCGCCCGGTCCCAGAGATCGCGCAGCCAGGCGAACAGGTCGGCGTCGCTCACCGTCACCACGGCCTCGACGAGGGCGACGACGGTGCCGGCCACCAGCATCGAGGCGGCGGCCACGGCCAGGCCGTCCGCCGCGGTCCGGTTGTCGAGGCCGATCTCGTAGACGCTCACCGACCGCGCCGAGCCTGCGGCGAGTTGCACGAGCATGCAGGGCGCGGCGACGGGCTCGACGAAGACGCAGCGCACGGCGTCGCCGTAGAGCAGCTTCAGGCCGAGGGTGACGCAGCCCGGGGCGCCGCCGACGCCGCAGGGGAGGTAGACGCACAGGGGATGGGCCGCGTCCACGCTCACGCCCGCCGCCTCGAGCTGGCGTTGCAGGTCGAAGGCCGCCGCCGCGTAGCCGAGGAACAGGTCGACCGAGCTCTCGTCGTCGACGAAGTGCGCGTCGGCGCGGCCCTCGAAGGCGACCCGCGCGGCGGCGACGGCGCTGCCGTAATCGCCCGCATGCTCCACCACCCGGGCGCCGAGGTCCCGCAGGCGGCGCTTCTTCCACGCCTTGGCGTCGTGGGACATGTGCACCTCGACCTGGAAGCCGAGGGCGCGGGCGATCACCCCGACGCTGAACCCGAGGTTGCCGGTGCTTCCCACCGCGATCGTATGGGCGCCGAAGGCCGCCCGGACATCCGGGTCGGCAAGGCGGGCATAGGAGGGCGCGCCCGACAGCCAGCCCGCCGCGAGGCCGAGCCGCTCGGCCTCGACCAGCACCTCGTAGACGCCGCCCCGCGCCTTGATGCAGCCGGTGATCGGGAGGTCGTGGTCGGCCTTCACCCAAGCCGAGGCCCCCGGGCGTCCCGACACCAGGGCGGCCAAGTCGGCGGAGAGCGGCAGGAGAGCCGAATCGATCCGACCGGTCGCGAGCTCGGGAAACAGCCGGGCGAGGAGCGGATCGAAGCGGCGCCAGCGCGCCTCGGCCGCCGCGACGTCCGCGAGGCCGAAGGCCAGGCCCGGCAGGATCTCGGCGGCTCGGCCCAGGCGCGGGTTGCGCCAGACCGTGGGTTTGGCATCCCGCACGGCATCGGGGAGATCGAGCGGGGGCGTGCAGGCGGCGCTCATACGGGCGGTGTCCTGTGACGGAAATCGGCTCGGATCGCCCGGGCCGGCGTGCCGAGCCGGCCGGGGACGAATTGGCGGCCGGGCGGCTGGCCTCGTCCACCGGGCCCGGACGGCATCGCACATGCGGCCGCCCATCATAAAGCCGTCGGCGAAGCTCACGGCTCGTTCGCCCTCGCCGAGCGCTTATGAACGATCCTTCCATTCCAATGGGTGATGGCGCAACGATCTTTCGGCTAAGACCGCCGGTCGTCTCATTGCAATAGGAAACAACGGCGCATTTCGAGAGCACCTTCCGCACCGACTTTGCTAGCTTTCTCGGGCTGACCAACAAAGGACGTCGCCTATGCTGTCGAAGTTCGAGCGTTATCCCCTGACCTTCGGCCCGAGCCCGATCGAGCACCTGCCGCGGCTAACGGCCCATCTCGGCGGCGACGTGCTGATCTACGCCAAGCGCGAGGATTGCAATTCGGGCCTCGCCTACGGCGGCAACAAGCTGCGCAAGCTCGAGTACATCGTGCCCGACGCCATCGCGAGCGGGGCCGACACCCTGGTCTCGATCGGCGGTGTGCAGTCGAACCACACCCGCATGGTCGCGGCGGTCGCCGCCAAGATCGGCATGAAGTGCCGGCTGATCCAGGAGGCCTGGGTCCCGCACGAGGATGCCGTCTACGACCGGGTCGGCAACATCATGCTGTCCCGCATCATGGGCGCCGAGACGCAGCTCGTCGACGACGGCTTCGACATCGGCATCCGCGAGAGCTGGACCAGGGCCCTGGAGGACGTGAAAGCCAAGGGCGGCAAGCCCTACGCGATCCCCGCCGGCGCCTCGGTGCACAAGTTCGGCGGGCTCGGCTACGTCGGCTTCGCCGAGGAGGTCCGCGCCCAGGAGGCCGAGATGGGCCTGCGTTTCGACTACATCGTGGTCTGCACCGTCACCGGCTCGACCCATGCCGGCATGGTGGTGGGCTTTGCCGCCGACGGGCGCGCCCGCAACGTCATCGGCATCGACGCGTCCTGCACGCCCGCCCAGACCAAGGCCCAGGTGCTGGAGATCGCAAAAAATACCGCCGCCCTCGTCGGCGCGCCGGCGATCGCCGAGGACGACATCGTGCTCAACGAGGACTACGCCTACCCGGTCTACGGCGTGCCCTCGAAGGAGACGGTGGACGCGATCCGCCTCTCGGCCCGGCTGGAGGGCATGATCACCGACCCCGTCTACGAGGGGAAGTCGATGCAGGGGATGATCGACCTCGTGCGGAAGGGCTTCTTCCCCAAGGGCGCGAAGGTGCTCTACGCCCATCTGGGCGGCGCCCCCGCGCTCAACGGCTACAGCTACACCTTCCGAAACGGCTGAGCCGACTTGCGCCGGACCGGCCGACCGATGTCAGACGCCGCCGGGCTCCGTCGGCGGCAGCGCGGCGACGAGCCGGCGCAGGAAGGCCTGGACGGCGTGCGGCAGCTTGCGGTCGCGCATCACCTGGACCTGGATGCCCCGCATCAGGCTCATCCGCGCATGCACCGGGATGCAGACGAGCTCGCCGAGGCGCACCGGCGTCTGCACCGTGAGGGCCGACATCAGCGCGAGCCCCTTCGTCCGCCGGACGAAGGGCAGCAGGGCGGAAAGGATGTTGGCCGTGAGCGTCGGCTCGATGGTGATGCCCTCCGCGAGGCAGGCCGCGTCGAAGACCCGGCGAGCGGTAGTGTCGAGGGTCGGCACCGCGATCGGGTAGGCCTTCAGGTCCGCGAGCCGGATCGCGGGTCGGCGCGCCAGGGGATGATCGGGGGCACTGAGCGCCACCATCTCGACGGCGTTGTCGTAGGCGACCGCGACCAGGCTCGAGGGGGCGAGCGCGAAGGTGATGCCGATGTCGGCGTCGCCCGCCGCCACGACGTGCGTGACCTGGGCGGGGGGCAGCATCTGCACCTCGAAGCGGATGCCCGGATGGGCGGCGTGGAACTCCGCGATCGCGTTGGGCAGCAGGTCGAGGGCGAAGCCCTCCGAGGTGGCGACGCGGATGAAGCCGCGCGCGAGGCCCTGCAATTCCTGGATGTCAGCCGCGACCTGCTCGGCGCGCAGGAGGGTCTGGCGCGCGTGTTCCGCCAGCAGCTCCCCGGCCGGGCTCAGCACCATGCCGCGCGGGCGCCGCTCGAAGAGGACGCAGCCGAGTTCGCTCTCGAGGTTGGAGATCTGCCGGCTGATCGCCGACGCCGCGATGTTCAAGTGCGTCGACGCCGCGGCGATCGACCCGGTTCTGGCGACGGCCAAGACGTAGCGGAGGCCCGAAACGTTCATGGAAACCTGTCGATTGCCGAAACGGCACGGCAGCAATCGCGAAATTCTACTTGTTGCGATGCCAATTGCACAACACCATGGCACGACGAAAAAAGCGGCATACCGATGCGGCTGGCACTAGGCCGACCGCGCGGACGGGCGAAAAGGACCGACATCATGGCGAGCGGGATCATGGCGAGACACGGCTCCACGGCACGCGCCGCGCTCACCCTGCTGATGCTGGCCGCCAGTGTCCCGGCCCTTGCCGGCAAGGCGAACGACACCCTGGTCTACGCCTCCGACACCGAGCCGGAAAACGTCAGCCCCTACCACAACAGCGCCCGCGAGGGCGTCATCCTGGCCCGCAACGTCTGGGACACCCTGATCTACCGCGACCCGAAGACCGGCACCTACCAGCCGATGCTGGCCACCTCTTGGCGGTGGGTCGATCCCGTCACCCTGGAACTGACCCTGCGTGAGGGCGTGACCTTCCACAACGGCGACGCCTTCGGCCCGGAAGACGTGGCCTTCACCTTCAACTACGTGCTGACGCCGGAAGCCCGCACGGTGACGAAGCAGAACGTCGACTGGATGAAGTCGACGGAGGTCGTCGACGCCCACACGGTCCGCATCCATTTGAAGGCGGCCTTCCCGGCGGCGCTCGAATACCTCGCCGGGCCGACCCCGATCTTCCCGGCGACCTATTTCAGGCGCGTCGGCCTCGACGGCTTCGCCAAGGCGCCGGTCGGCACCGGCCCCTACCGCATCACCGCGGTCGAGAACGGGCGCGGCGTCAAGATGGAGCGCTTCGCCAAGTATTGGCCCGGCAGCCCGATCGGCGCGGCCAAGATCGGCAAGCTCGAGTTCCGCGTCATCCCCGACGCCGACAGCCGCATGGCCGAGCTCGTCACCGGCGGCATCGACTGGATCTGGCGCGTGCCGAGCGATCAGGCCGACCAGCTGAAGGGCGCCCCCAACGTCTCGGTCCTCAGCGCCGAAACCATGCGGGTCGGCTTTCTGCAGTTCGACACTCTCGGCCGGGCCAAGGAGAACTCGCCCCTGAAGGATCCCCGCGTCCGGCAGGCGATCTCGTACGCCGTCGACCGCAAGGCCATGGTGGACAACCTCGTGCGCGGCGGGAGCCGGGTGATGAACGCGGCCTGCTTCATCGACCAGTTCGGCTGCACCGACGAGGGCGTGCCGCGTTACAGCTACGATCCGGCCAAGGCCAAGGCGCTCCTCAAGGAGGCGGGCTACCCGAACGGCTTCGAGATCGATCTCGGCGCCTACCGCGAGCGCGACTACGCCGAGGCCGTGATCGGCTACCTGCGCGCCGTCGGCATCACCGCCCGGCTGAACTACCTGCGCTACGCGGCGCTCCGCGACCTCATCCGCGGCGGCAAGATCTCGATCGCCTTCCAGACCTGGGGGTCGTTCTCGGTCCTCGACGTCTCGGCCTTCACGGGCGTCTACTTCCGCGGCGGCGACGAGGATCTGACCAAGGACCCCGAGACCATCGCGGCTCTCCAAGCCGGGGACGGGGCGACCGACCCTGCGGTGCGGAAGGTCAAGTACGCCGAAGCGCTTAAGCGCATCGCCGGCCAGGCCTACGCCCTGCCGCTGTTCTCGTACTCGACGAACTACGCCTTCACGTCGGACCTGACCTTCACGGCGCAGCCCGACGAGCTGCCGCGCTTCTACGCGGCGCAATGGAAGTGACGGCCGGCGCCTGAAGCCGACCGACCGCCGACCGA
This sequence comes from Methylobacterium sp. E-041, assembly GCF_022829665.1. Lineage (NCBI taxonomy): Bacteria > Pseudomonadati > Pseudomonadota > Alphaproteobacteria > Hyphomicrobiales > Methylobacteriaceae > Methylobacterium > Methylobacterium sp. E-041. The sequence continues at coordinate 113,877 of NZ_JAKSYQ010000228.1, read as the reverse complement.
CCGAGGGAGCCGGACCATGCTGCGATTCATGATCCAACGAAGTCTGGTGGCCCTGGCGGTCGCCGTGACGGTGTCGGTGGCGAGCTTCATGCTGCTGCACCTGTCCGGGGACCTGGCCACCGCGATCGCGGGGCCGGAGGCGACCTCCGTCCAGGTCGAGGCGATCCGGGTCCAGTACGGGCTCGACCAGCCCCTCCTGGCTCAGTTCGCCGCGTGGGCGGGCCGGGCGATCCGGCTCGATTTCGGCAACTCGTTCTACTTCCGCGAGAGCGTGATCGACCTGCTCGCCGCCCGCCTGCCGATCACCCTGTTCCTCGGCGTGGTGGCCCTGGCCGTGGCGCTCTTCGTGGCCATCCCCCTCGGAGTGCTCGCCGCGGTCCGGCGCGACACCTGGATCGACCGGGCCGCGCTCTCGGTCTCGGTGCTGGGCCAGGCCATGCCGAGCTTCTGGTTCGGCCTGACCCTGATCATGATCTTCTCGGTGAACCTGCGCTGGCTGCCGGTCTCCGGCAACACGACCTGGAAGCACTTCGTGCTACCGGCGATCGCGCTCGGTTACTACGCCATGCCGGCGGTGATGCGGCTGACCCGCAACGGCATGCTCGAAGTGCTGGCCTCGGACTATGTCAGGACCGCCCGCGCCAAAGGTTTGCCGCCGCGAAAGATCCTGATCCGGCATGCGTTGCGCAACGCCGTGATCCCGGTGATCGCGCTCGCCGCCGTCCAGTTCGGCTTTATGCTCGGCGGCTCGATCGTGATCGAGGCGGTGTTCTCGCTCCAGGGGCTCGGCCAGCTCGCCTGGGAATCCATCGCCCGCAACGACTTCCCGGTGGTGCAGGCGATCGTGCTGGTTTTGGCGATGATCTACATCGCCCTGACGCTGGCCGCCGACCTCCTGAACGCCTTCCTCGATCCCCGGCTGCGCCAATGACCCTCCAGCCATCCGCTTCCCCGCTCAGCGCCGGTTTGCCCGAGATGCCGGCGGCCCTCCCGGCCGAAAGGCCGACGGCGCTGCCCGCCGCCCGCTCGCCCACCGCCCTGGCGCTTCGGCGCGGTCTCCGCCACGGCGGCTTTGTCATCGGTGCCGGCATCCTCGGGACCATCCTGCTCTGCGCGCTCGCCGCCCCGCTGATCGCGCCCCACGATCCCTACGCCCAGGACGTCTCGCGGCGCCTGATCCCGCCGATCTGGCAGGCGAAGGGCACGTGGGACCACGTGCTCGGCACCGACAAGCTCGGGCGCGACTACCTCAGCCGCCTGATCTACGGCAGCCAGATCTCCCTGCTGATCGGGATCGCGGCGGCCGCCATCTCGGGCTTGATCGGCACGACGCTCGGCATCTGCGCCGGCTATTTCGGCGGCCGGGTCGACGCGATGGTGAGCTACGTCGTCACCACGCGGCTGGCCATGCCGGTGGTGCTGGTGGCGCTCGCCATGGCCTCCCTCGTCGGCGGCTCGCTGAAGGTGGTGGTGCTGGTGCTCGGCTTCCTGCTCTGGGACCGTTTCGCCGTGGTCACCCGCGCGGCGACCCGGCAGATCCGCGACCAGGATTTCATCGCTGCGGCCCGCGCCACGGGCTTCTCCCCGGCCCGCATTCTGTTTCAGGAGGTGCTGCCGAACATCCTCAACGCGCTCATCGTGGTGGCGACCCTGGAGATGGCGCACGCCATCCTGCTCGAGGCCGCCCTATCCTTCCTCGGCCTCGGCGTGCAGCCGCCGCTGCCGTCCTGGGGCCTGATGATCGCCGAGGGCAAGCCGTACATGTTCTTCCAGCCCTGGGTGATCACCATCCCGGGCGTCGCGCTCCTGATCCTCGTCCTCGCGATCAACCTGCTCGGCGACGGCATCCGCGACGTCACCGCCCCCGAGGGGCGGCGCTGAGCCCCCCTTGCCCCGCAAAAAACCCCACCGCACCGAGATCGAGTGAGCCCATGTCCCGACACGACGCGATCGCGCGCGCCGCGCGCCACTACGACGAGGGCGGCTTCCTCAGCGTGCTGCAGGACGCCGTCGCCCGCCCGACCGAGAGCCAGACCTCGGGGCAGCTGCCGAAGCTGAAAGCTTACCTCGCCGACTTCCTGGTGCCGCGGATCGCGCCGCTCGGCTTCACCAGCCGCATCCTCGACAACCCGGACGGCGTCCACGGCCCGTTCCTCATCGCCGAGCGCCACGAGGGCGACGCGCTGCCCACGGTGCTGATCTACGGCCACGGCGACACCGTGCGGGGCTATCCCGAGCAGTGGCGCGACGGCCTCGACCCCTGGACCGTGACCATCGAGGGCGAGCGCTGGTACGGCCGCGGCACCGCCGACAACAAGGGCCAGCACATCCTCAACCTCGGAGCGCTGGCGGCGGTGATGGCGGCGCGCGACGGGCGCCTCGGCTTCAACACCAAGCTGCTGATCGAGATGGGCGAGGAAGCCGGCTCGCCGGGCCTGCGCGACCTCTGCCGCGCCGAGGCCGCGGCGCTCAAGGCCGACGTGCTCATCGCCTCGGACGGGCCCCGCGTCAGCGCCGAGCGGCCAACGGTCTTCCTGGGCTCGCGCGGCGGTTACACCTTCGAGATGGTGCTGGACCTGCGTGAGGGCAGCCACCATTCCGGCAACTGGGGCGGCCTGCTGCGCAACCCCGGCACGGTGCTGGCCAACGCCATCGCGACCCTCGTCGACGGACGCGGCAAGATCCTTCTCGACGCCCTGCGGCCACCGGCGCTCCCCGACAACGTGCGGGCGGCGTTGGCCGACATCACTGTGGGCACCGATCCGACCGCGCCGAAGATCGACGCTGATTGGGGCGAGCCGGGACTGACCGCGGCCGAGCGCGTGTTCGGCTGGAACACCCTCGAGGTGCTGGCTTTCAAGACCGGCGACCCGGACGGACCGCTCAACGCCGTGCCGCCCACCGCCAAGGCGACGCTGCAGCTGCGCTTCGTCGTCGGCACCGACTGGGAAGGCATCCTGCCGGCCCTGCGCGCCCATCTCGACGCCCACGGCTACCCGATGGTCGAGGTCCGTGCCGCGCGCACGGAGGTGTTCCGCGCCACCCGGCTCCCCGTCGAGGACCCGTGGGTCGACTGGGCGCTGGCCTCGATCGCCGAGAGCACGGGCAAGCGGCCGGCCCTGCTGCCGAACCTCGGCGGCTCGCTGCCCAACGACGCTTTTTCGGAGATCCTCGGCCTGCCGACCCTGTGGGTGCCGCATTCCTACCCGGCCTGCCTCCAGCACGGCCCCGACGAGCACCTGCTCGGGCCGCCCTCGCGCGAGGCCCTGATGCTGATGGCGGGCCTGTACTGGGACCTCGCCGAGACCGGGCCGGCGGTGCTCGCCCGGCGTGAAGCCCTCAAGGGAGCCTGAGCATGAGCGAGCCCGTCGTCCGCATCCGGAACCTCACCCTGGCGCTGCCGAAGGGCTCGGACCGTCCCCACGCGGTCGAGGACCTCTCCCTCGACCTGATGCCGGGCAGGATCCTCTGCGTCGTCGGCGAGTCGGGCTCGGGCAAGTCGATGAGCGCCTACGCGCTCACCGGCCTCCTGCCCCGCGCGCTGAAGCCGGTCGGCGGGGAGATCCTGTTCGAGGGGCGAGACCTGCTCACCCTGGACGAGCGCGGCTGGCGCAGCCTTCGCGGTCGCCGCATCGCCATGGTGTTCCAGGAGCCGATGACGGCCCTCAACCCGGTCATGCGCATCGGCGACCAGATCGCCGAGATGTTCGAGGCGCACGGCCTCCTCACGCCGGCCGAGCGCAGGGCCCGGGCCGTCGCGCTCGCCACCGAGGTCGGCCTGCCCGATCCGGGGCAGATCGTGCGCGCCTACCCGCACCAGCTCTCCGGCGGCCAGCGCCAGCGCGCGATGATCGCCATGGCGCTCGCCCTCGAGCCCTCGATCCTCGTCGCCGACGAGCCGACCACGGCGCTCGACGTCACCACCCAGGCCCAGATCCTCCAGCTGATCCGCGACCTGCAGCGGCGGCGCGGCATGAGCGTCCTGTTCATCACCCACGATTTCGGCGTGGTGGCGGACATCGCCGACCATGTCGCCGTACTCCAGCGCGGGCGACTGGTGGAGCAAGGCAGCGCCGAGACCGTCCTCCAGCATCCGCAGCACCCCTACACCCAGGCCCTGCTCGCGGCGGTGCCGAGCCTGGTGCCGCCGGCGCGCGCCTCCCGCGAGGCCGAGCCGCTCGCCCTCTCGGCCATCGGGCTGACCAAGACCTACGCCACGCGCGCCGGCCTGTTCGGCAAGCCGCGCGTGGTCGCGGCGGTCAAGGAGGTGGCCTTCGACGTCCGCCGCGGGGAGACCCTCGGCCTCGTCGGCGAATCCGGCTCCGGAAAGTCCACCACCGCGCGCCTCGCGATCCGGCTGATCGAGCCGGACCGGGGCACGGTGCGCCTCGGCAGCCTCGACTACACGGCGTTGGCGCCGCGCGCGCTGCGTGACGAGCGCCGGCGCATCCAGATGATCTTCCAGGACCCGTTCGCATCCCTGAACCCACGCCGCACCGTCGAGCAGATTATCACCGCCGGCCCGATCGCGCACGGCACACCCGGGCGGGAGGCCCGCGCCCGGGCTCGCGAGCTCCTCGACCTCGTCGGCCTCTCGGCGAGCGCGGCCGAGCGCTATCCGAACGCCTTCTCCGGCGGCCAGCGCCAGCGCATCGGCATCGCCCGGGCGCTCGCCATGGAGCCCGACGTGCTCGTGGCCGACGAGGCGGTCTCGGCCCTCGACGTCTCGGTCCAGGCGCAGGTGCTCGACCTGCTGGAAGACCTCAAGCAACGCCTGAACCTTGCAATGCTGTTCATCACCCACGACCTGCGCGTCGCCGCCAAGATCTGCGACCGCATCGCCGTGATGCATCGCGGTGCCATCGTGGAGATGCGGCCCACGGCCGACCTCTTCCGGCAGCCGGATCACGCCTACACCCGCTCGCTCCTCGCGGCGGTGCCGGGCCTGCAGCCTATTCAGCCCTGATAGCACGACGGCCTGCGGGACGATCGAAGCTTCGGTCGGCCGAAGCTGCGGGACGCCAGGCTGACGGCTGCGCGGGGAGGCGTTAGCAGTGGTCCCGACGCCTGGGTCGGAGGCGGAACTTCCGCTTCGAAGCGAAGGACTCAGGTTGGCTGCCCACCCTATGCAGCGCCCTGTAACGTCCGCTTCCGGCCAGCTTGGTGCACGATGTCCTACGGCCGGAGTGGGCGGTTCCCAGTCGGTCCGCTCGCGGGCGGGAACTGGCCGAAGCGGACATCGCCACCGCGCCCGCTTACAACCCTTCTCAGACGCTCGGAAGGTCCGCTTTGTAGCAGCCTGATCGACGGCGATTTTAGGCCGGGTCGGATGGATTTCTGCCGTTCCGCTTCCGGGTGGGAGTTGGCGGCAGACGCTGTCGTGCGGCGGTCGGCTTGGCGCTCTCGATAGGGCGCCGGGGCGCTGATGTCTCAGGGGCGCAGAAGTCGACTGATGGAACGCAGCCAACTTGAAGTATGCAAGGGACGGGGTGGAAGAGCCCTATACGCTCGAAAGGGCAAATTCTACAAGGGCCCTTACCATACTTCGGGTGTTTCCGGGCGGTTTCTAGATTGTAAAAAATATACTGGATGTGCGACAAATAGGCAGTTTGAGCGAGAAATTAATCTATAATTTACGGCAAGAATTACAATTCAAGTCGAAGAGGTCGTAGACCCTCCGGCTGGGAGTCTGTTGGTGCGCTTGTTCGATAGCTCTTTCCGTGCGCTGTTCGAGGCCATCGACCGCTCGCGCGCCCGCATCGCGTTCGCCCCCGATGGCACGATCCTCGATGCCAATGCGAACTTCCTCGGCCTCGTTGGCTACACGCTGGCGGAACTGAAGGGCCAGAACCACCGCAAGCTCGTCACGCCGGCAGAGCGCGACGCGCCGGCCTATCACGCGTTCTGGGACGCATTGCGCAAAGGGGAGTCCCAGACCCGCGAGTTCAAGCGCATTGCCAACGATGGTCGTGCGATCTGGATCCAGGCGACCTATAATCCAGTGCTGGACCGCGCCGGCCGCGTTCGCAAGATCGTCAAGTTCGCGTCCGACATCACCTCGCAGGTTCAGCGCGCGATCGACCATGAAGGCCAGCTTGCTGCCCTCAACCGCTCGCAGGCGGTGATCGAGTTCTCTCTCGACGGCACCGTCCTGACGGCCAACGCCAACTTCCTCGCTGCCGTCGGCTACCGGCTCGATGAGATCCGCGGGCAGCGGCACAGCATGTTCGTCGATGCGGACGAACGGACGGGGGAGGCTTATCGCAACTTCTGGGCTGAGCTGGGACGCGGCGAGTTCATGTCGGGCGAGTTCCGGCGGATCGCCAAGGGGGGGCGTGAGGTCTGGATCCAGGCAACATACAATCCGATCCGTGATCGCGATGGGGTTCCGATCAAGGTGGTGAAGTTCGCGACCGACATCACGGCCCAGGTGCACGAGCGGCAGCGTCGCGCCGAAGCGCAGCAGGCGATCGGCACCGATCTCGACGCGATCGGCCAAGCCGTCGAGAACGTCACCCGTCAGACGGCCGAGACCGCCGGCACGGTGGGGCAGGTGTCCAACGACATCCAGTGCGTCGCCTCGGGCGCGGAGGAGTTGTCGGCTTCGGTCGGCGAAATCAGCCAGCAGGTGAGCCATGCCGCGCGGATGGCCGCCCAGGCGGTCGAGCAGGCACAGCGCACGGGCAGCATCGTCGCCGGGCTGAGCGGCCAGGCGGCGCAGATCGGCGACGTGGTGACGCTGATCCAGGGCATCGCCGCGCAGACCAACCTCTTGGCCTTGAACGCGACCATCGAAGCAGCGCGCGCCGGCATGGCCGGGAAAGGTTTCGCGGTGGTCGCCTCCGAGGTGAAGGCGTTGGCTGAGCAGACCGCCAAGGCGACCGACCAGATCCGTGGGCAGATCTCCGCCACACAGGCCGCCGCACGCGAAGCCGTGGATGCCATCGGCTCCATCCAGGGAACGATACGCTCGCTCGATGAGGTGTCGGGCGCCATCGCCGCTGCTGTGGAGGAACAGTCCGCCGTGACCCGGGAGATGTCGGGAAGCATGCATACGGCCGCCCACGGGGTGACGACGATCGCCGGAAGCATGGAGGACATCGCCCGGGCAAGCGAGCAGGTCGATCAAGCCACCCGAAAGGTTCGCCAGGCAGCACGAGCGGCTGTCTAGAGACGTCGTCCCAGGCGCGGACGAGATGAGCGCTGAGTTCGCTTCTCTTGTCCGATGGTCCAAGCCGACGCGATCGGTCGTCGGCTCAAGCGCACGGGATACGATCGTGGATGCCGATCAGGAAAACGGATCCACCAACGCAGTGCCGGTTCGCTTGCTGCTCCAAGGCCTACGCGCTCAACGAGAGACATTACGATCGGGCACCGAAAGATTTTGGGCGTCTTCGTTGCAGATGCACCCGAGCTTTGGTCCCTCCACCGACGACCTGAAAGACATCTCCGTGCGAGCCCTAGCGGAAGTCGAGCTCCTGATCCCACACGGCAAAACTCTGCTCGGTCCACACCCAAAGGCGCAACCATAAAAAGGCGCGAGTAAAGCCATCGCAGCCAGGTGCGATGGCCACCTCTGATTACCGGACACTTCCGACTCTGATATCACCAGTGAAGTCGACATGCATTCGATCGTGACTTGCGTTCGAGACTTCCACGACGAGCAGCTGTTGCTGTTGGCCGCAGTCGTATGCAGCGTCGGCATCTACGCCTCATCCGCCATCGCCGCTCATGCGGCGCGTTCGGAAGGCCTAGCTCGGCGCAAATGGGGCATCGTCAGTATCGTCGCCGCCGGCTGTACCGCGTGGGCGACCCACATGATCGCCCTGCTCGCCTATCGACCCGGCATGGCGGCCGGCTTCGAACCGATCCTGACGGCAGTCTCGCTGTTCCTCGTGATCGGGGGGATCGGCACCGGGGTCGGCCTCTCCATCGGCCAGCGCGCGCGTGCGCCCCGCTTCGTGGCAGGCGTCATCCTGGGTTCGGGCGTCACCGCCCTCCATTACGTCGGACAGGCGTCATATCGGGTGACGGGGCACGTCACCTGGGACTGGGGCTTCATCGCCCCATCCGTGCTCCTGAGCCTCGGTCTTTCCGGCCTCGCCCTGATCATGGCGGGTGAGCGCGATCGCTCCCGCCGACGTTTCGCCGGCCCCCTGCTGTTCGGTTCGATCGTGGTCCTGCATCTCGCCGGTATGACCGCGGTCACCATCGCCTACGACCCTCAGGTGGCATTGCCCGCCTCCGCCATCGCCCCGGAGACGATCGCCCCGATCATCGCGCTCGTCTCGTTCGGCCTGCTCAGCCTCGCCTTCTTCGGCTTGCGGTCCGCCTTGAATGCCCGGGCGCAGCTGCGCAGGGACAGCGCGCGTCTGCGGGAGCTGGCAAGCCTTTCGCTCGAAGGCCTCGCCGTATGCGACGGCGAAGTCGTGACGACGGCCAATCGTAGCCTTGAAGAGATGTCCGGCCTGACTCAGGCACAGTTGGTCGGGTGCAACGTGAAACGCCTGCTCCCCGGACTGGTGCTGGGCGACCTCCCGGAACACGAGGAACGCGAAGTCGAGCTCGTCGACGCCGCGGGTGGGCATGTCCCGGTCCGCGTCGTACGGAAGGACATCTCGCTCGGCCACAAGCGCCAGACCGTGATCGCCTTCCGGGACCAACGGGAGCGCCTGCAATCGGAAGCACGGCTCCGGACGCTCGCCTTCACGGACACCGTGACTGGGTTGCCCAACCGGGCTCGCTTCGGCGACCTGCTGACCCACCATTCCGCGACCTTGCGGAACGGGGAAGGCGGCTTCGCCGTGCTGATGCTCGATCTCGATCGGTTCAAGTTCGTCAACGATACGCTCGGTCACGGCATGGGCGACGACCTCCTGCGCAAGGTCGCCGCACGGCTGCAAGCCGTCGTCGGCGAAACCAACATCGTGGCACGTCTCGGCGGGGACGAGTTCGCCATCCTGCTTCTGGGCTCCGTCGGCGTCGCGTCTGCGGAATCCCTGGCGGTTGCCCTCGTGGAGGCGATCGATCGACCCTTCCTGCTCGACGGGCAGCTGGTTCATGTCGGCGTCAGCATCGGTATCGCGATGGCTCCGCTGAACGGCAGCCAACCCGAGGAACTGCTCCGCAATGCCGATTTCGCCCTCTACAAGGTCAAGGGTGAGGGCAAGGGGTCTTTTTGCCTGTTCGAGCCGGCGCTTGCCGAACGCATGCAGGCGCGCATCCGTTTGGAAGCCGACATGCGCCGCGCCCTCGAGGTCGGCGAGTTCGAGGTCCACTACCAGCCGCTCGTCGATGCCGAGACGGGGGTAGTGACCGCAGCGGAAGCCCTGGTCCGCTGGCGTCACCCTGTACGCGGCCTCATTCCGCCGATCGAGTTCATCCCCCTGGCCGAGGAGACCGGCCTCATCCTGCACCTGGGTGCCTGGGTGCTGCGAACGGCTTGTACGCAGGCGTCGACGTGGTCCAGCTCGATCAAGGTGGCGGTCAATCTCTCGCCCGTTCAGTTCCGCGACGACCGTCTCGCGGAAACGGTCGCTGCGACCCTCGAAGCGACCGGGCTTGAGGCGGGCCGTCTCGAACTCGAAATCACGGAAGGCGTCATGCTCGACGACGAGGAACGGACCCTTTCGATGCTCACGAAGCTCAAGGCGCTTGGTGTCAGCCTCGCGATGGACGACTTCGGGACCGGGTATTCCTCACTCAGCTATCTGCGCCGCTTCCCGTTCTCGAAGATCAAGATCGATCGTTCCTTCGTTCGTCTCCTGCCTGAGGATACGGAGAGTGCGGCGATCGTCCGGGCCATCATCACCATGGGCGCGTGCCTGGGTATGACGACCACCGTCGAAGGTGTGGAGACGGCGGAACAGTACGCGTTCGTCGCCGAGGCCCAATGCAGCCAGGTTCAAGGCTATCACGTCAGCCGTCCGCTGCCCCATCTCGAGTTCCTCAGTTTCCTGACGGGCATGAAGGCCGCGGCTTGAGCAATCGCTGACGTTCGTCGCGCTGCTTTCAGGATGAACCCGACATTTGCTTTTCATCGCGCATGACGGGTCCAACGCGGTGCAGACGACGCTGAACGCCCACAATCCGCGTGTCACGCCCGCACGCGTGGTGACGGGGCCGATCCTGCTCACCGGACTTGCGACGCGCACGACGTGCGGCGGCGCGATGAGGCTGCGGACCGGAACCTCGAAGTCGAAGAAAGTGCACACCTACTGCAGCTGCTCGACGAAGGCGCGTCAGGGTGCGACGGGCTGCCCCGGCCGCTCGATCCGAATGGTGACGTTCGACTCGCTCGTCACCGACGGCCTCGTAGCCGAACTGCTGCAGCCCGAGCGACTGCGGGCTACTTTGGCTTGTCTCTGGGCGCTCAGAGCTGAGCGTGCGCCGGATGTCGACGGCCGCGTGGCTGCGAAGCGAGCTCGCGATAGCGGAGAAGAAGCTGCGGCGGCTCTACCGGCTGGTGGAGAACCGTGAAGACGAGCCGGACGACCTCTTGAAGGAGCGGCTTTCGGCTGTGTGGGCGGAGCAGGAACTGACAAAAGCCGCGCTCGGCGGGATCCGTGATGTCGGTCCGGGTCCAGCAGAGATCAGCCCCGAAGCGATCGAGCGCCTGATGCGCGAGCACGTGACGTCGGGCGAGATCCCGTTTCGAAAGGCGTGGGTTCAGGCGATCGTCGACCGGGTGGAGGTCGGAGCGGACGAGATCCGCATCGTCGGCGACAAGGAGAGCCTAAAAACTGCCGTGACAGGAGCCGGTGGCACAGCCGTGCCTGATGTTCGCAGTCCTATACGGAAGTGGCGCGCCCACGGGGAATCGAACCCCGGTCTGATCCGTGAGAGGGACCTGTCCTAACCGCTAGACGATGGGCGCGGTCGCTGCGGCTGATGAAGCTATCGGCCGGCGAGGCGTTCGTATAGCGACGGTACGGCGATGGAGCAAGACCCGGGCGGAGCCTTTTTCGCCGGGTCGTGAGGAGTGGCGTGTTGCAGGGTTTCGAGATCGAAGGCGAGCGGCAGGCGGTGATCGGGCCGGAGGCGGAGCGGGTTCGCCTCGACAGGGCGTTGGCGATCGCCTTTCCCGACGTGTCGCGGGCGCGGTTGCAGGAGCTGGTCAAGGCGGGCCACGTCCGCCGCGACGGGGTGACGATCCTGGATTCGGCGGTGAAGGTCGGGCCGGGCACGGTGCTCGCGGTGGTGCTGCCCGAGGCGGTGTCGGCCGAGCCGCAGGCGGAGGCGGTCGACCTCGTCATCGCCTACGAGGACGACGACCTCGTCGTGATCGACAAGCCGGCGGGGCTGGTGGTCCATCCGGCGCCCGGGCACGCGGCCGGCACCCTCGTCAACGCGTTGATCGGCCATTGCGGGGCGAGCCTGTCGGGGATCGGCGGCGTGCGCCGGCCCGGCATCGTCCACCGGCTCGACAAGGACACGAGCGGGCTGATCGTCGTCGCCAAGAACGACGCCGCCCACAAGGGCCTCACCGCGCAGTTCGCCGACCACGGCCGCAACGGGCCGCTGGAGCGGGCCTATCTCGCCCTGGTCTGGGGCCTGCCCGAGCCGCGGGTCGGCACCATCGACGCCAACCTCGACCGCAGCCGCAAGAACCGCGAGAAGATCGCGGTGGTGCGCCCCGAGGAGGGCCGGCACGCGGTGACGCACTACGCGGTCGAGGCGGCCTACCCCGAGGCCGCCCTGGTCCGCTGCCGGCTCGAGACCGGGCGCACGCACCAGATCCGCGTGCACATGACCCATCGCGGGCATCCGCTCCTGGGGGATGCGGTCTACGGCGGCGCCTTCATCACCAAGGCGGCGCGGCTGTCGGAGACCGCGCAGGCCGCGCTGAAGGCCCTCGGGCGGCAGGCGCTGCACGCGGCGCTGCTCGGCTTCGCCCATCCGCGCACCGGCGAGCACCTCCGCTTCGAGAGCCCGCTCCCGCCGGAGATGACGCGGCTGCTCGCGGCGCTGGCGGAGCGTTGAGCCGCGTGGCCGCCGGGCCACGGTCAAGGACCAGCGTGTGAAACCGCACCGAGGCCCGCGACCGATCGTGACAGGTTCGACCTTCCGAAGGCGTGATGCGTTGAGATCTATGTTCGCGTCGCGGACCCGCTACCGGCTCGGAGTTTTCCCCTCTACCATGGGGATTCGGAGAGCCGGCTTGAGAAGCGGTGCTCCGCACCAGAGTGTCCGCCCGCCAGGGGGACCATCGTCAAGGAGAATGCCATGGCCGGCGCATTGCCCGTGCTCGCCAACGAAGGTGGCCTGTCGCGCTACCTCGACGAGATCCGCAAGTTCCCGATGCTGGAGCCGACGGAAGAGTTCACGCTGGCCAAGAACTGGCGCGACGGCGGCGACCGCGAGGCGGCGCACCGCCTCGTCACCTCGCACCTGCGCCTCGTCGCCAAGATCGCCATGGGCTATCGCGGCTACGGGCTGCCGATCGGCGAGGTCGTGTCCGAGGGCAATGTCGGCCTGATGCAGGCGGTCAAGCGCTTCGATCCCGACAAGGGCTTCCGCCTCGCGACCTACGCGATGTGGTGGATCAAGGCGGCGATCCAGGAATACATCCTGCGCTCGTGGTCGCTCGTGAAGATGGGCACCACCGCCAATCAGAAGAAGCTGTTCTTCAACCTGCGCAAGGCCAAGGGCAAGATCTCGGCGCTCGAGGAGGGCGACCTCAAGCCGGATCAGGTGGCGCAGATCGCGACCCGGCTCGGCGTGCCCGAGCAGGACGTAATCGACATGAACCGCCGCCTGTCCGGCGACACCTCCCTCAACGCGCCCCTGCGCGAGGAGGGCGAGGGCGAGTGGCAGGATTGGCTCGTCGACAACGCGCCGAGCCAGGAGACCGTGCTGGCCGGCGAGCAGGAAGGCCAGAACCGGCTTTCGGCGCTGCGCGACGCGCTCTCGGTGCTCAACGCCCGCGAGCGCCGCATCTTCGAGGCGCGGCGCCTCGCCGACGATCCGATCACCCTGGAGGACCTCTCAGGCGAGTTCGGCGTCTCGCGCGAGCGCGTCCGTCAGATCGAGGTGCGGGCGTTCGAGAAGGTCCAGGAAGCGGTCAAACGCAACCTCGCGACGCGGGAATTGCCGCGCATGGGTGCGTGACGCCGAAACCAGCGTCGGCGGCGACATCCGGGCATGTCCCCTCCCCCCATACGGGGAGGGCGGCACGGCCTTCCGTCGGAGCGGTCAGCTCACTTCCACTGGTCGAACGCCTCCTGCACCACCTGCGTGCCGGCGCTGCCCTTCTCGAAATTGAGCACGGCGCGCTGCCCGCTGGCGTAGCGGATCGCGATGTCGAACCAGGGCTTGTGCAGCAGCAGGTCGGTGTTGCGGTCGACGTCGCCGCGCAGCGACGACAGCCCGATCAGGAACAGGTTCTCCCGCACGCGGACCGGTAGGCCCGAGACCGGCGAACCGCGGGCGGCCTCGTCGTCCTTGGCCTGAAGCAGGCCGATATCCTGCACCGAGCGCTTCTCGCCGTCCGCGCCGGTGCCGGTGAAGACGAGATTGATCGTGTGCGAGGCCGGCAGGGTCTGGTCGAGGTTGCGCTGGATCGTCATGACCAGCGTGAGGCCGGCCTCCGGCACCGTCATCGTGGCGACGATCGCCGTCTCCAAGGGCTGGCCCTGCTCGCCGGGAACCGAATCGAGGCGCCAGACCACGCGGCCGGTCGTCGAGGTCGGCGCCGCGTTCTGGCCCGCGGTGTTCTCCTCGATCAGGACGGCGCGCTGCGCAACCGCGATCCCGGGTTGGCTCGGCGGGCTCGCGGGATTGCGCGACCCGGCCTGATCCGTCGCGACGGCCGGCGGCGATGCCTTCGGAGCGGGGTCGCCGCCGATCCGGTCCGAGAACTTCGTCTCGGCGCCCTCCGGCTGGGTTTCCGCCGTCTCGGCACCGCCGGAGGGCAGGTTCGCCGGCTTGTCGCGCAGCAGGAACGCCGCGACCGCGATCAGCCCGATCACCACCGTCAGGACGATGCCGACGAAGGCGTTGCGCAGCATCCGCGAGCGCCCGCCGCGCGGCGCCACCACGTCGATGCGCGGGCGCTGCCGCCCGTTCGCCGCATCGTTGGCGGCGATCGGATCGTCGACGGCCTCGGCCGGCTGGACCGCCGCGGGCTCCGGCTCGGGGATCGGATCCGGGCCCTTCGGCTTGCGCGCGGTGATCGGCACGGCGGCCTCGCGCGGCTCCTCCGGCGCCTTCGGCAGGAAGGACGGGGCCGGAGCCGGCGGGAGGAACGGCGTGGCTTCGGGCTGCGGCTCGGGCTCGAGCACGGGGGCCGGCAGCGGCGCCGGGGTCGGCTCGGGGATCGGCGGTTGCGGCGGCGGAGGCGGAGGCGGCACGATCGCCGGCGCGGGCGGCGGGGCGACCTCCGGTGCGGGCGCGGGTGCGCCGTAATCGACCTCCAGCCGCGCGATGGCGTTGTCGAGCGCCTGCCGCTCGAGATCGATGTCCGCCTCGGGCAGCGGCGGGTCGAGGGAGCGGAGCTGGCCGATCAGGGCGTTGCGCGCGCGCTCGTAGACCGCCTTGCGCATGGCCGGCGTCCGGTCGGGCAGGGCGTCGAGCGCCCGCGCCAGCAACGGGTAGTAATCGGCCATGTCCTCAGGGATCCGCGGGTTCGCGGTCCGCGCGTCGCGCGGACCGGACGATCAATCCTCGAAGGGATTGTGCATCAGGATGGTGTCGTCGCGCTCCGGCGACGTCGAGAGGAGCGCCACCGGGCAGCCGATCAGCTCCTCGATGCGCCGGACGTACTTGATCGCCTGCGCCGGCAGCTCGGCCCAGGAGCGGGCGCCGGCGGTCGTCTCCGACCATCCGGGGATCGTCTCGTAGACCGGCTCGACCCGGGCCTGTGCGGCCTGGCTCGCCGGCAGGTGGTCGATGACCGCGCCGTCGAGGCGGTAGCCGGTGCAGACCTCGATCGTCTCGAACCCGTCGAGGATGTCGAGCTTGGTCAGGGCGATGCCGTCGATGCCCGAGGTGCGCACGGTCTGGCGCACCAGCACCGCGTCGAACCAGCCGCAGCGCCGCTTGCGCCCGGTGTTGACGCCGAACTCGCGGCCCTTCCGGCCGATGGTATCGCCGATCTCGTCGAACAGCTCGGTCGGGAACGGGCCCTCGCCGACGCGGGTGGTGTAGGCCTTGGCGATGCCGAGCACGTAGCCGATCGCGCCCGGGCCGAGGCCCGAGCCGGTCGCCGCCTGCGCCGCGACGATGTTCGACGAGGTGACGAAGGGATAGGTGCCGTGGTCGACGTCGAGCAGCGCGCCCTGCGCGCCCTCGAACAGGATGCGCTTGCCGGCGCGGCGCTCCTCGTCGAGCAGCGCCCAGACCGGGCAGGCATAGGGCAGGATCGTCGGCGCGATCGCCTTCAATTCGGACAGCAGGGCGCCCGCGTCGACTTCGGCGATGCCGAGGCCGCGGCGCAGGGCGTTGTGGTGGGTCAGCACCCGCTCGATCTTGGCCGGCAGGGTGTCGGCATCGGCGAGATCGACCACGCGGATCGCGCGGCGGCCGACCTTGTCCTCGTAGGCCGGGCCGATGCCGCGCTTGGTCGTGCCGATCTTCAGCCCAGCGTTGGCGGTCTCGCGGAAATGGTCGAGCTCGCGGTGCAGCGGCAGGATCAGCGTCGCGTTGTCGGCGATGCGGAGGGATCGCGGCGAGACCTCGACGCCCTGCGCCTGGATGCGGGCGATCTCGTCGACGAGGTGCCACGGGTCGACGACGACGCCGTTGCCGATCACCGAGAGCTTGCCGCCGCGCACCACGCCCGAGGGCAGCAGCGCCAGCTTGTAGGTCACGCCGTCGATGACGAGCGTATGCCCGGCATTGTGGCCGCCCTGGAAGCGGACCACGATGTCGGCCTGCTCGGAGAGCCAGTCGACGATCTTGCCCTTGCCCTCATCGCCCCATTGGGCGCCTACGACGACGACGTTCGCCATGCGTGCCTTCAGACCCGTGGCCCGTTCGCGGGCGCCCGGCGTTGCGCCGCGCGAGAGAAAACCCGTTGCCGTGAGGGTGTTTCCGCGATCCGGTCCGGGAAATCAAGCAAACCGCCCCCGCCGTGTCGAACCGGCAGGGGACGAGCTTCGGCGCGGAGCCTATTTGGCTTCGGTTCCGGGCTTCTGCCCCGGCAGCTCGCCCGGCTTGATCACCGGCATGGAGCCGGCGTTCGGGTTCGGCGGCTCAACCACCATGCCGGGGGCCGCGTTGCCCGGCGGCTTGATGACGCCGTCGCTCTGCCGCAGCTTGTCGCTGAGCGTGGAATCGGCCGGCGGCGCGTCGGCATTCGGGCGCACGCGATCGGGCGGCGTCTGGTTCTGGGGCGGCAGCACCGGATCGCTGTCGCGATCCTTCAGCGGCGCATCGGGATTCTGGGCGAGCGCGGCCGTGGCGACCAGCGCGAAGACCGAGGCGGCGAGCCCCGTCAGGACCTTTGACAACGAAGACCTCCCTCTCGTTCGCGATCGGGAAGCAAACACCGA
Organism: Methylobacterium sp. E-041; assembly: GCF_022829665.1. Lineage (NCBI taxonomy): Bacteria > Pseudomonadati > Pseudomonadota > Alphaproteobacteria > Hyphomicrobiales > Methylobacteriaceae > Methylobacterium > Methylobacterium sp. E-041. Next base: position 97,384 of record NZ_JAKSYQ010000228.1, on the reverse strand, counting down.
GGCCGGGGAACCGTTCCTATCGCGATCTCCTGGGACGCGGATGCCTCGTTCGAATCGAGCGCCGCTTCGCTCCCCCCTCTGCGGGAGAGAGTGGCCCGCGAAGCGGGTCGGGAGAGGGGAGCGCCGTATCCGGAAAGGTCGCTCCCCTCTCCCGAACCTCGCTGACGCGAGGCCGACCCTCCCCCGCAGAGGGGGGAGCGAAGGCGCGGCGAGGAATGTCTCCGATTGGGTCGCGAAAGGTTCCCTCAGCTCCCCCGCGCCATCGCGATGTAGAGCTCGCGCAGGCGGCGGGCGATCGGGCCGGGGACGCCCTCGCCGATCGTGCGGTCGTCGATGGCGACGACCGGCATCACGAAGGCCGAGGCGCTGGTGTAGAACGCCTCCGCCGCCGCGTAGGCCTCCTCGACGGAGAACAGGCGCTCCTCCACCGTCAGGCCGGTCTCGGCGGCGAGCCGCATCACCGCGGCGCGGGTGATGCCGGGCAGGAGCGCGGTCGAGAGCGGGCGGGTGACGAGGCGGCCGTCCCCGGTCGCGATGAAGGCGGTGGAGGACGAGCCCTCCGTGACCGCGCCGTCCTCGACCATCCAGGCTTCGGCGACGCCGGCCTCCGCGGCCGCCTGCTTGGCCAGCACCTGTGCGAGCAGGGCGACCGACTTGATGTCCCGCCGCTTCCAGCGCAGGTCCTCGACCGTGACCACCTTGGCGCCCGTCTCGGCCAGCGTGTTGGCGAGCACGGTCTTGGCTTGCGTGAACATCATCACGGTCGGCGGCGTGCCGGCGGGCGGGAAGGCGAAGTCGCGCTCGTGCACGCCGCGCGTGACCTGCATGTAGACCAGCCCCTCGACGACCCCGTTCCGGGCGACGAGCTCGGTCTGCAGGCGCTCCCAGGCGGCCGCGTCGTGCGGGTTGCGGATGCCGATCTCGCCGAGCGACCGGTCGAGGCGGGCAAGATGCGCCGCGTTGTCGACGAGGCGCCCGTCGATGATCGCCGAGACCTCGTAGATCCCGTCCGCGAACAGGAACCCGCGATCCATCACCGACACGCGGGCCTGGTCGAAGGGCAGGAATTCGCCGTTGAGGTAGACGATGCGGGGTGACGCCACGGCGGATGCCCTTTGCGATGACCGGTCGATATCGTTCCTAGCAGGATTCGTGCGGGGTTCAGCCGTCCCCGAAGACCCGCGAGAAGATCGTGTCCACGTGCTTGAAGTGGTAGCCGAGATCGAAGCATTCCTCGATCTGCTCGGGCGACAGGGCCGCCGTGACCTCGGCATCGCCCTTCAGCAGGGCGAGGAAGTCGCCCTCCCCGCGCCAGACCGGCATCGCGTTGCGCTGGACGAGGCGATACGCGTCCTCGCGGCTGACGCCCGCCTGCGTCAGGGCCAGCAGCACGCGCTGCGAGTGGACGAGGCCGCCGAGCCGGTCGAGATTCTTCTGCATCTGGGCCGGGTAGATCAGCAGCTTGTCGATCACCCCCGTCATGCGGGCGAGCGCGAAGTCGAGGGTGATGGTGGCATCCGGCCCGATCATCCGCTCGACGGAGGAGTGCGAGATGTCGCGCTCGTGCCAGAGCGCCACGTTCTCCATCGCCGGCAGCGCGTAGGCGCGCACCATGCGGGTGAGCCCGGTGACGTTCTCGGTCAGCACCGGATTGCGCTTGTGCGGCATCGCCGACGAGCCCTTCTGGCCTTCCGAGAAGAACTCCTCGGCCTCCAGCACCTCGGTGCGCTGCAGGTGACGCACCTCGATCGCGAGCCGCTCGAGCGACGAAGCGACGACGCCGAGCGTCGCGAAGAACATCGCGTGCCGGTCGCGCGGGATGACCTGGGTCGAGACCGGCTCGACCGTCAGCCCCATCTTCTCGGCGACGTAGGCCTCGACCCGCGGGTCGATGTTGGCGAAGGTGCCGACCGCGCCCGAGATCGCGCAGGTGGCGATCTCCTCCCGCGCCAACACCAGCCGGGCGCGGTTGCGCACGAACTCGGCGTAGGCCTGGGCGAGCTTGAGGCCGAAGGTGACGGGCTCGGCGTGGATGCCGTGCGAGCGGCCGATGGTCGGGGTGAGCTTGTGCTCGAGCGCGCGGCGCTTCAGGGCGGCGAGCAGCGCATCGACGTCGGCGATCAGGATGTCGGCGGCGCGGACGAGCTGGACGTTGAGGCAGGTGTCGAGCACGTCCGACGAGGTCATGCCCTGGTGGACGAAGCGCGCCTCCGGCCCGACGATCTCCGACAGATGCGTGAGGAAGGCGATGACGTCGTGCTTGGTCACCGCCTCGATCGCGTCGATGCGGGCCACGTCGAACACCGCATCGCGGCCCTTCTCCCAGACCTTGTCAGCGGCGTCCTTCGGCACCACGCCGATCTCGCTAAGCGCCGTGGTGGCGTGCGCCTCGATCTCGAACCAGATGCGGAAGCGGGATTCGGGCGACCAGATCGCCGTCATCGCGGGGCGGCTGTAGCGGGGGATCATCGGCGTCTCGGATCTCGCGGGCGTATCGAGCCGCGCGCCTAGCACGGCTGGGCCGGGAGGTGAACGCACCGCAGGGCCGGCCGGCCCTGCTGACCGCGCTGGCATTACGCCTTCGGCTCGACCCGCACCCAACCCTGCGGCTGCAACCGCTCCTGCGGCAGGAAGCGGGCCTTGTAATCCATCTTGCGCGAGCCCTCGACCCAGTAGCCGAGGTAGAGGTACGGCAGGCCCATCTCGTGGGCGCGCCGGATATGATCGAGGATCATGTAGGTCCCAAGCGACCGGTGGGCCTCCGCCGGGTCGTAGAACGAGTACACCATCGACAGGCCGTCGGAGAGCACGTCGGTGAGGCAGAGCGCCACCAAGCCGCCGACGCCGCGGCCGTGGATCGCGGTGTCGGGCCCGCGCCGGCGATAGGCGACGAGGTGCGTGTCGACGTGGCTGTCCTCGATCATCATCGCGTAGTCGAGCACCGTCATGTCGACCATGCCGCCGTCGCCGTGGCGGGCGTCGAGGTAGCGGCGGAACAGGGCGTACTGCTCGGAGGCCGGGCGGTTCGGCTCGGGCGTGCCGACGAGGTCGGCGCTGCGCGACAGGATCCGGCGTTGGCTGCCGCTGGCGACGAAGTCGGACACCACCACGCGCACCGAGATGCAGGCGCGGCAGGTCTCGCAGGCCGGGCGGTAGGCGATGGTCTGCGAGCGGCGGAAGCCGCCCTGCGTCAGGATCTCGTTGAGATCGCGGGCGCGACGGCCGACGAGGTGCGTGAACACCTTCCGCTCCTCCTGCCCCGGCAGGTAGGGGCAGTTCGACGGCGCCGTCAGGTAGAACTGCGGTGTGTCGCGCGGGTGGCTCGTCACGCTTCGCGCTGCCCTCTCGCCACGGGTTCCTGCGCCGGGCCGCCGCTGCAGTGTAACGCGGCCGTGGCCGCGCTCAATGGGTTGCCGGCCAAGGCGAGGCGACAATTTCGCCGCGCCGGTGTGCGCGGCCGAAACCGTTTGCCGGCGCGGTCGCGACGTCAGCCGGCGCGCACGACGGCGAGGCCGAGGAGCACGTCGTGGCCGAGGCGGCGATCGCTGCGGACCAGGCCGAAGGCGAGATCGACGAACCACAGCAGGAAGGTCGAGATCGCGACGTAGAACAGCAGCGCGTGGACCGCGGCGGTGATCAGGTCGACCGGCCGCCCGGTCTCCGGCGCGACGACGCGCAGGCCCATCATCCGCATCCCGAGCGTGCTCTGGCGCGAGCCGCCGACGGTGATCGCACTGTAGATCACGCCGCTCGCCGGCAGGACCGCGAACAGCGCCCAGCCGAGGCCGAAGGTGACCACGCCGAGGAAAGCGATCGCGACCCAGAGCAGGGCGCTGAAGCCGAGGATGAACAGGATGTCGAGCAGGTAGGCGACCGTGCGGCCGCCGAGGCTGGCGCGGACCGCCGGCATCGTCACGGGGGGCAGGTAGCTCGGCGCTTCGAACGGGTGGGCGTAATCGGAGCGGGGGTTCAGCATGGCCGTGATCTCGCGTGACGTCGCTGGACCGTCACATGGGAATCGCCCCGATCTCCCTCAAGGCCCGGCCCCCTCCGCTCAGCCGGCCGCCTGCTCGATGGCGCCGCGCCAACCGAGGCCAGCATAGGTCTCGTAGCCGGGCGTGGCGTGGTACGCGACCAGGCGCCCCTGGGGATCACGGTAATGCCCGCTGGCGTCGGCGTCGACCTGCAGCGGGTAGCGCTCGGTGAGGATGCCGCGGCCCCGCGAGCAGGCGATGACGCGATGGCGCGCGTCGAGCAGCATCACGCGGCTCGATGCCCGCTCGTCGGGCGCGAGGCGGACACCCTCAACGATCGCGCGGGCCTGCGGCTCCCAGTCGAAATGGATCGCGAGGTAGCCCAGGGGCTTGCCGTGCGCCTCGCCGTCCGCGCGGACCGAGGCGACGTAGGTCGCGACCTGCGCACCGCCGAGCCCGGCGCAGCGCGCGATGTCGGCGACCGCGAAGTCGTCGCCCGAGGTCAGGGCGCGCGCCTTGGCGAACCACGCCTCGTTGCGGACGTCGCGGCCCTGGACGGCGAAGCGGTCCGGGCGCCCGCCGGCGATCACGCGCCCGTGCAGGTCGCACAGCCAGAGGTCGAGATAGACCGTGTAGGACGACAGGATGACGCCGAGGCGCCGGCTCGCATGGGCGGCGGCCGCCTCGGTCGGATCGGAGGCGGCGTCGACGATCGCGGCATCCGTCGCCCACCAGCGCACGTCGCAGGTGCGCTCGTAGAGATTGCGGTCGATCACCTCGACGGCGTTGAGGGCGAGATCGACGCAACGCGTGGCGCGGGCGTGGTCGGCGAGCTGGCCGACGGCGCGGGTCAGCGTGTCGACGCCGTCGCCGAGCTTCGTGCCCAGCGCCGAGGCGAGGCCGTCGATCTCGCCGGCGACTTGGCGCACCTCCTGCGCCACCACCGAGAAGCCCGCGCCCTGCGCGCCGGCATGCGCCGCCTCGATCATCGCGTTCATCGCCAGCAGATGCATGCGGCGGGTGATCGTGTTGATCGCGCCGATGCTGGCTCGGGTCGAGGTCTTCAGCTGGCCGGTGGAGCGGTCGACCAGTTCCGCGAGGCCGACATCTTCGGAGATGCGCTGGGGGACCATGGAATCTCCTGGGCGCGCCGCCGCGGGCACGCCGACGCGTACCTGTGGGGGAGAAGGTTGTATGAGTCCGTAGTGATATAGACTTAGGACTGTAATATTTTCACAAAGCTTAAAAGCGCGAGGCATGGGCTGTTGTTAATTTTTGCTGGCTTGAGCTGTAATTGCTTCTCTTGCAAGCAAGTCACCGTCCGTCGGCCTCAAAACACGTCACCGTAGGGACTACGTGACGCTAACCTCCTTCGAGCGCCGAGCGCTCAAGGTATCTTCTGCTTGGGCTCGTCGGCGTCCGGCGTGTCGAGATAGTAGCGCTTGAGCAGGTAGAGGGAGGCCTCCGACAGCGTCGTGCGGTCGGTGGAGATGCCGTCGAGCACGGCCCCGGCGTTGAAGCGGCACAACGCATAGTGGGGATAGTGACCGAGCACGTAGTCGACGCGGATGCTGTCGGGGGCCGCGCCGGTGCCGGCGCGCAGGATCCGCACCGCCGTCTCGTCCGGCACGAGCGCGGGCACCGCTTTCCGGCAGATGGACAGGCGCTGGCGCTGCACCGCGCTCTCGCAGGCGCCGAGACCGCCGAGAAATCCGAGCACGATCCCGAGGGCGACGAACCCCCTGCCCCGCCGGCGCCTCACGCGCCGGTGCGCAGCCGCTCGGCGACGCGGGGGGCGTAGTAGGTCAGCACGCCGTCGGCGCCGGCGCGCTTGAAGGCGAGCAGGCTCTCGACCATGGCACGCTCGCCGTCGAGCCAGCCGTTGCGGCTGGCGGCCTCGATCATCGCGTACTCGCCCGACACCTGGTAGGCGAAGGTCGGCACGCCGAATTCGTCCTTCACCCGGCGGATGATGTCGAGATAGGGCAGCCCGGGCTTCACCATCACCGAATCGGCGCCCTCCTCCAGGTCGAGGGCGACCTCGCGCAACGCCTCCAGGCCGTTGCCGGGGTCCATCTGGTAGGTGCGCTTGTCGCCGACGAGCGCCGCCTGCGTGCCGATCGCGTCGCGGAACGGGCCGTAGAACGCGCTGGCGTACTTCGCCGCGTAGGCCATGATCTGCACGTCGAGGAAGCCGGCCTTGTCGAGCCCGGCGCGGATCGCGCCGACGCGCCCGTCCATCATGTCGGAGGGCGCGATGATGTCGGTGCCGGCCTCGGCCTGGATCAGGCTCTGCTCCACCAGCAGCGCGACGGTCTCATCGTTGAGGATCGCGCCGTCCGAGAGCAGGCCGTCATGGCCATGCGAGGTGTAGGGGTCGAGGGCGACGTCGGTCATGATGCCGATCTGCGGCACCGCCTTCTTCACCGCGCGCACCGCCCGGCAGACGAGGTTGTCCGGGTTCAGGGCCTCGGAGCCTGTGGGGTCGCGCAAGCTCACTTCCGTATAGGGAAAGAACGAGATCGCCGGGATGCCGAGGCGAGCGGCGCGCTCGGCGTCGCGCACGATCTCGTCGACGCTGAGGCGCTCGACGCCGGGCATGGAGGCGATCGGCTCGCGCCGGCCCGTCCCCTCGATCACGAACATCGGCCAGATCAGGTCGTCGACCGTCAGCGTGTTCTCGCGCACCAGCCGCCGCGACCAGTCGGCCTTGCGGTTGCGGCGCGGACGCTGGGTGATCTTCAGGCCCTCGGCGCGGGTCCCCTCCCGCGCGGTCTCCACGGCGAGCGGGCGCGGCCGGGGCGTGTCGTCGGAAGCGTGTTCGAAGGGCATGGGATCGCGTTCGCTGTGATCGGTTCGCGGGTGGCGCGGCGTAGCATAAGTGGCGGGGCGGGCGAAGCCGGCGAAGCGCCGCGACGTCACGAGCCGCCGGAGGCGCCCCGCCCGCAGCGCGGCAGCGTCGCCGAACGGTTCACGCCTGCGTGACGCCGTCGCCTCGGCACGTGACATCCCGCAGCGGATCGGAATTCTTTCACATCGCTCCGGCGTTCGATTCGCCGGTCGAGGTGTTGGTCGGGGGGCTCATGACGGCATCGTTCGCGCTCGAGGGGATCATTCCGGCCGCGTACGGACGGAGCTTTCGCGCGATGCGCGCGCTCGGGCCGGCGACGGCGATCGCGTTCGTGATCCTGCTCGCGGGCGACGGCGCGGAGGCCCTGATGCGCCACGAGAACGACGTGCCCGCCGTGACCGGATGGTGGCTGCTGCTCCATGCGGCCGTCTTCGTCCTCGTCGCGCCCTACAAGGTCCGGCTGTACGAGGTGATGTGGGACGTCGGGCCGCCGTCGATCCCGAAACCCGGCGCGCGGCGCCGCGCCATCCTCAACGTCGTCGCCCTCGATCTCCTGCTCTTCCTCGGCGGAGCGGCCTGGCTCTGGAACCTCCATGATCGGCTCGGGATCCCCGTCCTCCTTGTTCTGGGACTGCTTGTGCCGAGCTGGTGGATCTGCATCCGGCTCACGCTGGCCGGCCCCGCGCTCGCCCTCGGCGCCCTCGGCGTCCTCCCGCTCAGCCTGTCGGGCGCGGTCTCGGCGACGAAGGGACGGGTCTGGGAAATCACGTTCGCCGGGCTTCTCGTCGGCGCCGTGCTCCTGCCGGTCCTCCTGGCGATCATCGCGGCGACGCTTTGGCTCCAAGCGGCCGTCGTGAGGTCGGCTCTGATGAAGCCGGCCCTGATGAGCCCGGTGAATATCCTGTCCCTTGTCACCAGCATCGCGGTCCAGGCCGAACTCTACCGCCGCATGGGTCTGCCCTCCGCATCGCACGCGGACCCAGCGCCGGCCTGACACCCGCGCCGGTGCCCGGCGTTGACGCCCGGGCCGGTACGGCCTCTAACCCCCGCTGAGCGGACACGCGGCGAGAGGATCGAGAGACGTGAGCGGAGCCGAAGCGGCCAACGACGAGATCCGGTTCGAGCGGCGGGGCGCGCTCGGCCTCGTCACCCTCGACCGGCCGAAGGCCCTGAACGCGCTCTCCCTCGGGATGATCGGCGCGCTGCACGCGCAGCTCGACGCCTGGGCGTCGGATGCCGGCATCACCCGCGTGGCGATCCGCGGCGCCGGGGGGCGCGCCTTCTGCGCCGGCGGCGACATCCGCCACATCCACGCCTGCGGCCAGGCGGGACGCTTCGACGAGGTGTTCGCGTTCTGGCAGGCCGAGTACCGCCTCGTCGCCCGGATGCAGCGCTACGAGAAGCCGATCGTCGCGCTGATCGAGGGCGTGGTGATGGGCGGCGGCGTCGGCATCTCGCTCCACGGGGCCCACCGCGTCGCCTCGGAGACGTATGTCTTCGCCATGCCCGAGGTCGGGATCGGCCTGTTTCCCGATGTCGGGATGACCTACGCCCTACCGCGCCTGCCCGGCCGCGTCGGCACCTATCTCGCGCTCACCGGCAGCCGGGTCGGCCCGGGCGACGCGCTCGCCCTCGGCCTGGCCACCGCCTACGCGCCCGCCCGGGATTTCGCCGCGATCCTCGACCGGCTCGCCCAGGGCGGCCCGATCGCGGCCGCGCTCGAGACCAGCGCCGCGCGCCCGCCGACCGGGCCGCTCGTCGCCGAGCGCGGCCTGATCAACGACGCGTTCGCCGCCGACGACGTCGCGGACATCCTGCGACGGCTGGACGGCACGGCCGCATCGGGCTCGACCTTCGCCGCGGAGACCGCGGCCGTGATGCGCACCCGCTGCCCGACAAGCCTGTGCATCGCCCGCGAGCAGATGCGGCGCGGGCTGGATCTCGATTTCGCCGACGCGGTGCTGACCGAATACCGCCTCGTCACCCGCCTGATGCGCGGGCATGACTTCTTCGAGGGCGTCCGCGCCGTGCTGATCGACAAGGACGGCCGGCCGGACTGGCGGCCGGCGACGCTCGAGGCCGTCGACCACGCCGCGGTCGCCGCTGCCTTCGGGCCGTCCGAGGCGCCGGAGCCTCGGTTCGCCTGATGCGCAAGGTCGGACGCATCACCCGCGGCAGCGCGGTCGGTGAGGCCCCGAGCGACCGCATCGAGCGGCGCTCGGCCGCGCCCAAGAGCACCTGGGACACGGTGCTGGTCTGGTTCATGCGGCTGACGGCCCTGGCGTGGCTCGCCAAGAGCGTGCTCTCCTTCGCGACGATCCTCGATGTGGTGCCGGGGCACCGCCCGTTCGCGCTGGAGCCGTTCGGGCGCCAGGCGGCGCTGATCTACTTCGCGGTGATTGACGCCAACGCGGCGATCGGCCTGTGGCTCACCAGCGCCTGGGGCGGCGTGGTCTGGCTGCTGGCGGTGACCTCGATGCTGACGCTCGCCGTCCTGACGCCGCAACTGTTGCAGACGCCGCTGATTCTGGTCTTGGTCGAGTCCAGTATCGTGATCTTCTACTTCGTTTTTTCTTGGCTCGCGGCACAGGAAGCGCGGTAAACGAGTGGTTATACGAATCACTTCACTTTGCATTTACCGACAGAAGTAAATCGCGAATTCATCCTGTCTCTTAGAGCGGTTTTCATCCCCGCCGCCTAGTTTCACCCCATGAGCGGTGCCGGACGGCAGAAGGCTCCGGCAAAACAATTCGGGCGAGGCACAAGATGAAGTCCCAGGCCGTCAACATCTCGGATACCAACACCGCTCCCGAGACCGGAGCCGTCGCCGGCTCGTATCTCGAGGCCCTGCACCTCGTCGAGCGCCTGCACCGCCGCCTGCTCGACGTGATCAAGGACGAGTTCGAGCGCCGCGGCCGCGAGGACGTCAACAGCGTTCAGGCGCTGCTGCTCTACAACATCGGCGACAAGGAACTCACCGCCAGCGAGCTGCGGACCAAGGGCTACTACCTCGGCTCCAACGTCTCCTACAACGTCAAGAAGCTGGTCGAGGCCGGCTACCTGCACCACGCCCGCTCGAAGACCGACCGCCGCTCGGTGCGCATCAGCCTCACCGACAAGGGCCGGATGGTCCACGACATCATCCAGGGCCTCTACGACAAGCACGCCCGCACCATCCAGCCGATCGGCGGCATCTCCGACGACGATTTCGGCCGGCTCAACACCGCCCTCAGCCGCCTGGAGCGGTTCTGGACCGACCAGATCCGCTACCGTCTGTGAGACCTCGGTTACGCCGAACACGACGAAGCCGGCCGCCCGCGAGGGACGGCCGGCTTCGTCGTTTCACGCCCGGCACCAACGCAAAACGCCGCCCCCGAGGGAGCGGCGCTCACGAGACCGGCCGCATCGGCGGCCGATCGAAAGCTCAGTTGAAGGTGTCGATCTCGGCCGACTCGTAGCTGGTGACTTCCATGCCGACGCAGATCTCGGAAACGACGGGGGCGGACCAAGCCATGTGAATTCTCCTGAATGGGATGCGGGCGAAAGGGACGTCTTGCCGGCTCGCTCGCGAGCCGGTCATCGGCTCAGTTGAAGGTGTCGATCTCGGCGGACTCGTAGCTCGTCACTTCCATGCCGACGCAGACTTCCTGAACGATGGGGGCGGACCAAGCCATGGCGTTTCTCCTCGTGAACTTCGATGACCGGAAGATAGGCGATACCTTGGGCGCAATACAAGCGGGCGCTACACTTATATTTCTCATAGGATCGCCGAGAGAGCGCTCGGTCGCCCCGGCATTCATCTCCAAAACGCTGAATTCGGCTTTCCGATCAGGTAGATGGTGTCGGTGGCGCCAAATCGCCAACCCCATTCCGCCCCCTGCCGCCACGCCCTCTCCGAGGGGCGCGCTTTCGGCTTGACGCGTCGCACCGCCGGGCGCACAGGCTGCCGCGCGCGGAGACGGCCGTCGGCATCCGCGCACGCCATTCCCACGAAGATCCGATGCCCAGCGACACGCCAGACCGATCGTCCGAGCCGTGGCCGGCCGCACGCCGCGATCCCGCCTGAGCCCCTGAAGGGCTCGCGCCGGGCTCCGCCGCGCAGCCGGTCGCGGCCGGTGCCGCACGGCGCGCCGCCGGGCCCGCGAGGCGAGGCCCATGGTTGAACAGGTCCCCCCCCTGCCGGTCCCCGACGCGGTCGTGCCGATCGATCCGCGCGTCGACCCCTCCGTCCTGGCTGCGCGCCTCTCCGACGAGCGTGCGCCCGACATCGTCGAGGCGCTGAACGCCGAGGCGCCGGAGGTCGCCGCCGCGATCCTGCTCGGCCTGCCGCACGATCGCGCGATCGAGGTGCTCGACCAGCCCGAGCTCGACGACGCCGCCGACATCATCGAGATGCTGCCGCGCGACCGTGTCGCCACCTACCTGTCGGGCATGTCGGCCGACCGCGTGACCGACGTGTTCCGCGAGATCGAGGAGCCCGGCCGCTCGGACCTGCGCGCCCGCCTCGACGCCGAGACCCGCGGCGCCGTCGACCGCCTCAGCGCCTACGGCGAGGAGACCGTCGGCTCGCTGATGACCACCGAGTTCGTCACCGTGCCCGGCACCTGGACCGTGGCGCAGACCCTCGACCACATCCGCCGCGTCGAGAAGACCCGCGAGACGATCTATGCGATCTTCGTGCTCGACCCGCGCACCCGCGCGCTGACCAAGGCGGTGCCGCTGCGCCGGCTGATCTCGGGCAACCCCGAGGACAACGTGCTCTCGGTCGCCGCCGGCCGCCGCCCGCTCGCGGTGTCGCCGACGGCGAGCCGCGAGGAGGCCGCCCGGCTGATCTCGAAATACGACCTGCTCGCCCTGCCGGTGGTCGACGCGGTCGGCCACCTGATCGGCATCGTCACCGTCGACGACATGATCGACGCGATGGTCGAGAAGCAGACCCAGGACGTGCAGCGCTTCGGCGGCATGGAGGCGCTGCCCGAGCCCTACATGGACATCGGCTTCATGACGATGATCCGGAAGCGCGCCGGCTGGCTCTGCGCGCTGTTCCTCTCCGAGATGCTGACCGCCTCGGCGATGCAGGGATTTGAGGGCGAGCTCGAGAAGGCGATCGTCCTGACGCTATTCATCCCGCTGATCATGAGCTCGGGCGGCAATTCCGGCAGCCAGGCGACCTCGCTGCTGATCCGCGCGCTGGCGCTGCACCAGATCCGCCTGCGCGACTGGTGGCGGGTGGCCCTGCGCGAGCTGCCCACCGGCCTCGTGCTCGGCGGCATCCTCGGGGTGATCGCCGTGGTGCGGATCGCGATCTGGCAGAAGACCGGCCTGTACGATTACGGCGAGCACTGGCCGCTGGTGGCGGCGACCGTCGGCGGCGCGCTCGTCGGCATCGTCACCTTCGGGTCGCTGTCGGGCTCGATGCTGCCGTTCCTGCTGCAACGGCTCGGCTTCGACCCGGCGACCGCCTCGGCGCCCTTCGTGGCGACGCTCGTCGACGTGACCGGCCTCGTCATCTACTTCTCGGTGGCGCTGCTGATCCTGCGCGGCACGCTGCTCTAGCGCCGCGTCCGCTGCCGTTGCCGACCGGTCGGCAACGGAAACTTCGCAGTCCGGGCCGACGTAGGGCGGACGATGCAGGCGTCGTCCGCGAAGGCGCCGCCGGCAAGACGTGACTTCGGAGCGCGACCGTGACCCTGCCCCTGCTGAGCCGCCCGGTCCTCGACGACCTCGGCGGCGTGATCGGCGCCGAGAAGCTCCGGCGCCTGATCGTCCGGTTCACGGACAGCCTGCGCACCGCGTTCCCGGCCGGAAGCCGCCCGCCGGGCGAGATCGCGCGGGAGGCGCACACCCTGATCTCGATGTCGGGCATGCTCGGCTGCGAGCGGCTGTCCACGGCCTGCCGGGCTCTCGAAGCGGAGGCGAAGGACGGCGCCGACCTCGCGCCCGCGCTCGCCGAGATCCGCGCCCTGCGCGACGAGACCGTGCGCGCGCTGGAAGACGTCGCGCAAACGTCCTGACGACGCGCCGCGTATTCAGTTTCGTGACGATCGGCATGCCACGGTCGCGCGGAGCGGGTTCTGGGTGAGCGGGATGATGGTGGCGACGACGCAGATGCCGGAACGACGGAGGGTCGGCCTCATGCCGAATCGCCTCGCCGGCCGGCTGCCGCAGGCGCTCGTGGCGACGGGGGGCCTCGTCTTCCTCGCACTCGTTTGGCTCGGCCTGCTGTTCCATCTTGAGCAGCGCCGCGAGGGCGAAATGCTCCAGGCGCGGCGCGACGTGCTGAACCTGTCGATCGCGCTGGCCGAGCAGGTCTCGCGCCTGATCGAGGGCGTCGACCAGGTGATGCGCTTGATCGAGGCCGACTACGCCGACGATCCCGAGACCTTCGATTTCGCCCGCTGGTCGAAGCGCGCCACGATGCTGGCCGAGAGCGCGCGCCAGATCGCGATCTTCGACGCGAACGGCGACCTCGTCGCCACGCGCGACGCCGTGCCCTCCGCCCTCAGCAGGACCAACGTCGCGGACAGGCCCTACTTCCGGTCGCTGGCCGACAATCCCGAAGCCGGCCTCTATGTCGGGCGCACCATCCGCGGCCGGCTGATGGATACCTTCACCTTCAACCTCGCGCGCCGGCTGACGCGCCCGGACGGCAGCTTCGGCGGCGTCCTCATGGTGGCCGTCGACCCGGACTACCTCGCCCGGCGCTTCAAGGCGCTCGACGTCGGCGCCGACGCGGTCGTCGGGCTGTTCGGCCGCGACGGCTACGTCCGTATCCGCGAGCCGGCGATGCCGGGCATGTACGAGCGCGACCTGTCCCGGCGGCTCGACGGTCAGGGCCTGTTCGCGCGCCTGTCCGAGGCGCCGGCGGGAACCTACGCGGTCGAGAGCGGCCTCGACGGGCGCGCGCGCATCTTCGGATATCGCGCCACGGAGAACCTTCCGCTCGTCGTCACGGTCGGCAAGTCGGTGGAGGTCGTGCTCGCGCCGCTCGTCGCGGAGCGGCGCAACGCGCTGGCGGTCGGCGCGGTCGCGAGCGCGGTCATCCTGCTCGGATGCCTGGTGCTGCTGCGCGAGCTCGAGCGCCGGCGGCGGCGCGAGGCGCTGCTGGTCGAGACCCACCGTGCCCTCGGCGAGGCCGAGACGCTGTTCCGCGGCGTGTTCGAAAACGCCACCGACCACCTCTTCGTCCACGCCGTCGCGGCCGATGGCAGCTTCGCCCTCGAGACCCTGAACCCGAGCGCCGCCGCGCTGATCGGGCACTCGCAGCAGGCCGTCCGCGGCAAGACCCCGGAAGAGGTGATGCCGCCCGACATGGCCGCGATCGTGCGGGCCGACATCGAGGGTGTGATCCGCTCCGGCGAGCCAGCGCGGCGCCAGGAGGAGCGGGTCGGCGGCGACGGGACCCACCGCTTCGAGGTGATCTTGGTGCCCCTGCGCGAGGCCGGCGGCCGCCGCGTGGCGCGCGTCTTCATCAGCGTGCGCGACATCACCCATCTGCGCCGGGCCGAGGAGGCGATCGCGCTGAGCGAGGCGCGCTACCGCCTGCTCGCCGACAACGCCAGCGACATGATCGTCCAGGTCGGCCTCGACGGCCGGCGGATCTACGCGTCGCCGGCCTCGCACGCGCTGCTGGGCCTGGCGCCGCAGGACCTCGTCGGGACGCGGCCGGAGGACGAGGCCCATCCCGACGACGCAGGCGCGCTCTCGGCGATGATCGCCCGCCTCTCGGGAGGCGAGGCCGAGACCGCGGTGGCGACCTATCGCCTGCGCCGGGGCGACCGCTCCTACATCTGGGTCGAGGGCTCGTGGCGCCTGGTGCGGGACGCCGCCGGCCGACCCGCCGGCTTCGTCGCCTCGGTCCGCGACGTCGATGCGCGCCATCAGGCGGAGGACGCCTTGCGGTCGAGCGAGGCGCGCTACCGGGCGCTCGCCGACACGCTGCCGCAGCTCGTCTGGATCGTGCGGGCCGAGGATGGCCTCGCCGCCTACGTCAACCAGCGCTTCGAGGCCTATTACGGGCCGATCGGGACCGGCCTTGCCGAAAGGCTCGCGGCCAACCACCCGGACGATGCCGGGCGCATGGAGGCGGCCCGGGCGGCGGCCGTTCGCGACGGGCGCGGGCACGAGATCGAAGGCCGGCTGCGCCGGCACGACGGCACCTATCGCTGGCACAAGATCGTGATGATGCCGATCCGCGAGGCGGGCACCATCGTCGGCTGGCTCGGCACCGCCCTCGACATCGACGACATCATCACCGCGCGCCGGGCCCTGGAGGAGACCAGCGACCTGCTGCGCCTTGCCCAGGACGCGGCCGAGGCGGGCTCCTGGGACCTCGACCTCGTCGCCGGTTCCGTCCTGCTCTCGCCCGAGAGCGCGCGGCTGCACGGGCTGTCGAGCACCGAACCCCTGCGCATGCCGATCGAGGCTTGGAAGGCCCTGGTGATGCCCGAGGACCGGGAGCGCGCCCTGGCGGACGCCGCCGAGGCGATCGCCTCGCGCCGCAGCTTCGTGATGGAGTTCAGGATCACGGGCGGCGACGGCGTCGAGCGCTGGCTGCAGAGCATCGGCCGCGCCTACTACGATCCCGCCGGGCGGCCCGTGCGGGTGATCGGCCTGAACCTCGACGCGACCGATCGCAAGCAGGCCGAGCTCGCGCTGCAGGCGGCCAAGACCGCCGCGGAGGCCGCGCGCCTGGAAGCCGAGCGCGCGAGCCTCGCCAAGACCGACTTCCTCGCCGCGATGTCCCACGAGATCCGCACCCCGCTGAACGCGGTGATCGGCTTCACCGACCTGCTGGCGCGCTCCGAGCGGCTGGCGCCCGACCTGCAGCGCCACGCCGAGCTGGCGCGCTCGTCGGGCTCCGCCCTGCTCACCGTGGTCAACGACATCCTCGACTTCTCGAAGGTCGAGGCCGGGGCGATCGATCTCGAGCAGCGCGCCTTCGCGCCGGCGGCGCTGGCCGACAACGGCCTGTCGATCGTGCGCGGGCTCGCCTCCGCGAAGGGTCTCACCGTGATCGGCCGGATCGACCCGGACCTGCCGCCCAGCCTCGTCGGCGACGAGGCCCGGCTGCGCCAGATCCTGCTCAACCTCCTGAACAACGCGGTGAAGTTCACCCGGCGCGGCAGCGTCACCCTCGCGGTGCGCCATGCCGGCACCACGCCGGCCGGCGAGACCATCCGTTTCAGCGTCAGCGATACCGGCATCGGCATCCCGCAGGCCAAGCAGCACCGGCTGTTCGAGCGCTTCTCGCAGGTCGACAATTCGGTGAGCCGCGATTTCGGCGGGACCGGCCTCGGCCTCGCGATCTGCCGGCGCCTCGTCGAGCTGATGGGCGGGACGATCGGCGTCGCCTCCGACGACGGCGAGGGCTCGACCTTCTGGTTCACGGTGACGCTGCCGCGCGGCGTCGACGTCGACGCCCCCACCGCCGTGCCGGCCGTCGTCGCGTCGCACGCCACCGGGCACATCCTCCTGGTCGAGGACGTCGAGATTAACCAGGAGCTGGCGCGGCTGGTGCTGGAGGCCGCCGGCCACACCGTCGACGTGGTCGCCGACGGCGCCGCCGCCGTGATGGCGGTGGAGGACGGCGCGTTCGACCTCGTGCTGATGGACGTGCAGATGCCGGGCATGGACGGCATCACCGCGACGCGGATGATCCGCCGCCTGAAAGGCCCGGCGGCGAACGTGCCGGTGATCGCGATGACCGCCAACGTGCTGCCGGCCGAGGTGCGCCAGTTCCGCGAGGCCGGCATGGACGACCACGTCGGCAAGCCGTTCGACCGCGCGGTCCTCTACGCCGCCATCGCGCGCTGGCTTCCGGGCCGCGACGCCGCGCCGGTGCGGCGGGCGGTGAACGGCTGACCCGGATCGCGGCCGCGGTGCCTGCGTCGATCGCCCTGCCCTGCCGCCCGCCCTACGACTGGCCGGCGATGCGCGACTTCCTCGCCGGCCGGGCGATCCCCGGGATCGAGGCGGTGGGCCCGGATCGTTACGCGCGCACCATCGCCGTCGCAGGGGGAACCGGATCGATCGCGATCACGCCCGGCGGCGATGGGCTCGTCGCGATCGTGACGGGCGTGGCGGAGGCCGAGCTTCCCGGAATCGCGGCCCGGCTCCGGCGCTTGTTCGATTGCGACGCCGACCCGGCGGCGATCGGCGCGCATCTCGCGACCGATCCTCGTCTCGCGCCCCTCGTCGCCGCGCGGCCCGGCTTGCGGGTGCCGGGGGCCTGGGACGGGTTCGAGCTCGGCGTCCGCGCGATCCTCGGGCAGCAGGTCTCTGTGGCGGCCGCGACCCGGCTCGCCGGGCGGCTCGTCGCCGAGCTCGGAACGCCCCTCCCGGCCCTCGCCGAACCCGGCCTGACCCATGTCTTCCCGACCGCCGAGCGTGTGGCCGCGGCGGACGTCGCGCAGATCCTGACGATGCCGCGTGCGCGCGGGGCCGCGATCCGGGCGCTCGCGGCGGCGAGCCTCGCCGAGCCCGATCCGTTCGCACCCGACCAGGACCTCGCCACCGCCGTCGCCCGCCTGACCGCGATCCGCGGGATCGGGCCTTGGACGGCGCAGTACATCGCGATGCGGGCGTTGCGCGCGCCGGACGCGTTTCCGCCCGGGGACGTCGGCCTGCTGCGGGCCCTCGATGGCGGCGCCGGGCGCCCGAGCCCGGCGGAGCTGCTGCTGCGCGCCGAAGGCTGGCGCCCGTACCGCGCCTACGCGGCGTTGCACCTCTGGGCGGTCGATGCGGCGCGGCCGGCGGATTGAGGAGGACGCCGTGCGCGCCCAGGATGCCCGCCGGATTCGAGAGCAAGGGACGGGATGCGGCCCGTGAGCGAGCAGCGCATGACGGGGAGACCGCGCGGTCCGCATCCGGCCCCGATCATCGATGAGGCTGCGATGCCGACGACCGAGGCCACCCGTCCCGATCTCTCAGCGGATGCCATGCGGCGCGAAGCCGTGTCGGCGCGCGACGCGGCGTACGATGGCCGCTTCGTCTACTCGGTCCGCAGCACCGGCGTGTATTGCCGACCGAGCTGCCCGTCGCGCGCGGCGCGTCCCGAGAACGTCGCGTTCCACGCCACCTGCGCCGAGGCCGAGGATGCGGGCTTCCGTCCGTGCAGGCGCTGCCGGCCGAACGAGGCGTCGCCCGATGCGAGGCGCGCCGCGGCGATCGCCGGCGCCTGCCGCCTGATCGACGAGGCCGAATCGCTGCCGGCGCTCGCTGTTCTCGCCCGCGCGGCCGGGATGAGCCCGTTCCACTTCCATCGGGTGTTCAAGACGACGACCGGCGTCACGCCGAAGGCCTACGGCGAGGCCCGCCGGGCCGAACGGATGGCGAAGACCCTGCCGAGCGCCGGCAGCGTCACGCACGCGCTCTACGAGGCGGGGTACGGGGCGGCGAGCCGCTTCTACGCCGGGGCCGGCGAGCGGCTCGGCATGGCGCCCGCCGCCTACCGCAAGGGTGGGACCGGCGAGACCATCCGCTTCGCGGTCGGCCCGTGCAGCCTCGGCGCGATCCTCGTCGCGGCTACCGCCCGCGGCGTCTGCGCGATCCTGCTCGGCGACGATCCGGACGCGCTGCTGCGCGACCTGGAGGACCGCTTTCCGAACGCGGCGCTCGCCGGCGGCGACGCCGCGTTCGAGGCGCTGGTCGCGCAGGTCGTCGGCCTGGTCGAAGCGCCGGGGCGGCCGGTGGACCTCCCCCTCGACATCGGCGGCACGGCCTTCCAGCAGCGCGTCTGGGATGCCCTGCGCAGGATCCCGGCGGGGACGACCGCGAGCTACGCCGAGATCGCCCGGAGCCTCGGCACGCCGGCGGCGGTGCGGGCCGTCGCCCGCGCCTGCGGCGCCAACGCCCTCGCCGTCGCGATCCCCTGCCACCGGGTGGTGCGGACGGACGGCGCCCTGTCCGGCTACCGCTGGGGCATCGAGCGCAAGCGGGCACTGCTGAAGCGCGAGGGGGTGGTGCGGTGAGCGGATAAGCCTCGCGATCGCGTTCGGGCTCTTCCCTCCCCCTTTCGAGGGGAGGGTGGCCCGCGAAGCGGGTCGGGAGAGGGAGCGCCGGATTCGGAGAAGCCGCTCCCCCTCTTCCGGCGATCCAGAACCAGGCCCTCTCTACCGACCGAACCGCTCGAACTTCGGGAAGCTCCGGGTCATCAGCGTGCCCGCATCGGTGCGGTGGCCCATCCACTTCTCCAGCACGCCGGCGTTGGCGAGGCGCGGCTGGGGGGAGCCGTCGCGCCAGGGCAGGCCCTCGGCCAGGGCGAAGACGCAGGCATCGACGAGGGTCGATTGCCGGCAGCGCTGGAGGCGCACGCCCTTGCCGCGCACGAGCTCGGTCAGCTCGGTGATCGGGAAGACCAGCAGCAGCTTGTCGGAACTCGTCACCGCGACGTGGTCGCCCTCGGCCGGCACCAGCAGCACCGCCTTGGCGTCCCCGTCGAGGCCCAGGATGCCCTTGCCCTTGCGGGTGTTGGCGACCAGCCCGTCGGACGGCGCGAGGAAGCCGCGCCCGTCAGAGCCGGCGATGAGCAGGCGGGTCTCGGGGCGATAGGGCAGCGCCGCGACGATCTCGGTGCCGTCGTCGAGGTCGACCATCAGCCGGATCGGATCGCCGAAGCCGCGGCCGCCCGGCAGCTTCGAGGCGTCGAGCGTGAACACCTTGCCGTTCGAGGCCAGGACCAGGATCTTGGCGGTGGTCTCGCTCGGGAAGGCGATCTTGATCTGGTCGTCGCCCTTGAAGGCGACGCCCGACAGGTCGGCGACGTGGCCCTTCAGCGCGCGGATCCAGCCCTTCTCCGAGACGATGACGGTGATCGGCTCGCGCTCGACCATCGCGGCCGTGAAGTCGATGCCCGCGGTGTCGGGCGGGTTCTGCAGCGTCGTGCGGCGGGCGCCGAGCTTGGTGTCGGGCCCGAACGCCTTCTTCACCTGGCGGACCTGCTGGGTGATCGCCTTCCACTGCGCGGCATCCGAGCCGAGCAGCGCCTCGAGCCCGTCCTTTTCGCGCGACAGGGTCTCCAGCTCGCGCTTCAGCTCCATCTCCTCGAGCTTGCGCAGGGAGCGCAGCCGCGTGTCGAGGATCGCGTTGGCCTGGACCTCGGTCAGCCCGAAATGCGCCATCAGGGCCGGCTTCGGCTCGTCCTCCTCGCGGATGATGCGGATCACCGCGTCGAGGTCGAGGTAGACGATGAGCAGGCCGTTCAGGATCTCGAGCCGGCGCTCGATCTGCCCGAGCCGGTTGCGCGAGCGCCGCTGCAGCACGACGCGGCGATGGTCGAGCCATTCGCGCAAAGCCTCGGCGAGCCCGATGACGCGGGGCACGAGGCCACCGACCAGCACGTTCATGTTGAGCGGGATGCGGGCTTCCAGCTCGGTCAGCCGGAACAGCGATTCCATCAGGATCACCGGGTCGACGCTGCGCGAGCGCGGCTCCAGCACGACGCGCACGTCCTCGGCCGATTCGTCGCGCACGTCGGCGAGCAGCGGCAGCTTCCTTTCCTGCAGCAGCTCGGCCAGCTTCTCGATCAGCCGCGCCTTCGGGATGCCGTAGGGGATCTCGGTGACGACGATGTTCCAGGTGCCGCGGCCGAGGTCCTCCTTGGTCCAGCGGGCGCGCACGCGAAAGGCGCCGCGGCCCGTGCGGTAGGCCTCGGCGATCGATTCGGCCGAGTCGATCAGGATGCCGCCGGTGGGGAAGTCCGGCCCCTGCACGAAGCTGACGAGCTGGGCCGAGGTCGCCTGCGGGTTGGCGATCAGGTAGAGCGCCGCGTCGCAGAGCTCGGCGGCGTTGTGCGGCGGGATCGAGGTCGCCATGCCGACCGCGATGCCCTGGCTGCCGTTGGCGAGCAGGTTTGGGAACGCCGCCGGCAGGACGGAGGGCTCGTCCTTCTCGCCGTTGTAGGACGGGCGGAAGTCGACCGTGTCCTCGTCGAACCCGTCGAGGATCAGCCGCGCGACCTCGGTGAGCCGCGCCTCGGTGTAGCGGTAGGCGGCCGGGCCGTCGCCGTCGATGTTGCCGAAGTTGCCCTGGCCGTCGACCAGCGGATAGCGCTGCGCGAAGTCCTGGCTCAGCCGAACCAGCGCGTCGTAGATCGCCTGATCGCCGTGCGGGTGGAAGTCGCCCATCACGTCGCCGACGATCTTGGCGCACTTCTTGTGCGCGGTGTTCGGATCGAGCCGAAGCAGCCGCATGCCGTAGAGGATGCGGCGGTGCACCGGCTTGAGCCCGTCGCGGGCATCGGGCAGCGCCCGGTGCATGATCGTGGACAGCGCATAGGCGAGGTAGCGCTCTTCTAGCGCGGACTTCAGCTCGACGCTCTCGATGCCGTCCCCGGTCGGCGGCTCGAAGGGCTGGCCCATCACGGCTCCGTTCTCAGATGTTTCATGTGGAACATAACACGAACATCACGGCGCGGCATCCAGGCCGGCCGCGACGAATCGTGAGCGTTCCTCGGGGACGGGCAGCGCCCGCGGACCCCAGATGTGCTGGGTGAGGAAGTAGCCGGTCAAGGTAAACCCATTCCGCACGTCGTCCAGGCCCTCCAACCGCCCGCCGTCGCGCAGGAAGGCAGGCAGCGCCAGCAGGCGGTCGCGGTAGGGCTCCCCGGCCGAGGCGCTGACGGCGCGCCCGCTCTTCGGCGAGACGTAGATCAGGGCGTCGTTCCCGCCTGTGGCGGCGCAGGCGCCGAGATCGAGGCCGAAGCCGAGCTCGGCCAGGATCGCCAGCTCGAACCGCACCATCAGCACCGGGGCGATCGTGCGGTCGTCCAGGTGGCCGATCAGGACCCGGGCCGCCTCGAACATCTCGGGATGCGGATCGCGCTCGGGCAGCAGGCGCAGGAGGGCGGCGAGGTGGCCGACGCCGTAGAGCGCCAGGCCGGAGCCGATCAGCCGCGACAGGGCCGATTCGAGCGGCTCGACCGCGAAGGCGCCGAGGCCGTCGTCGAGCCGCGCGCGCCAGGTCGCGCGGACCAGGTTCCCGGGCTGCAGCACCGGCTGCAACCGGCGCGAACGCCCGCCATGGACGAGGCCGAGATGACGCCCGTGCGCGCGGGTCATCGCCTCGAGGACGACGCCGGTCTCGCCCTGCCTGCGCACGCCGAGCACGAGCGCGTCATCCGTCCACTGCATCCGCCGTACATAGGCGTTTTTGGTGTGCGGCGTGAGGGTGTGTGTTTCCTAGGACTGAAAGCCGCGGTAGCTTCTGGCATTGGGAGAGGTTGCGGGGATTGGATGCTGGTGCGGAATTCGATCTCGGGACCCGCTGCGCGTCCCACTCGGCGGGCATTTCGACGGTCCGCGCCCATCCTCGCCATCACCGTGATCCTCACCGGTTGCATAGGGCGCGGCGAGGCGCCCTCCCCCGCCGCCCAGGCGTCGTCAAAACCCGTCCGCGAGCGCATCGCCGCCCTCGCCCTGCGGCAGGTCGCGTTCGGGTCGGTCTCGCTGCTGCCGGTGCGGTTCGAATCGAGCCGGATCGCCGGGCCGTTCGAGGATGGCGGGCGCACGCTCTACTGCGTCTCGAGCCACATGAAGGGTCGCACCTTCGGCAAGGGCGAGCGACCCAAGGTCGTGATCCGCGAGGACAAGGCGGCGAACGCGCTCACGGCGATCGACGACGACGAGGTCTGCCAGGGCCACCGCACAGAGCCGTTCCCGGAGCTGGAGACCGTGGGCAACGCGAAGGCCGGCACCATCGGGGGCTGATCCGGGTTGTTCCGGCCCCGTCCTTGCTCCCCCGGACCGATGCGAAACACGCCGCTCGCCCTCTCCCTCGACCTGATCGCCCGCGCCCACGCCGTTCCCGTCGCCGACGACGAGAGCGCGCTGCAGGTGATGACCGACGAGGAGCTGAAGCCCGGCCTCGACGCGATCATCGAGCAGCGCGGCGGCGCCGGCGACCTCTGGGTGTTCGCCTACGGCTCGCTGATGTGGCGGCCGGAATTCGCCTTCGCCGAGAGCCGGATCGGCACGGTGCGCGGCTTCCACCGGCGCTTCTGCCTGCTGCAACGGCGCTTTCGCGGCACGCCGGAGCGGCCCGGCTTCGTGCTCGCGCTGGACCGCGGCGGCTCGTGCCGGGGCGTCGCGTTCCGCTTGGCCGGAACCAACCTGCGCGAGACGCTGATGCCGGTCTGGCGCCGCGAGATGCGCGGGCGCGGCTACGTCGCGCGCTGGCTGCCGGTCGCGACGGAGGCCGGAACGGTCTCGGCGCTGACCTTTCTCGTGAACCGCGCGAGCGACCGCTATTCCGGTCGCCTGACGGAGGCCGAGATCGCTGACCGGATCGCGGTCGCGTCCGGGCATCTCGGGCCGAGCGCCGAGTACCTGTTTCGCACGGTCGAGGCCTGCGAGGCACTCGGCATCCGCGACCGGCACCTCTGGAACCTGCAGGCCCTGGTCGCCGCCCGCCTGGATCTCGGCCATCCAATCTCGGGCGGCGCACCGGGATAGGCTCGCGGCGGCGAGAGCGGACGCCTCCATCGATGCGACCTCAGACCTAGGCGCGCTTCAGCGCCGTCACGACGCGGCCGCCGCCATGCTCCGCATCCGGGTTGCGCAACTCGCGCAAGCCCGGCGCCCGGCCCGTCGTCAGGTAGACGACCTCCGTCAGCGCCAGCACCACCTTCGTCCGCATCGACCCCGTCCCGCTTGGTTAAGCAAGGCTGTGTAGGATCGGTCGGTTTTGAGGAGGTTGCGCCGGCGCACATCGACCGGACCGAATGCCTGTTTCCCCTTGGCATGGTAAAGAGGACGTTACGAGGTCCCTATCGAATCATCTTCGTGCAGTCGTATTGCGATCACGTTGCTACAATGACAGGTATACTGTTTATAAATTTAAATCAGGATTTATATTCAGTCGCATGAGATGAAGGTCTTTCATGGAGTTATCCAGTCGATGCTTACGAGATCGATCCGGTCGGCCTTGGTCGTGTTGCTCACGTCCGTTGCAAGCGCTTCGGCGTGCGATGTCCCGATACCGACGCGCGGTTCTTTCGTTGAATGGCCGACCCGATTTCTCGTTGGAAAGGTGGAGGTACTTCAGGTCCGGACGATATCCATGATGGAACGGTATGCGCGGGTTCGTCTCATCGAACCGGTCAGAGGCGAACTCCCGCGCGAATTCGGCGTTCTTTATGATGTTACGAGTTGCGGTGGGTATTTCGCAAAAGGTGAAATCAAAATCGCTGGCTTCATCCTTCTTCCACCGGAGGAGCAGACGAAACACTATCGCTACATGACGAATTCGCTAGTCGGGAGCTGGACGCAAGCGATATTCATCGACCGCGGAGCTCATCTAATTGAATAAACCATTTCTTGTTTGCTCAAAGATGCAAAGTGATCGTCTCAAGGCTCTCCTTGCGAGGTCCTGATACGAATTTTCTGGGATCCAGATTCTATAGGTGCTCGCCACACTGGGCCGGTGGCGGGCTCAGGCTCCTCACGATCAGTTCACCTCCACCTGGATCACGCCCGGCACGGCGCGCAGCATCCCGGCGATCTGCGGGGTGGCTTGGTACTTGTCGCGCAGCTTGATCTCGACCTCGCGCTCGCCGCCGTCCAGCAGCAGGATCAACGAGACCTCGCCCTCGCCGCGCATGGCGAGGCGCTGCTGCACGGCGCCGATCGGGCCCTCGTCGCGCAGGTAGATCCGCATGCCCTTCTGGTAACGCGCCACCGCCGCGTCGAGCGGCTCGGCGGCGAGGATCCGGGCGCGCACGTCCTCGCCCTCGAGGTTGGCCTGGAGCTGGAGAACCAGCGGCTGGCCGGGTTCCAGGATCTCGCGGTAATGCCCGAGGCCTTCGGAGAAGATGATCGCCTCGAAATGCCCGGTCTGGTCCGAGAGCGTGACGATGCCGAGCTTGTTGCCGGTCTTGGTGCGGCGCTCGGAACGGTCGAGCACCGAGGCCGCGACCTTGCCGACGCTCGAGGTGCCGGCGCGAACCGAGCGGCAGAACTCGGCCCAGCTCTGCACCCGGAGCTTGCCCAGCAGATCCTGATACTCGTCGAGCGGGTGCCCCGAGACGAAGAAGCCGATCGCGTCGTACTCGCGCTTGAGCTTCTCGGCCATCGGCCAGCCCTCGTAGGCCGGGATGCGCAAGCTCACGTCGGTGGAGGTGACGCCGCCGAACATGTCGGCGATGCCGGCGCTCTCGGCTTCGGCCGCGCCCTGCGCCAGCTTCATCATCGGCTCGACCGCGGCGCAGGCCTTGGCGCGGTCCGGCTCGATGTCGTCCATCGCGCCGGCGGCGACCAGGCTCTCGAGCGTGCGCTTGTTGACGTGGCGCGGGTTGAGCCGGCGGGCGAGGCAGGCGAGATCCTTGAACGGGCGCTCGCCGCGCGCCTCGACGATCGACTTCACCGCCTCGCGCCCGACGCCCTTGATCGCGGCGAGCGCGTAGCGGATGCGCCCGACGCCATTATCGTCGACATGGACCTCGAAGGTGACGCCGGAGGTGTTGATCGAGGGCGGTTCGACGACGATCTTGAGCCGCTGCGCGTCCTGCCGGAATTCGGCGAGCTTGTCGGTGTTGTCCATGTCGAGGTTCATCGCGGCGGCGAGGAACTCGACCGGATGGTTCGCCTTCAGGTAGGCGGTCTGGTAGGTCAGCAGGGCGTAGGCCGCCGCGTGGCTCTTGTTGAAGCCGTAATCAGCGAACTTGGCCAACAGGTCGAAGATCTCGTTGGCCTTCGGCTTGGTCAGCCCGCGCTCGACGCAGCCCTTCACGAAGCGGTCGCGCTGGGCGTCCATCTCGGCGCGGATCTTCTTGCCCATGGCGCGCCGGAGCATGTCGGCCTCGCCGAGCGAGTAGCCGGCCAGGAGCTTGGCGATCTCCATCACCTGCTCCTGGTAGACGATGATGCCGAAGGTCTCCTTCAGCGCCGGCTCCAGCTTGGGATGCGGGTACCACGCCGCCTCGTTGCCGGCGTCGCGACCGAGCTTGCGCTCGCAATAGACCGGGATGTTGGCCATCGGGCCCGGCCGGTAGAGGGCGACGAGCGCGATGATGTCCTCGAAGCGGTCGGCCTGCATCTCGCAGAGCGCCTTGCGCATGCCGGCCGATTCCACCTGGAACACGCCGACCGTCTCGCCCCGGCCCATCGGCTGGTAGGTCTCGGGCTGATCGAGCGGCAGCGCCGCGAGGTCGATCTCGATGCCGCGCTGCTTGAGCAGGTCCGTGCAGCACCTCAGCATCGTCAGCGTCTTGAGGCCGAGGAAGTCGAACTTCACCAGGCCGGCGGCCTCGACCCACTTCATGTTGAACTGGGTCACCCGCATCCCGGTCTTCGGGTCGCGGTAGAGCGGCACCAGCTGCTCCAGCGGCCGGTCGCCGATGACCACGCCGGCCGCGTGGGTCGAGGCGTGCCGGTGCAGGCCCTCGAGCTTCTTGGCGATCTCCATGAGGCGAGCCACGATCGGCTCCTCCTCGATCGCCTGCTGCAGCTTCGGCTCGCCCTCGATCGCTTGGACCAGGGTCACGGGATTGGCCGGGTTCTGCGGCACCAGCTTGGTCAGCTTGTCGACCTGCCCGTAGGGCATCTCGAGCACGCGGCCGACGTCGCGCAGCACCCCGCGCGCCTGCAGCGTGCCGAAGGTGATGATCTGCGCCACCTGCTCTTGGCCGTAGCGCTCCTGCACGTACTGGATCACGCGCTCGCGCCCCTCGACGCAGAAGTCGATGTCGAAGTCCGGCATCGAGACGCGCTCGGGGTTGAGGAAGCGCTCGAACAGCAGGCCGAAGCGCAGCGGGTCGAGGTCGGTGATCAGCAGCGCGTAGGCGACAAGCGAGCCCGCGCCCGAGCCGCGGCCCGGGCCGACGGGGATGTCGTGGTCCTTGGCCCACTTGATGAAGTCGGAGACGATCAGGAAGTAGCCCGGGAACTTCATCCCGACGATCACGTCGAGCTCGAAGGCCAGGCGGTCGCGGTAGGCCTGCTCGGTGAAGCCCTCGCACGGCCCGTGCTGCCTCAGGCGCAGGGCGAGGCCGGCCTCGGCCTGGCGGCGCAGCTCGGTCGGCTCGTCGGCGGCGACCTCCACCGGCACCGAGGGCGCTGCGTCGGCGAGCGCGTCCTGCATCGGCGCGGTCCCGCCCGCCGCCACCCGCGAAAAGTTCGGCAGGATCGGCTTGCGGGTGCGGACGCGGACCGCGCAGCGCATCGCGATCTCGACCGTCGCCTGCAGGGCGTCCGGCAGGTCGGCGAACAGCTCGGCCATCTCGGCCCGGGTCTTGAAGCCGTGGCGCGCGGTGAGCTTGCGGCGGCGGTCGTCGGAGACGACGCGCCCGTCGGCGATCGCGAGCAGCGCGTCGTGGGCGTCGTAATCGCCCGCCTTGCCGAAGAACGGCTCGTTGGCGGCGGCGATCGACAAGCCGTCGCGGTCGGCCATGCGCAGCAGCTCGGCCTCGATCCGACCCTCGTCGTCGAGGCCGTGGCGCTGGAGCTCGACGTAGAGCCGGCTCTCGCCGAAGGTGGTGCGCAGGGCGGCGAGCCGCGCCTCGGCGAGGTCGGGGCGGCCGGCGCGCAGCGCCGCGTCGAGCGGGCCGGTGAAGCCGCCGGTGAGCGCGATCAGGCCCGCCGACGATTCGGCGAGCGCCGCGGCGCTCACGCAGGGCGCCTCGCCGAGCCCGGTGTCGAAGTAGGCGCGGCTCGCCAGCCGCAGCAGGTTGCCGTAGCCGGTCTCGTCCTGCGCCAGCACGACGAGGCTGCCGGCGGGCCGCGCCACCCGTGCCATCGGGTCGACGGCCTCGAACGCCACCGAGAGCTGCATCCCGGCGATCGGCTGGATGCCGCTGCCGGCGGCCTTCTCGGAAAACTCGAGCGCGCCGAACAGATTGTTGGTGTCGGTCAGCGCCAGCGCCGGCTGGTGGTCGGCCAGAGCCGACTTGACGATGTCGCCCACCTTGAGGGCGCCCTCGAGCAGGGAATAGGACGAGTGGACGTGGAGGTGGACGAATCCGACCTCCTTGAGCTGGCGCGCCATGACGGTCCTTGTGCGGGTGCCCCAGAGATCCGTCCTTCGGCCGCCGGAGTCGATGGCCGGCAGGCCGCGATCGCCGATATCCACCGCCGATGTGGCGTTTCGGACGCGCGGCCTGCGACCGATTATCCTGTGCACGGGCGGTCCGGCCGCCCGCGCCGAAGGCATCCCTCAACGGATCGGGGCCAAGGCTACCGCCCAACCCGCCACCGCGACCGCGAGCAGCCCGAAGGCCATGAACTCCGCGACGCCGACCAGAACCATCCGCTTGAGCATGTCGGGCACTCCGTTTCGATGACCCTACTTTGTTCTTGTTTTGTTCCATGTAAAGCGCGGGCGTCGGCGACCTGCCGATAGGGTTGACGAAACGTGAAGCCCGAAGCGCTTCATCGCGGCCGGACTCCTCGGGCGAGATCACCGACCTCGGGCATGGTCCTGCGAACGCCGGGCGGGGGATGGCGTCCGTCGCCCCGCTCCGCCCGCGGCACCCTACAGGTAAAGGAGGCAGGCGAGCAGGAAGAAGCTTTCGACGAGGAGCACCAGGAAGACGATCGTCGTCACGGCGGGATCCCGACCGACGAGGGAGCGCGCTGTGATCGGCTCGGACACGACGGGCACTCCGCTTTCTGGGGGCGCGGCGGCTCCTCGCGGCATGGAAGCCTGACGCACGGCCGCGACGAAGAGCACCTTCGCCGGGGGGTCGGGGGACGTTGACCGGCGAAGGTGCCGCCGGAGGAGAAACGCTGTCCCGGCCCGCCGTGAATGCCATCGATCGGACGGGCGAGCCTTCACGCACGTTAAGTCTTTCACAGATTTTCCAAACGTCAATCTGCAACAGTTCCGGCGCCACAGCGAGCGAATGCTTGCCTCTGTACCAAGCGGAGCCTTCGTTCGACAGCACGGAGCGGCCGCGCCGTCGTAGCGCCGATCGCCGTGGGAACGTCGGTTCAAGGTTTCGGTACGCCGGGCGGTCGTGGACGGGGGCGCCGATCTGTCAGGGCCGGCCGGGTTGGGGCTTGTGGCCCGATTCGAAGCGGGAGTACGCTCGGACCGCCCAGCCACGCGACGACGTCGGCGGGCTCAGGGAGTGGAACATTGGATTTTTCCCCGTCCTCGACGCAGGAGCTCTGGCTCAAGCGCGTGCGCGACTTCATGGCCGCCGAGGTCTATCCGGCGCTCGACGCCGTGAAGGCCGAGACGGCACAATCCGTGCCCGACCGCTGGGCGCCCTCCGCGGCGATCGAGGGCCTGAAGGCGAAGGCGCGCGCCGCGGGCCTGTGGAACTTGTTCCTGCCGCCCTCGCCCGAGCATGACACCGATGCGTTCCACGGCGCCGGGCTGACGAATCTCGACTACGCGCGCTGCGCCGAGGAGATGGGCCGGGTGGCCTGGGCCTCGGAAGTGTTCAACTGCTCGGCCCCCGACACCGGCAACATGGAGGTGCTGCACCGCTACGGCAGCCCGATGCACAAGGAGCGCTGGCTCAAGCCGCTGATGGCGGGCGAGATCCGCTCCGCCTTCCTGATGACCGAGCCCGAGGTCGCCTCGTCGGACGCGACCAACATCGCGACCTCGATCCGCCGCGACGGCGACCATTACGTGATCAATGGCCGCAAGTGGTGGTCGACCGGCGTCGGCGACCGGCGCTGCAAGGTCGCGATCGTGATGGGCAAGACCGACCCCGACGCCCCGCGCCACCAACAGCAATCGCAGATCTTCGTGCCCCTCGACGCGCCCGGCGTCGAGATCAAGCGCCTGCTCTCGGTGTTCGGCTACGACGAGGCCCCGCACGGCCACGCCGAGGTAACCTTACGCGACGTGCGCGTGCCGGCCGAGAACCTGATCCTCGGCGAGGGCCGCGGCTTTGAGATCGCGCAGGGGCGCCTCGGCCCGGGCCGAATCCACCACTGCATGCGCACTATCGGCGCGGCCGAGGCCGCCCTCGAGGCGATGGTGCGGCGCCTGCTCGCGCGCACCGCCTTCGGCAAGCGGCTGGCCGACCAGTCGGTGTGGGAGCAGCGCGTCGCCGAGGCCCGCATCGACATCGAGATGACGCGCCTGCTCTGCCTGAAGGCGGCGGACATGATGGACAAGGTCGGAGCCAAGGTGGCCAAGCTCGAGATCGCGATGATCAAGGTCGCCGCCCCGCGCATCGCGCTGAAGGTGCTCGACGACGCGATCCAGGCCCATGGCGGCGCCGGCGTCTCCGACGACTTCGACCTCGCCCGCACCTACGCCCACATCCGTACCCTGCGGCTCGCCGACGGGCCGGACGAGGTCCACAACCGCTCGATCGCCCGCCTCGAATTCGCCCGCCACAGCAACGCGGGTCCCGCCGCGTGAGCGGGACGGGGGATTCAGCCTTCGCCGGCACCAAGGCGGTCGACCCACGCCACCGGATCGACGAGGGCGCCCTGGCGGCCTGGATGGCGGAGCACGTCGCCGGGTTCGACGGCCCGCTGACGCTGCGCCAGTTCAAGGGCGGCCAGTCGAACCCGACCTACCGGGTCGAGACCCCGGGGGGCGCCTACGTGCTGCGGCGCAAGCCCTTCGGCCCGCTGCTGCCCTCGGCCCACGCGGTCGAGCGCGAGTACCGCCTGATCCGCGCACTGCACGGCACCGGCTTCCCGGTGCCGCGGGCGGACGCCCTGTGCGAGGATGCCGGCGTGATCGGCGCGGCCTTCTACGTGATGGAGGCGGTCGAGGGTGCCGTGCACTGGAATGCGGCTCTGCCGAAGCTGCCGCCGGCCGAGCGGCGCGACGTCTACGCGGGCATGATCACGACCCTTGCCCGCCTGCACCGGGCCGACCCCACCGCGATCGGGCTCGGCGATTACGGCCGGCCCGGCAACTACTTCGCCCGCCAGGTCGACCGCTGGACCAAGCAGTACCGCGCCGCCGAAGGCGACCGGCTCGAGGCGGCCGAGCGGCTGATCGCCTGGCTGCCGCGGACCGTGCCGGAGCAGGACCGGGTCTCGATCGTCCACGGCGACTTCCGCCTCGACAACATGATCTTCGCCCATGGCCGGGTCGCCGCGGTGCTGGACTGGGAGCTGTCGACGCTGGGCGATCCGCTCGCCGACTTCAGCTACCTTCTGATGCACTGGGTGCTGCCGGCGGACGGCCGCAGCGCGCTCGGCGGGCTCGATCTCCACGCACTCGGCATCCCGACGCAGGACGAGGCGGTGGCGCTCTACTGCCGCGAGACCGGTCGCGACGGCCTGCCCGACCTGAACTGGTACTTCGCCTACAACCTGTTCCGCCTCGTCGGCATCCTCCAGGGCATCGCCGGGCGGATGAAGGCCGGCACCGCCGCGAGCGAGCACGCCGCCGACATGGCCGCCCGCGTGCCGAAGCTCGCCGACGCGGCCTGGTCGTTCGCCGTGAAAGCCGGGGCCTGACCGCGATGGCGCGCGTCGTCGTGGTGACGGGCGCAGCCCAGGGCATCGGCCAGGCGCTGTGCGAGCGCTTCGCCGCCGACGGCGCCACGGTGATCGCCGCCGACGTCGACGCGGCCGGCGCCGCCGAGACCGCGGCGCGCATCGGCGGCGTCGCCGCGACCTGCGACGTCGGCGCGGCCGAGAGCGTCGCCGACCTCGTCGCGCGGACGATCCGGGAGCACGGGCCGGTCGACGTCTATTGCTCGAATGCCGGCATCCTGCTGCGCGACCCCGATCCCGAGAATGCGGCCTCCGCGCCCGATGCCGACTGGGCGCGCGCCTGGGCGGTCAACGTGATGGCCCACGTTCACGCGGCGCGCGCGCTGCTGCCGGATTGGATCGCCCGACGCGCGGGGACCTTCCTCGCCACGGTCTCGGCGGCCGGCCTGCTCAGCCAGATCGGCAGCGCGACCTATTCCACCACCAAGCACGCCGCCCTCGGCTTCTGCGAGCACCTCGCGATCAGCCATCGCGACCATGGCATCCGCGTCGCCGCGCTCTGCCCGCAGGGGGTCGACACCGCGATGGTGCGCGGCGCCTCGGCGCGCGAGCCGGCGCTCCTCGACGGGCTGCTCAGCCCCGAAGCGGTGGCGGAGGCGGCGTTCGCCGGCCTCGCCGAGGGCCGCTTCCTGATCCTGCCGCACCCGCAGGTCGCCGGTTACGTGCGCCGCAAGGCCGACGACCACGACCGCTGGATCGGCGGCATGGCCAAGCTCAGACGCGCGAGAGGATGATCCGATGTCGCTGTTCGATCTCACCGGCAAGGTCGCCGTCATCACTGGCTCGTCCCGCGGGATCGGGCGCGCCATCGCGCTCCGCATGGCCGAGCAGGGCGCGCGGGTGGTGGTGTCGTCGCGCAAGCGCGAGGCCTGCGACGCGGTCGTCGCCGAGATCGAGGCGGCGCACGGCGCCGGCCGCGCCATCGCGGTGCCGGCCAGCATCTCGGTGAAGGAGGACCTCGTCCGTCTGATCGGCGAGACCAACGACCGTTTCGGCGTGGTCGACACGCTGGTCTGCAACGCTGCGAGCAACCCGTATTACGGGCCGCTGGCCGACATCAAGGACGAGCAGTTCACCAAGATCCTGTCGAACAACATCGTCTCGAACCACTGGCTGATCCAGCTGGTGGCGCCGGCGATGATCGCCCGGCGCGACGGCGCGATCGTCATCGTCTCCTCGATCGGCGGCCTCAAGGGCTCGCCGGTGATCGGCGCCTACAACGTCTCGAAGGCGGCCGACATGCAGCTCGCGCGGAACTACGCGGTCGAGTACGGCCCGCACAACGTCCGGGTGAACTGCATCTGCCCCGGCCTCGTCCGCACCGACTTCGCCCGCGCCCTGTGGGAGGATCCGAAGGTCCTGGCATCCGCGACCTCGCTCGCGCCTTTGCGCCGCATCGGCGAGCCCGACGAGATCGCCGGTGCGGCGATCTTCCTCGCCTCGGCCGCGGGGCGGTTCACGACGGGCCAGGCCATCGTGGTGGACGGCGGCGTGACGATCGCCAGCGGGGCGATCGGGTAGACGCCGCGCATTGCCCTCCCCCCTCTGCGGGGGAGGGAGACGCGGGTTCTACGCCGCCGTCCGTGCCGCTCTATCGTATCCGGCGAAGCTGCCTCCCTCGGCGACCAGCTTCTCCAACAGGGAAGAGGGCGCGAATTCCGGCCCGTGCTCCGCCTCGAAGGCCTTCATCCGGTCGAGGATTTTGCCGAGGCCGATGCCGTCGGCCCAGTGCATCGGGCCGCCGGTGTACACCGGCCAGCCGTAGCCGTTGATCCAGACCGTATCGATGTCCGAGGCGCGCAAAGCCTTGCCCTCCTCGAGGATCTTCGCACCCTCGTTCACCATCGGATAGAGGCAGCGCTCCAGGATCTCCTGGTCGGTGACGGTGCGGCGGGCGATGCCCTTGCGCTCGGAGACGTCGCGGATCACCGCCTCGACCGCATCCGAGGGCGAGGGCTTCCGGTTCTCGTCGTAATCGTAGAAGCCGCGGCCGGTCTTCTGCCCCCGGCGGTCCTGCTCGCACAGGATGTCGCGCACGCTCTCGCCCTTCGAGGTCTCCGCCGACCAGCCGATGTCGAGGCCGGCCAGATCGCTCATCGCGAACGGCCCCATCGGCAGGCCGACGCCCTCCACCACCCGGTCGACGTCCTGCGGCAGAGCGCCTTCGAGGATCAGCTTGTTCGCCTCGCGCTGGCGCTGCTCCAGCATGCGGTTGCCGACGAAGCCGTGGCAGACGCCGACCAGCACCGCGACCTTGCCGATGCGGCGCCCGAGCGCCATCGCGGTGGCGATCACGTCGGGCGCGGTCTCGGCGCCGCGCACCACCTCGAGCAGGCGCATGACGTTGGCCGGCGAGAAGAAGTGCATCCCGATCACGTCCTGCGGCCGCCGGGTCATGCCGGCGATCACGTCGATGTCGAGGTAGGAGGTGTTGGAGGCGAGGATCGCGCCGGGCTTGGCGATGGCGTCGAGCGTCCGGAAGATCGTGCGCTTGAGGTCCATGTCCTCGAACGCCGCCTCGATGATCAGGTCGCAGCCGGCCAGGTCCGCGAAGTCGAGGCTGTCGGTTAGCAGCGCCATGCGGGTCTCGACGTCGGCGGCGGTGATGCGCCCCTTCTTCGCCGAGCCGTCGTAGTTCCGGCGGATCGTCTTCAGCCCACGCTCCAACGCCTCGGCCTTGGCCTCGACGATCGTCACCGGGATGCCGGCGTTGAGGAAGTTCATGCTGATGCCGCCGCCCATGGTCCCGGCGCCGATGATGCCGACGCGGGCGACCGGACGGGTCGGGACGTCCTTGCCGAGGCCCGGGATCTTGGCGGCCTCGCGCTCGGCGAAGAAGACGTGGCGCTGGGCGATCGACTGCGCGCCGTGCATCAGCCGCTCGAAGGTCTCGCGCTCGAAGACGATGCCCTCCGCGAACGGCCTGTTGCAGGCCGCCTCGACGCAGCGAATGCAGGCCTCGGGCGCCTCGAAGCCGCGGAACTTCTTGGCGTTCGCCTTGCGGAAGGCGTCGAACAGGGCGGGGTCGTCGCGCCCTTCCGCGATGCGGTCGTCGCGGTCGCGGATGCGGGGCGAGGCCTGTCCCTCGGCGAGGATGCGCTCGGCGAAGGCGGTCGCGTCGGCGACCAGCGTGTCCGCGCCGGTCAGCGCATCGAGCAAGCCCATCGCGTGCGCGGCCTTCGCGCCGACGGGCTGGCCCGAGGTGATGATCTCCAGGGCCTTCTGCGGGCCGACCACGCGGGGCAGGCGCTGCGTACCGCCGGCGCCGGGGACGAGGCCGAGCTTCACCTCCGGCAGGCCGAGCTTCGCCGAGGGTGTCGCCACGCGGTGGTGGCAGGCCAGCGCCAGCTCGAGCCCGCCGCCGAGCGCCTGCCCGTGGATCGCCGCGACCACCGGCTTGAACGAGGTCTCGACGATGTCGAGCAGCTCGCCGAGCCCCATGCCGCGGGGCGGCTTGCCGAACTCGGTGATGTCGGCGCCGCCGGAGAACAGCTTGCCCGAGCCGGTGAGGACGATCGCCCCGACCTCCGCATCCGCCCCGGCTTCCGCGATCCGATCGCGCAGGCCCTCGCGGACGGCCGCGCCGAGCGCGTTCACCGGCGGCGAGGCGAGCGTGATGACGGCGACGCGGCCGTCGCGGCGGAGGGTGGTCGGGGTGTCGGTCATGCTGGCTTCCTCATCGTGCGCCGCGTCCGGCCGGGTCCGGGCGTCGGCGGTTTTCGAGATCGGGGTTCGGTCGCACGGGCCGGCGTCAGCCCGCGACGATGCCGCGCGTCCGCAGGTCGGCAATATGCTCCGAATCGAGGCCGAGTTCCGCGAGCAGCGCGCGCGTGTGCTCGCCGAGGCCCGGCGGCGGCCGGCGCACCGGGGGACGGGCTCCGTCGAGGCGGTAGGGCGGCGCGAGGACGGGCGATCGTCCCGCATGCAGCATGTGCGCTTCGGCCGTCCGATCGGAACGGAACGCCTCGTGCAGGCCGGCGACCTCGCCGCAGGGAATGCCCGCGTCCCGGAGCGCTGCGATCAGCGTCGCCCGCGGGATGCGCGCGAGCTCGCGGTCGATCTCGGGCGCGAGCCGGTCGCGGTGGCGCGAGCGGCCGAGGTTGGTCGCGTAGTCCGGATCGGCCGCGAGGTCCTCCCGGCCGATCACCGTGCAGAAGCGGCGGTACTGGCCGTTGTTGCCGACGGTGATGACCAGGGGACCGTCGGCCGCCTCGAACACGCCGTAGGGCACGATCGCCGGGTGCGCGTTGCCGACCCGCTCGGGATCGCGCCCGAGCGCGAGAGCCGCGAGGCCGACATAGGAGGTCAGGCTGAGGCCGGAATCGTAGAGCGCCATCTCGACGTGGCGGCCGCGCCCGGTGCGGTGGCGCTGAAGGAGCGCCGCGAGCACCGCCTGGGCCGCATACTGGCCGGTGAACAGATCGACGGCCGCGACGCCGAACTTCAGCGGAGGCTCGTCCGGGCGGCCGTTCAGCGCCATGAGGCCCGCCTCGCCCTGCACCACGAGGTCGTAGCCCGGGCGTTCCGCCTCCGGCCCGTCGCCGACGTAGCCGGCGACCGAGCAGTAGATCAGCCCCGGGTTCTCCGCCGACAGGCGGTCGTAGCCGAGCCCGAGCCTGTCGGCGCCGCCCCGCTTGAAGTTCTGGATCAGCACGTCGCAGCCGGCCGCGATCCTTCGTGCCAGCGCCGCACCTTCCTCGGACGCCAGGTCGAGGCCGAGCGAGCGCTTGTTGCGGTTCACGCTGTCGAAATACGTCGTGTTGCCGGGGCTCGTGGCGACGCCCCAGTCGCGGGTGTCGTCGCCGCGGGTCGGATGCTCGACCTTGATCACGTCGGCGCCGAGGTCGCCCAGCACCTGCCCGCACCAGGGCCCGGCGAGCACCCGCGACAGGTCGAGGACGCGGATGCCCGCCAGCGGCAGGTCCGGTTCCGTCGTCGGCTCCATCGGC
Organism: Methylobacterium sp. E-041; assembly: GCF_022829665.1. Taxonomy (NCBI): domain Bacteria; kingdom Pseudomonadati; phylum Pseudomonadota; class Alphaproteobacteria; order Hyphomicrobiales; family Methylobacteriaceae; genus Methylobacterium; species Methylobacterium sp. E-041. Next base: position 61,194 of record NZ_JAKSYQ010000228.1, on the reverse strand, counting down.
TCCTCCTGGCCCCGTATCCGGCACGTCTGCGGCGCCGCTCGACACCGGTCCGCCCATTCCGTTTTCGAAAAACCGGTATGTTCGGTTGACACCGCCCGGCATCGGCATAGATCGAATTTCGCAATCATGGAACAGCGGCCCGCACGAGGCCGCGTCTGGGAGGTTGGCGTGTCGCATCAGGCGATCCGGGAGACCGAGCCGACGGCGGAGCCGCGGGCACAGGCCTGGGCGCGCCATTTCCCGAATGCCTGCGACTGGGACGGCCCGGTCGAGATCGGCACCATCCCGGACCTGCTGGCGGCGGGCGTCGCCGCGGCGAAGGGCCCGGCCTTCGATTTCCGCGGACGCGCGATCGGCTTTCCCGAATTCGCTGACCACGTCGAGGCGGTCGCCGCCGGCCTGATCGATCGCGGGCTGACGCCCGACGCCACGATCGGCCTCCACCTGCCGAACACCCCGTTCCACCCGGTCGCCTTCTTCGCGGCGGCTCGGGCCGGCCTGCGGGTGGTGCACCTGTCCGGTCTCGATGCGCCGCGCGAGCTCGCGCACAAGCTCGGCACCACCCGCGCGCGCGTCCTCGTCACCACCAACCTCCCGGGCTTCCTGCCGGTGGCGCTGAAGCTCCTCGACGAGGGCGCCGTCGACACCCTGCTCGTCGGCGACGACGCGGAATGGGGCGCCTCGACGGTGTCCGAGCCGCTGCCGATCCCCGAGCGCCCGGGCGTCGTGACCCTGTCGGCCCTGCGCCGGGCTCCGCGTCCGGCGGCCTGGCCGCAGCGCAAGCCCTCCGACGTGATGCTGCTGCAGTTCACCGGCGGCACCACCGGGCTGCCGAAGGCGGCGATGCTGACCCACGGCAACCTGACGGCTTCCGTCTCGATGTACCGGCTCTGGACCGACGACGGGGACGAGGGCGAGGCCTCGGCCCGCACCGTCTGCGTGCTGCCGCTCTTCCACATCTACGCGCTGACGACGGTGCTGCTGCGCGGCATCCGCGGCGGCACCCAGATCCTGCTGCGCCAGCGCTTCGACCTGGACGAGATCATCGCCGACATCGAGGTCCGCCGCGCTACGGCGCTGCCGGGCGTGCCGACGATGTGGTTCGCGCTGCTGAACCGCCCCGGCATCGAGGCGGTGGACTTCTCGTCGCTGCGCTCGTGCATGAGTGGCGGCGCGCCCCTGCCCTTCGACGTGATGAGCCGCCTCAGCCGGCTGATGGGCGTGAACCTCGCCGTCGGCTGGGGCATGACCGAGACCGCGCCGGCGGGCACCCGCCTGCCGCGGGCGGGGGAGCGCCGCCCCGGCGTGATCGGCATTCCGCTGAAGGGCGTCGAGATGCGCGTCGTCTCCCTCGACGACCCGTCGGTGGAGGTGCCGACGGGCGAGACCGGCGAGATCGCGATCCGCGGGCCGAACGTCTTCGTCGGCTACTTCGAGCAACCCGACGCCACCGCGGACGCGTTCCGCGACGGCTGGTTCCTCACCGGGGACATCGGGCGGGTGGACGAGAACGGCCTGTTCGACCTGGTCGACCGGCGCAAGAACATGATCATCTCCGGCGGCTACAACGTCTATCCGGTGCAGATCGAGAGCGCGATCTACGAGCACCCGGCCGTCGCCGAGACGATCGTCATCGGCGTGCCCTGCGCGTACCGCGGGCAGGCGGCCAAGGCCTTCGTCACCCTGAAGCCCGGCGCCGAGCGCTTCAGCCTCGACGCGCTCAACGACTTCCTCGGCAGCCGCATCGGCCGCCACGAGATCCCCCGGGCGCTCGAGTTCCGGGACGCCCTGCCCCGCAGCCCGGCGGGCAAACTGCTCGCCAGCGTGCTCGTCGCCGAAGAGCGCGCGAAGACCGGAGCCGACCCTGCATGACCGACGCCGTCATCGTCTCGACCGCCCGCACGCCGATCGGCAAGGCGTTCCGCGGCGCGCTGAACCTCACCGACGGCGCCGATCTCGGCGCGCACGCGATCCGCGCCGCCGTCGAGCGCGCGCGCGTCGAGCCGGGCGAGGTCGAGGAGGTGGTCCTCGGCTGCGGTTACCCGGAGAACGCCACGGGCGGCAACGTCGCGCGGCACGCGAGCCTCGTCGCTGGCATCCCGGTCGGGTCGGCCGGCGTGACCGTATCGCGGTTCTGCGCGTCGGGCCTGGAGGCGATCGCCAGCGCCGCCCGCCGCGTCATTCTCGACGGCGTCCCTGTGGCGGTGGCCGGGGGCCTCGAATCGATCAGCCTCGTGCAGCCCAAGGTGCAGAAGGAGCTGACCCGGAACGATTGGCTGCTGGCGCACCTGCCGGCGATCTACATGCCGATGATCGAGACCGCCGACATCGTCGCCGGGCGCTACGGCATCTCGCGCGAGGCGCAGGATGCGTTCGCGCTCGAAAGCCAGCGCCGCACCGCGGCGGCGCAGGAGCGGGGCCTGTTCGACGACGAGATCGTGCCGATCTCCGCGATGATGTCGGTCACCGACAAGGCCACGGGCGAGACCCGCACCGTTGAGACCCGGCTCGCCAAGGACGAGGGCAACCGCCCCGACACGACGCTGGAAGGCTTGGCCAAGCTCAAGCCCGTGCGCGGCGAGCACGCGTTCGTCACCGCCGGCAACGCCAGCCAGCTCTCGGACGGCGCGTCCGCCTGCGTGGTGATGTCGGGGGCGGAGGCGGCGCGGCGCGGTTTGGCCCCGCTCGGCAGCTTCCGCGGGTTCGCCTCGGCCGGCTGCGGCCCCGACGAGATGGGCATCGGCCCGGTCTTCGCCGTCCCGCGCCTGCTCGAACGCCACGGGCTCAAGGTCGCCGACATCGACCTGTGGGAGCTGAACGAGGCCTTCGCCAGCCAGTCGCTCTATTGCCGCGACACGCTCGGGATCGATCCCGAGCGGGTCAACGTCAACGGCGGCGCGATCAGCGTCGGCCACCCCTTCGGCATGAGCGGCGCCCGCCTCGTCGGCCACGCCCTGCTCGAGGGTCGCCGGCGCAAGGCGCGCTACGCCGTCGTCACCATGTGCGTGGCCGGCGGCATGGGCTGCGCCGGCGTCTTCGAGATCGCCGCCTAGCGATCCGCGATGATCAGGAGACACCGATGGACCTGCGCTACACCGCCGACGAGATCGCGTTTCGCGACGAGGTCCGCAGCTTCTGCCGCGAGAAGATCCCGGCCGAGATCCGGCGCAAGGTCTCGGAAGGCCGCGGCCTGGGCAAGGACGACGTCGTCACGTCCCAGCGCATCCTGAACGCGCGCGGCTGGGCCGTGCCGCACTGGCCCAAGGAATGGGGCGGCCAGGATTGGACGCCGATCCAGCGCTACATCTACACCGAGGAGCTGCTGCAGGCGGCGGTGCCGCTGCCGCAGCAGTTCAACTGCTACATGTTCGGCCCGGTGCTCGCGACCTTCGGCAACCAGGAGCAGAAGCAGCGCTTCCTCGCGCGGGCTGCCAATCTCGACGATTGGTGGTGCCAGGGCTTCTCCGAGCCCGGCGCCGGCTCGGACCTCGCCTCGCTCAAGACCAAGGCGGTGCGGGACGGCGACCACTACGTCGTCGACGGCCAGAAGACCTGGACGACGCTGGGCCAGCATGCCGACTGGATCTTCTGCCTCGTGCGCACCGACATGGAGGCGAAGAAGCAGCGTGGCATTTCCTTCCTCGTGATGGACATGACGTCGCCCGGCATCACCGTGCGCCCGATCATCACCCTGGAGGGGCGCCACGAGGTCAACGAGGTGTTCTTCGATTCCGTGCGCGTGCCGGTCGAGAACCTGATCGGCGAGGAGAACAAGGGCTGGGACTACGCGAAATTCCTGCTCGCCAACGAGCGCACCGGCATCGCCCGCATCGGCCTGACCAAGGAGCGCATCCAGCGCATCAAGCGCCTCGCCAAGGAGATGCCCTCCGGCGCCGGCTCGATGTGGGACGACGGCGATTTCCGCGGACGGGTCGCCGAGGTCGAGATCGAGCTGAAGGCACTGGAGATCACCCAGATGCGGGTCGCGGCCAAGCAGGGCCGCGCCGATTCGGTGCAGCCCGACCCGGCCTCCTCGCTCCTGAAGATCCGCGGCTCGCAGCTGCAGCAGGCGGCGACCGAGCTGCTGGTGGAGCTCGCAGGGCCGTTCTCGCTCGCCGCGCCCCAGCGCGGCGCCGGCGCCAACAACCCGCCCGGCGGCTTCGACTGGGTCGACGCGGCCGCGCCGAGCTACTTCAACAACCGCAAGGTCTCGATCTACGGCGGCTCGAACGAGATCCAGCACAACGTCATCGCCAAGGGCATCTTGGGCTTGTGAGACCTCCCGCAGGACGCACTGCGCCGCCCTCTCCCGTTCGGGAGAGAGCTGGGGAGAGGGATGCGTCGTCGCCGGAAAGACCTGGAGCCCTCACCCTGCCCTCTCCCGCACGGGAGAGGGGACCCGCGTTTCTCTCGGAAGCCTCTTTGCGGCTTCGAACGGATGACACCATGGACTTCGATTTCAGCGGCGAGCAGAACCTGTTGCGCGACAGCGTCGAGCGCTTCTGCGCCGACGGCTACCCGTCGCTGGAGGCGCGCCAGGCCCGGACCCGCGAGCCTCTGGGGTTCTCCGAGCCGAGCTGGGGCAAGCTCGCCGAACTCGGCGTCTGCGGCCTGCCCTTCTCCGAGGAGGATGGCGGGTTCGGCGGCGGCGCCGTCGAGACGATGATCGTGATGGAGGCGATCGGCCGGAACCTCGCGGTCGAGCCGTTCTTCGCCAGCGGCGTGCTCGGCTCCACCGCGATCCGGCTCGGCGCCGATTCGGCCCAGAAGGGGCGCTGGCTTCCTGGGATCGTGGAGGGTTTGACCCGCCTCGCCCTCGCCCAAACCGAGCGGCAGTCCCGCTACGACCTTCACGATGTCGCGACCAGGGCCCGCCGCGACGGCTCGGGCTTCGTGCTCGACGGGCAGAAGAGCATCGTGCTGAACGCCGATTCCGCCGGCTTGATCGTCGTCAGCGCCCGAGTCTCGGGCGAGCGCCGCGACCCGCACGGGATCGGCCTGTTCGTGGTGCCGGCCGATGCGCCGGGCGTCACCATCGAGCCCTATCCGACCCAGGATGGCGGCCGGGCCGCGGAGGTGACCTTCGCCGGCGTGGCCGTTGATGGCGGCGACGTGCTCGGCGATTCCGAGGGCGGCCTGCCGCTGCTGGTGCGCGTCGCCGAGCATGGGATCGCGGCGCTGGCGGCCGAGGCCCTCGGCTCGATGTCGGCGCTGCATGCGCTGACCGTCGATTACCTCAAGACGCGCAAGCAGTTCGGCGTCACGGTCGGCAGCTTCCAGGCGCTGCAGCACCGGGCGGTCGACATGCTGATCGCCCTCGAGCAGGCGCGCTCCATGGCGATCTACGGGGCGATGATGGTCGAGGCCGGCGATGCCGCCGAGCGTGCCGCCGCCCTGTCGGCGGTGAAGGTGCAGGTCAACAAGGCGTGCCGCTTCCTCGGCCAGGAAGCGGTCCAGCTCCACGGCGGCATCGGCATGACCATGGAGTACATCGGTGCGCACCACTTCAAGCGCCTGGCGATGATCGAGTACCAGCTCGGCGACACGCCCTACCACCTGCGCCGCGTCGCCGACGACGGCGGCCTGATCGCGGCCTGACGCGATCCGAGGACCCGGGCACGCGCTAATCGGCGGCCGCGTGGATCCCCATGAACAGCGGGCGCACGAAGATCTCGGCCGCATCGGCGCCGGCGACGTCGCACCAGCGGTCGAGGTCGGAGGCGGCGTCGATCATGCTGCTCACGACCTGCGCGGCGATCGACGGGTCGACGGCGCGGATGGAGCCGTCGGCGATGCCGTCGCCGATCGGGAAGGCCAGGCGCTCCCACAGGCGGCGCATGGTCAGCGGGATCTCGGCGCGCAGGGTGTCCGGCAGGGCGCCGACGGCGGTGCAGCGCAGGAGCGGGCCGCCCTCGGAGACCTGGTGGCGCATCAGCGCGCGGGCGCAGGCGGTGATCCGCGTCCAGCCGGTGCCGCCGGCCGCCTCGGCCGCCTCCTGCTCCCGGCGCAGGATGGCGAAGGTGCGCGCGAAGCACTGGGCGATCAGGTCGTCCTTGTTGTCGTTGTGATGGTAGAACGAGCCCTTGGTGACGCTGAGCCGCGCCGAGATCTTCTCCACCGAGGCGCCGCGATAGCCTTCCTCGTTGATCAGCGCCGTCGCCGCCCGCAGGAACGGCTCGGTCGGGTCGCCCTGGGCCGTGATCGGGTCCGGTGCGTCGCCGCTCCAGCGGCTCTCCGGGCTCGGCAAGCCGCGCAGCAGGAGATCGGCGATCCGCGCCCCGACGCGGGGGTAATCCGCCGCCTCGTAGCGGTCGATCCAGGCGCGGACCGTGTGCACCACCGAGACGACGAGGTGCGTCCGTGCCCGCAACGCGTCGCGGTCGAGGCCCGGGAAGGCGGCCTCGGGGAAGAACGCGGCGCGCGCCTGCCGGAAGAAGGCGTTGTAGGCAGCGTAGACCGCCGCGCTCTGCGGCTCGGGCAGCGCGCGCATGTCGGTCAGCCGGACCTGAGGCGCCCGCGCCCCGGTCTCGATCGCCGCGAGGTCGCGGAAGTAGGCGGCCAGGAACGCGGAGAGGCGCTCTGCCGGATCGGCGAGCGCCGCCGTCTCGGCGAGCAGCGCCTCGTGCCACGCGATCGTGCTGACGTAGCAGGCGGCCGCGAGGTCCTCCTTGCGGCGGTAATAGTAGGTGATGCTGTTGGGCATCAGCCCGACGCTGCCGCCGACGTCGTTCAGCGCCGTGCCGCGGATGCCGCGGGCGTTGAAGTGCCGTGCCGCCGCATCGAGGATCGCCCCGCGCTTGAGGGCATAGCGTTTGGTCTGCCCGGCCGCGGGCCTGCCTCCGTCGATCATCCCAGCGGTTGAGCATGGCGGCGCACGAACTGACAAGCGCCGCGCCGTCAAACGTGGTACTGCGAAGACACAGGCCGACGGCTTCGTACTTTTAGACGGTTGCGGTGGGTGCGCGGCCGTCTGATCCTCACCGCATGATGATGCAGCACGAAGCGGCGTATCAGCCCCATCCCGAAGCCGCGACCGCCCGCCTGTCGGGCCGGTCGCGCACGAGTGCCCGCCCCATGCTGTACGACGCGTTCGAGATGCAGTGCGACCTGGCCCAGCAGACGCGGGCCTGGGGGCGCGTGCTGCACGATGCTGTCTCGCCCTGGACCGCCTTCGGCGATCCGGTGAACTGGATGTCGGCCGGCGCCCGCATGATGATGCGCGCCGGACTGACCTTCGCGCGCCCGTCCTTCGGCATCGAGGCGGTGACGGTCGGCAACCGCGAGGTTTCGGTGGTCGAGGAGCCGGTCCTCATCACGCCGTTCGGCACCCTGCTGCGCTTTCGCAAGGACATCGATTCCGAGCAGCCGAAGGTGCTGGTCGTGGCCCCGCTCTCGGGCCATTTCGCGACGCTGCTGCGCAGCACGGTGAAGACCCTGCTGCCCGACCACGACGTCTACATCACCGATTGGCACAACGCCCGCGACGTGCCGCTCTCCGACGGCGCGTTCGGGTTCGACGACTATGTCGGGCACCTCGTGCAGTTCCTCGGGGCGATGGACGGCCCCGCGCACGTGCTTGCGGTCTGCCAGCCGACCGTCCAGGCGCTCGCCGCCGCCGCCGTGATGGCGGAATCGAAGGATGCGGCCACGCCCCGCAGCATGACGCTGATGGCCGGCCCGGTGGATTGCCGCATCAGCCCGACCTCGGTGAACGCGCTCGCCACCTCGAAGCCGATCGAGTGGTTCGAGAAGAACCTGATCGCCACCGTGCCGCGGCGCCACAAGGGCGCCGGCCGCCGGGTCTATCCCGGCTTCGTCCAGGTCTCGGCCTTCGTCTCGATGAACACCAAGCGCCACGTCCAGGGCCATGCGGACCTGTTCTGGCACATGGCCAACGGCGAGGTCGAGAAGGCCGACGCGATCGCCGGGTTCTACGACGAGTACTTCGCCGTGCTCGACCTCGCGGCGGAGTTCTACATCGAGACCGTCAAGACGGTGTTCCAGGATTACACCCTGGCCAAGAACGAGCTGACCTATCGCGGCAACTGGATCGACATGCGCGCGATCCGCAAGACCGCGCTGATGACGGTCGAGGGCGAGCGCGACGACATCTGCGCCGTCGGCCAGACCATGGCGGCGCACGACCTCTGTACCGGCCTGCCCCCGCACATGCGCAGCCACCACCTCCAGGCCGGCGTCGGCCATTACGGGGTGTTCTCGGGCCGCAAGTGGGAGGGGCAGACCTACCCGCTGGTGCGCAACTTCATCCAGTCGCACAACTGAGGACGGCCGACCCGCCCTGAGCGGATTTGACCCGCACGCGCACGATGCGCACCATGCTAGCTTGCCGGCACGAACGTGCTGGTTCGAGAGCGGCGAGGCGATTGCGGGCGTGAGCAGTAACGATCCGAAGCGATCCGGCACCGCCGCACGGCTCGACCGGCTGGTGGCGCGCTCCAACGCCGCCGGCCTGTGGGAGCGGGCCTGGCCGGTGCTGTGGCGCGGCCTCGGCGTCGTGCTGGCCTTCCTCGCCGTCTCCTGGCTCGGCCTCTGGCTCGATCTCTCCGCCACCTGGCGCATCGTCGGCCTCGTCGCCTTCGGTGCCGCGCTGGTCGCCGTGCTCGCCCCGCTCGCTCGGCTGCGCCGGTCGGACCGGCGCGCCGCGCTCGCCCGCATCGACCGCGAGGCGGCGGCGCGCGACGCGACGCTGGTTCACGCCCCGGCCTCGACGATCGAGGACACGCTTGCCGTCGGCACCACCGATCCCGATACGCGGGCGCTCTGGGCCCTGCATCAGGCGCGGGCGGCGAGCGCCGTCGCGACTCTGCGCGTCGGCCGGCCGCGGCCCGGCATGCCGCGCCACGACCCGTTCGCGCTGCGCGCCGGCCTCGTGGTCGCGGCGGTGGCGAGCCTGTTCGTCGCCGGCCCGGAATGGCGCGAGCGCCTCGGCAGCGCCTTCGACTGGCGCGAAGCCGCTTCGGCCGGCCCGAACTACCGCATCGACGGCTGGATCGACCCGCCGCTCTACACCCGGCTTCCGCCGCTCGCGGTCGCGATGTCTGGCGGCGAGCAGCGCCTGCGCGTGCCGGTGAATTCGCAGCTGATCGTGCGCATCGCCGGCGAAGGCCCGGCGCAGACCGTGCTGACGCCGAATGCCGGGCTCAAGGCCGTGCCCGGCAAGGAGCCGCGACCCGACCTGCGCGAGGACCGGTTCCAGATCGTCGGGCCGACGGCCGAGCTCACCATCGCCGCGCCGGGGCAGACCCAGCGCCTGATCGTCGAGGCGATCCCCGACACCCCGCCCGAGGTCCACGCGGTCGGCGGCCCGGAGGTGAACGGGCGTGGCACCTTCAACCTGAGCTACCGCGCCAAGGACGATTACGGCATCGCCTCGGCCGAGGGGATCGTCGAGCCGCTGGAGGGGACGCGCTCGCTTGTGCCGCCGCCGCGCATCGCCCTGGCGCTGCCGGGCGATGCGAGCGGCGAGACCGACACCAAGACGCTCGTGGACCTGACCGACAACCCCTGGTCGGGCGCGAAGGTGCGCTTCACCTATCTCGTCAAGGACGAGGCCGGCCAGGAGGGCCGCACGCCGACGATCGAGATGGTGCTGCCCGCCCGCCCCTTCCGCGATCTGCTGGCGCGGGCGCTGGCCGAGGAGCGCCGTCGCCTCGTGGTGACGCCGGACGAGGGCCGCGCCCGCGTGCAGATGGCGCTCGACGGACTGCTCGTCGCGCCAGAGATGTTCACGCCGCAGCCGGGGGTGTTCCTCGGCCTGAAGACCGCGGCGCGGCGCCTGCGGGCGGCCGGCAACGATGCCGCGCTCACCGAGGTCGCGGACCTGCTTTGGGAGATGGCCCTCAAGATCGAGGACGGCGACCTTTCCGACGCCGAGAAGAAGCTCCGGCAGGCGCAGGACCGGCTTAAGGAGGCGATCGAGAAGAACGCGCCCGACGACGAGATCCAGCGCCTGACCCAGGACCTCAAGCAGGCCCTCGACAAGTTCATGAAGCAGCTGGCCGAGAAGCAGAGCAAGCAGCCGCGCGAGCAGAGCTCGCGCGACAAGCAGGGCCAGCCATCGAAGAGCGTGACGCCGGACGACCTCGACAAGATGCTCAAGGACATGGCCGAGGCGATGAAGCGCGGCGACACGGCCGAGGCGCAGCGCCTGATGGAGCAGCTGCGCAACATCCTGGAGAACCTGCAGAGCGCCGAGCAGGGCGGCAAGTCCGACCCGACCGCCCGCGAGATGCAGAAGCAGATGAAGGAGCTCGACCAGATGGCCCGCGAGCAGCAGGGCCTGCGCGACGAGACCTTCAAGGAAGGCCAGGAGAAGCCCGGCGGCGAGCAGGGCCAGCGTCCGCCGAGCCGCGGTCAGCCGGGGCAGAAGCCGGGGCAGAAGGGGCAGCAGAGCCCCGGCCAGCAGGGCCAGGGCCAGCAAGGTCAAGGCGAGCAGGGGCAGCAGGGCCAGGGCCAGCAAGGCAAGGGGCAGCCGGGCCAGCAGGGCGGGGTCGGCGAGCGCCAGCAGGCCCTGCGCCAGCGCCTGCAGGACCTGCAGAACCGCATGAAGGAGAACGGCATGAAGGGCGAGGAAGGCCTTTCGGATGCCGAGGATGCGATGCGCGAGGCCGAGAACGCCCTGAAGGACGGCCAGGACGGAGACGCGGTCGACGCGCAGGGCCGCGCCCTCGACGGGCTCAAGCGCGGTGCCGACGGCATGCAGCAGCAGATGCAGGAATCGGCCGAAGCCGAGGGCGAGGGCCAGGGTGACAAGCCCGACGGCCAGCAGCCCGGCCAGCAGGGACAGGCCGGTGCCAAGGACGACGACCCGCTCGGCCGCCCGACCCGCGGGCGCGACATGAGCGACGGCCGCGTGCGCGTGCCGACCGCCGACGAATCGGCGGTGCAGCGGGCGCGCCGGATCATGGAGGAGCTGCGGCGCAAGCTCGGCGACCCGACTCGCTCGCAGGAGGAGCTCGACTACTTCGAGCGCCTGCTGCGCCGGAACTGAGCCGGGGCGCGGCCCGCGTCGCATCGCCCCTGCCGTTCGCCCGGCGAAGCGCCTACAAGGGCGGAATCGCTCGCAGTCGAGATCGTCCGTCCATGTCCGGCAACTCCGTCGTCCTCGTCGCCTGCCTCGCGGTCGCGGTCATCCTCCTCCTCGGCCTCGCCAACATGATGCGCGGGGGCGACGCCAACCTGTCCCAGCGCCTGATGCGCCTGCGCGTGCTGCTGCAGTTCGTGGCGATCCTGGTGATCATGGGCGTGGCCTGGTGGCGCTCGGCCTGATGGATCGGGGCGGCCCGGGACTGTGACCGCCGGGCCGCACCGGGGCGCATTCGAGCGCGGGCCGGATGAAACGGCGCCCCCGGCAGGCCGGCCCATGCTAGGAATTCCGGGCTCAACCGGATCCGCCCCGCATGAAGTCCTCCTCGCATCGTCTCGTCGCCGGCGCTCTTGCCCTCGCGATCGCCTCGCCCGTCGCGGCAGCCGATCTCGGGTACGCGCCGCGGCCCGCGGCCTACGCGCCGCCGGTGCAGCCCCTCAGCATCGTCTCCGAAGTCCGGATCGGCGGCGCCGTGCAGGATCCCGGCAGCGCCGAGGGCAAGCTCCCGGGCTTCGAGAAGCAGAACGTCAACGGCGAGATCCTGTTCTCGAAGCCGCTGGTGAGCGCCGATCCGTTCTGGCAGGCCTTCGTGCCGCGCCCGACGGTGGGCGGCAGCTACAACACCGGCGGCCGGACCAGCTACGCCTATCTCGGCGCGACCTGGTCGGTCGACCTCTTCCCCGAGACCTTCGACCGCCGCGTCTTCATCGACGGCTTCTTCGGCGGCGCCGCGCATAACGGCTATACCGGCCCGAAGGCGCTCGCCCCGTACGGCTTCAACTCGCTCGGCTGCTCGCCGCTGTTCCGCGAGGCCGCGGCGCTCGGCTTCCGCATCACCGAGCATTGGAGCATCATGGCGACCGTCGAGCACATGTCGAATGCCGGCCTGTGCGGCGAGAACCGCGGCCTGACCAACTTCGGCGGCAAGCTCGGCTACACCTTCTGATCTGAAAGCGTCGGCGCACCCGTGGTCACCCTCAACCGCATCTACACCCGCACCGGCGACAAGGGCACCACCGCCCTGGCCGACGGCCAGCGCCGGTCGAAGGCGGACCTGCGGGTCGAGACCTACGGCACCGTCGACGAGACCAACGCCTGCGTCGGCCTCGCCCGCCAGCACGCCGAGCCGCGCATCGACGCGATGCTCGGCGCGATCCAGAACGACCTGTTCGATCTCGGCGCCGACCTCGCGACGCCCCCGAGCGACGCGCCCCCGGCCTACGAGCCCCTGCGGATCGTCGCCTCGCAGGTGGCGCGGCTCGAAGCCGACATCGACGCGCTCAACGCCAACATCGCGCCGCTGAAGTCCTTCGTGCTGCCCGGCGGCTCGCCGGCCGCCGCCGCGCTCCACCTCGCCCGCACCGTCAGCCGCCGGGCCGAGCGGCTCGCCGTCGCGCTTGCGGCGACCGAGGGCGAGATCGTCTCGCCCGAGGCGCTGAAGTACCTCAACCGCCTGTCGGACTTCCTGTTCGTGGCGAGCCGCGCGGCCAACGCCGACGGCGCCGACGACGTGCTCTGGGTGCCCGGCAAGAACCGCTAGGGCGGGCCCGGGCCGATCCGCGCCCGCCGCCGTACCGCCGATCCGAATTCCCTTCGCCGACCGTCCGCGGCTTTTCGAAAGCGCGTGCGCGCGCCGCGTTGACAAGGCGGAAATGTGGCCGTTACGGTCCGCGCCCTGTGCGAGCCGCCTGCGAAGGCGCTCCGAAATTCGCCGATCACAACAATCCGGCCGCGGAGGAAGTAGACCGCCATGAAGGTTCTGGTGCCCGTCAAGCGGGTCGTCGATTACAACGTCAAGATCCGCGTCAAGGCCGACGGCTCCGGGGTCGAGCTCGCCAACGTCAAGATGTCGATGAACCCCTTCGACGAGATCGCCGTCGAGGAGGCGATCCGCCTGAAGGAGAAGGGCAAGGTCACCGAGATCGTGGCGGTGTCGATCGGCCCGCAGCAGGCCCAGGAGACGCTCCGCACCGCGCTCGCCATGGGCGCCGACCGCGCGATCCTGGTGAAGACCGACACGGTCTGCGAGCCGCTGGCGGTGGCCAAGATCCTGAAGGCGATCGTCGAGAAGGAGAACCCGGAGCTGGTGATCCTCGGCAAGCAGGCGATCGACGACGATTCGAACCAGACCGGCCAGATGCTCGCCGCGCTGCTCGGCTGGCCGCAGGGCACCTTCGCCTTCAAGATCGAGGCCGGCGAGGGCAGCCTCGACGTGACCCGCGAGGTCGACGGCGGCCTGCAGACGGTGTCGCTCAAGCTCCCGGCGATCGTCACGACCGACCTGCGCCTCAACGAGCCGCGCTACGCCTCGCTGCCCAACATCATGAAGGCGAAGAAGAAGCCGCTCGAGGAGATGACGCCCGACGCCCTCGGCGTCGACGTCACCCCGAAGCTGAAGGTCCTCAAGACCGCCGAGCCGCCGGGCCGCTCGGCCGGCATCAAGGTCGGCTCGGCCGCGGAGCTCGTGCAGAAGCTGAAGACCGAGGCCAACGTCATCTAGTCCCGCAGCGCGCGCTCCCGCATCCGGTCGAGCGCGCGCCTCATCCGAGATCCGAGGTTTGAACCGATGACCACCCTCCTCCTCGTCGAGCACGGCCAGTCCGAGATCAAGGACGGCACCTTGAAGGCGCTCACCGCCGCCAAGCAGCTCGGCGCCCCCATCCACGCCCTCGTCGTCGGCGCCGGCAGCCGGGCCGCCGCCGACGCGGCGGCCAAGCTCGACGGCGTCGACAAGGTGCTGCTGGCCGAGGACGCGGCCTACGACCACGACCTCGCCGAGCCGGTCGCCGCGCTGATCGTCGCGATCGCGGAGCCCTACGACGCGATCGTGTGCTCGGCGACCACCACCGGCAAGAACATCCTGCCGCGCGTCGCCGCCCTGCTCGACGTCGCGCAGATCTCCGACATCATGGCGGTCGTGTCGCCCGACACGTTTGAGCGCCCGATCTATGCCGGCAACGCGATCCAGACCGTCCAGGCCGGCGCCGGCAAGAAGGTGATCACCGTCCGCACCGCCGCCTTCAAGGCCACCGGCGAGGGCGGAGCGGCGGCCCCCGTCGAGGCGGTGACGGCGGCGGCGCCCCCTGCCGGCGGCTCGACCTTCAAGGGCGAGGAGATCGCCAAGTCCGACCGGCCGGAGCTGGCGGCGGCCAAGAGCATCGTCTCCGGCGGTCGCTCGCTCGGCTCGGCCGACAAGTTCAAGGAGCTGATCGAGCCGCTGGCCGACTCGCTCGGCGCCGCCGTCGGCGCCTCCCGCGCCGCGGTCGATGCCGGCTACGCCCCCAACGACTGGCAGGTCGGCCAGACCGGCAAGGTGGTCGCGCCCGACCTCTACGTCGCCGTCGGCATCTCCGGCGCGATCCAGCACCTGGCCGGCATGAAGGATTCGAAGGTCATCGTCGCGATCAACAAGGACGAGGACGCGCCGATCTTCCAGGTGGCGGATTACGGGCTCGTCGGCGACCTGTTCCAGATCGTGCCGGAACTGCAGGCCGAGATCGGCAAGGCCAAGGGCAACTGAAGTCGTTCGTCGCGATCCGAAGGTCGTCGGATCGCGTCACCCGGTCGAACCCGTCTCGCGATCGCGTGCGCGACGGGTTCCACTTGGGCCGACGAAGGGTCTAAAAGAAACGCCGCACAGTCCTTCCAGCTTTCGCGTCGGATGGTGGGCCGTGCGGCGTAGGGCAGCTCGACAACCGCTTCGGTCGTCGGCGTCGGGGGCATGGATCGACAGATGGGCATCGATATCAAGCGGGTCGGCATCATTGGTGCCGGGCAGATGGGGAGCGGCATCGCTCACGTCTGCGCAGCGGCCGGCCTCGACGTTCTGCTGAACGACCGCGATCCCGACCGCCTGAACGCCGGCCTCGCCAACATCGACGGCAACCTCGCGCGCCAGGTCTCGAAGGGCACGATGGACGAGGGACAGCGCCGCGACGTCCGCGAGCGCATCGTCGCCGCCCGCAGCTACGACGACCTCGGCCCCTGCGACCTCGTCATCGAGGCTGCGACCGAGAACGAGGCGACCAAGCGGCAGATCTTCTCGACGCTGTGCACGTCGCTGCGGCCCGATGCGCTGATCGCCACCAACACGTCCTCGATCTCGATCACCCGGCTCGCCGCCTCGACCGACCGGCCGGAGCGCTTCATCGGCATCCACTTCATGAACCCAGTGCCGGTGATGCAGCTCGTCGAGCTGATCCGCGGCATCGCCACGGAGGACCCGACCTACGAGTCGGCCAAGGCGTTCATCGCAAAGCTCGGCAAGACCTCGACGATGTCGGAGGATTTTCCGGCCTTCATCGTCAACCGCATCCTGCTGCCGATGATCAACGAGGCGATCTACACGCTCTACGAGGGCGTCGGCTCGGTCGAATCGATCGACACCGCGATGCGGCTCGGTGCGAACCATCCGATGGGCCCGCTGCAGCTCGCCGACTTCATCGGTCTCGATACCTGCCTGTCGGTGATGCAGGTGCTCTACGAGGGTCTGGCGGATTCGAAGTACCGACCGTGCCCGCTGCTGGTGAAGTACGTCGAGGCCGGCTGGCTTGGCCGCAAGGTCAAGCGCGGCTTCTACGACTATCGCGGCGAGACGCCGGTCCCGACCCGCTGAGCGCGGGCCGGGTCGCTTTCATCGCCTACTTGGGCTGATTGCCGTTGGCGCTCGGCTGGGCCGGCTGCGGGTAGGTCGGGTTGCCGGCCGGAACGGCACCGCTGTTGCTCGACGCCGGCGCATTGCTCGAGCCCGTCACCGACCCGGTGATCTCCTTGCGCGATGCGTCCTGGCTCTGGCTGGCATAATCCTTCGGCGCGTTGGCTCCGTTCCACGTCAGCAAGCCGATCGTGGCGACCGCGAGCAGCACGAGGCTGCCGACCAGCACCCACAGCACCGACTTGCCGCGCTCGCCCTGGCGCGCGTTCTGATTGGGAAGCTTCTCGACCATTCCAAGGACCTCACCGATACGCCGTCAGGGCGTCGCCGCGTGCCGAAGGGCGGCACGCGTTCTCGACCCGGCAAACGCCGGTCCGTCGCCGGGGGTTCCTCCCGATACGGCCGCGCTCGGCCTCAGCGGCCGGTGACGAGCAGGATCTTGCCGAGGTGGGCGCTCGACTCCATCAGAGCATGCGCATTCTGCGCCTCTTCCAGGGGGAAGGTCGCGTGGATCACCGGACGGATGCGGCCGGCATCGAGCTCCGGCCACACGTCGCGGCGGAGCCCGTCGGCGATTTCCGCCTTCTCGGCGTTCGGACGCGGCCGCAGCGTGGCGCCGGTGAAGGTGAGCCGCTTGATCATGATCGGCGTGATGTTGAGCGCCTCGACCTTGTTGCCGCCCATCAGGGCGATCAGCACGAGGCGACCCTCGATCGCGAGCGAGGCGAGGTTCTTGGCGAGGTAGCTCGCACCGATCATGTCGAGGATGACGTCGACGCCCTTGCCGTCGGTCAGCCGCTGGACCTCCTCGGCGAAGTCGGCCTCGCGGTAGTTGATTGCGGCGTCAGCGCCGAGCGACTCGCAGAACGCGCACTTCTCGGCCGAGCCGGCCGTCGTCAGCACGCGGGCGCCGAGGTGCTTGGCGATCTGGATCGCCGTGGAGCCGATGCCGCTCGATCCGCCATGGACGAGGAAGGTCTCGCCCGCGGCGAGCCGCCCGCGCTGCACCACGTTGGAATAGACCGTGAAGAACGTCTCGGGGATGCCGCCGGCATCGACGAGCGACAGCACCTCGGGCTTCGGCAGGCAATGCCCGGCCTCCGCCACCGCGAACTCGGCGTAGCCGCCGCTGATCACCAGCGCGCAGACCTCGTCGCCGAGGGACAGGCCGGACACGCCCTCGCCGAGCGCCGCGATGCGGCCCGCGACTTCGAGGCCCGGCACCGCGGTGGCGCCCTTCGGCGGCGGATACTTGCCGCCGCGCTGCATCACGTCCGGACGGTTGACGCCGGCCGACACCACCTCGATCAGCACCTGTCCCGGCCCGGCCTTCGGCAGCGGCACCGTCTCGATGCCGATCACCTCGGGGCCGCCGGCTCCGTTGAAGCAGACCTGGCGCATCGTCTCGGGCAGCGTCGTCGTCATCGGGCGGTCTCCTCGCGAGGGTTCGCCCCTAGTTGCTGCCGGACGCTCCGTTGGCAAGCCCGGGTCCACGGCCCGCGCGTCTCAGCGGGTGCCGTACATCCGGTCGCCGGCATCGCCCAGGCCCGGCACGATGTAGCTGTGGTCGTTGAGGTGGCTGTCGATCGCCGCGGTCCAGATCGGCACGTCGGGGTGAGCGGCCTGAAGCCGGGCGACGCCCTCCGGCGCGGCGAGCAGGCAGACGAAGCGCAGGTCCTGCGCGCCGCGAGCCTTCAGCCGCGTCAGCGCGGCGATGGCGGAATTCGCGGTGGCGAGCATCGGGTCGAGCACCAGCACCGTGCGATCGGCGAGGTCCGACGGCGCCTTGAAGTAGTACTCGACCGCTTCGAGCGTCTCCGGGTCGCGGTAGAGCCCGACATGCGCGACGCGAGCCGAGGGCAGCAGCGACAGCATCCCGTCGAGGAAGCCGACGCCAGCCCGCAGGATCGGGGCGAGGACCAGCTTCTTGCCCTGGATCTGGCGCCCCTCCATCGTCTGGATCGGCGTCTCGATCGTCACCGGCTCCAGCGGCAGGTCGCGCGTCACTTCATAAGCGAGCAGCATCCCGATCTCGTTGAGCAGGTTGCGGAAACCCTGCGTCGAGCGGTTCTTGTCGCGCAGGAGCGTCAGCTTGTGCTGGACGAGGGGGTGGTCGACCACCGTGACCGTTGCCTGGCTCATCCTGTCCTCCCGACGCGTGCCCTCCCGCTTTGCCGAACGGCGATCCCGGGCGCAACGCGAACCCCACGAAAAAGGGCCTTCCGCTCGCACGGAAGGCCCTCGATCTCGTCGGTCGCGCGTCGGGATCAGGCGGTGAAGGACTTGTCGGTCCCGTCGGCGCGGCGCTTGGCCATGAAGGCGTCGAACTGGTCGCGATCCTTGGCGCGCTTCAGCTCCTCGACGAACTCGGCGAAGGCGCGGCTCTCCTCCTGCAGGGCGCGGCGCTGGGCGTCGAGCCGGTCGAGCTCGGCCTTGCGATACTCCTCGAAGGCCCAGTTGCCGGTGGTTCCGCGGCGGTTCGAGGCCTCGAACGCGCGGGCGAAGCGCGAGGCACGGGCGGTGCCGCCCTCCCAGCCCGCGGCGCCGCGCTTGGCGTAGTCGCGCAGTTCCCCGAGGGCCGGATACCCGGCGATCTTCCACGCCACCAGGGCGAGGCCGACGGGCCACCAGTAGATGAAGCTCACGACGATCGCGCCGATCTCGATCGAGCGGCGCGGAAACGGGCCGCAGCGGCTGACCTTGCCGCTCGCCCAGGGGGAGGAAGTGGAAGTGCTCACGGTAAGGCTCCGCTGTTCATGTGAACAGCGTTAACATGCGGGCGGCCCGCAGGCCTTTCAAGGGGTGCGACGCGCGATGCGCATCACACCGGCTTGCCCGCCCCGGCGCCGTGGACGAGGGCGAGCACGCCGGCGCGCAGAAGCTCGTACTTGTCGGGAATGCCCGGCCCCTTCGGCAGGTGTCCCGCTGCCGCGAGGGTCGCCAGCCCGTGCGAAAGCGCCCAGACCTCCAGCGCAATGAAGCGCGGGGCGACGCCGCCGAACCCGTCGGGGAAGGTCGCCTGCAACGCCTCGACCAGGAGGTCGAACGGGCTCGGGCGCGGCCCGGCCTCGTTCGGGGCGTGGACGCCGCGGGTCTCGAAGATCGCCGCGTAGTAGCCCGGCTCCTCCTCCGCGAAGGCGAGGTAGGCCTCGCCCATCCGGGTGAAGCGCTCCAGCGGGGTGCCGCGGGCTGTGAGCGCGCGCGCCAGCCGCTCGGCCAGATCCGCGAAGCCGCGCCCGGCGAGTTCCTCGAGCAACGCCTCGCGGCCGCGGAAATGCCGGTAGAGCGCGGCCGGGGTGACGCCGACGAGGCGGGCGGCGTCGACCAGGGTGAAGCCGCCGATGCCGCGTTCGGCGATGAAGCGGCGCGCGGCCTCGATCAGCGCCTCCTTCAGGTTGCCGTGGTGGTAGCCACGTCGATCAGCGGGTCCGTCTCGCCAGGGTCGCACCGGGTACTCCTCACCTGCACCCCGGACGCGGGCGCGCGACGTTTACGAGCGAGCGTCGCGTTTGTTTCGGCGATCGTGCGAGCCTACCAGAAATCCGGCTTTCCCCGACATCGTTGCGTCTACCAGTCGACGATGGACGCGGGCGTGAGGCTTGACAGCCACGCCCGATGCAACAGTGTTTCATCCGGTGATCGGCAGGGCTCGGGATGCCGTGCGACCCCTCGGCGCGGAACGGAGAATCGCGAGCATGGCCTTCGTCAGCCTGAAGGCGTGGCGGGCGCGCTCGGCCGAGCAGGCTCAGCGCGCCAAGCTTTTGAAGGTCGCATGCTCGGATGCCCTCGGGCTCGGCGCGGAGGATGCGATCACCGTCAACGAGATCGCCTGCGCCGACCCCGGCTGCCCGGACATCGAGACCGTGGTGCTGGTGATGCGCGCCGGCGAGCCGACGCGGGCGATCCGCATCCGCGCGCCGATGGATGCGGTCGGCGAGGCCGAGCTCGAGCGGCTCGTCGCGGACGAGCGGGTGCTCCGCAAGCCGAACGCATCTTAGGCGCAACCGTGCCGGCGGCTCGGCACGACGCGCGGCGCACTATGTTTTGACCGGGGAAATTCGGCAATCTCCTCTATAAGTCTATCGTGACGGCGGTGCCATCAAGAGCACCGATGCAACGAACGAAGAGATTACGAGGAAACGCCATGCGCCACATCATCCGAAAGACCGTCGTCGGCCTCGCCGTCGCGTTGCCCGTGCTGGCCTCGGCCGGCGTCGCCTTCGCGGCGGCCGGCGACGGCGACGCCGAGCGCGCGGCACGCTGGCAGGAGCTGCAGAAGCAGGTGTTCGGCGACCGAAAGGTCGAGCCCGGCAAGCTTGTGTCGATCGACATGCCGGTGCGCGCCGAGGACGCCGCCCTGGTCCCGGTGACGCTCACCGTCGCCGACAAGGACCAGGTGAAGGGGCTGTACCTCATCATCGACGACAACCCGGCACCGCTCGCCGCCCATGTCGACTTCGGGCCGGCCGGCGACCCGGCGCAGCTGAAGATGCGGGTGCGGGTCAACACCTATTCCAACGTCCACGCCGTGGCCGAGACCAAGGACGGGCGCCTCGTCGCGTCCGAGATCTTCGTGAAGGCATCGGGCGGCTGCTCGGCGCCGATGGGGATGACCGACGCGGACGCGATGAAGGGCATGGGCGACATGCGGATGAAGTTCTCAGACCTCACCGCGGACAAGGCGATGCCGGCGACGCTGATGATCCGCCACCCGAACTTTTCCGGCATGCAGATGAACCAGGTTTCGCGCGAGTACACGCCCGCCCGCTACCTCGACCGGATCAGCGTCAGCCAGGGCGCGCGCAACGTCTTCACGCTGGAAGGCGACATCTCGATCTCGTCGAACCCGGTGATCGGCTTCGAGATGCGCCCCGAGGGCAGCGCGCCGATCACGGTCGCGGCCACCGACAGCCAGGGCGGCACGTTCGACCACACCTTCCCGGTGCCGGCCGTCAGCAACTGATCGACGACGACGCGCCCGGCCCGAGCGGGCCGGGCTTTCGCCAACCGGGGATCCGACGCTCATGACACGCCGCCGTACGCTCATCGCCCTCCTCGCCCTCGCGCCGCTGGCCTTCGCCCAGGCGCAGGCCGGGGAGATGAAGCCCTATTCGCAGGAGGCGTTCGACGCCGCGCAGAAGGCCGGCAAGCCGATCCTCGTCGAGGTCAGCGCGCCGTGGTGCCCGATCTGCAAGACGCAGAAGCCGATCCTGGCCAAGCTCAGCGCTGACCCGCGCTTCAAGGACCTGCAGATCTTCGACATCGACTTCGACAGCCAGAAGGACCTGCTGCGCAAGCTCGACGTCCGCATGCAGAGCACGCTGATCGCCTACAAGGGCGCCGTCGAGACCGGCCGCTCGGTCGGCGAGACGCAGCCCGAATGGATCGAGGGGCTGGTCGAGAAGACCCTCTAGGCCGAACGCGATGCTCGTCAGCCTCGGCCTCGCGCTGCTCGCCGGACTGCTCTCGACGCTCTCGCCCTGCGTGCTGCCGCTGCTGCCGCTGGTGCTCGGGGCGGCGGCGTCCGAGCATCGCTACGGGCCGGCGGCGCTGGCGGGCGGGCTGGCCCTGTCGTTCGTGGCGATCGGCCTGTTCGTCGCCACGATCGGCTTCGGTCTCGGGCTCGACGACGACGTGTTCCGCCGCGTCGCCGCGATCCTGCTGATCCTCGTCGGGATCGTCCTGCTGGTGCCGTCGGCGCAGACGCGCCTCGCGGTCGCCGCCGGGCCGGTCGCGAACTGGACCGAGGCGCGCTTCGGCGGGTTCTCCGCCACCGGCCTGTGGGGCCAGTTCGGCGTCGGGCTGCTGCTCGGCGCCGTCTGGAGCCCCTGCGTCGGCCCAACGCTCGGCGCCGCCTCGATCCTGGCCGCGCAGGGACGCGACCTCGGGGCGGTGGGCCTGACGATGCTGGTCTTCGGCATCGGCGCGGCCCTGCCGCTCCTGATCCTCGGCGCCCTCTCGCGATCCGTCCTGATGCGCTGGCGCGACCGGCTGATGCGGGCCGGCAAGGGAATGAAGGCGGCGCTCGGTCTCATCCTCGTCGCCACCGGGCTGGTGATCGTGCTCGGCGCCGACAAGCGGATCGAGGCGGTGCTGGTCGACGCCTCGCCGGATTGGCTGAACGCGCTCACGACGCGCTACTGAACGCGCCGCCTCAGCGCTTGAAGAACGCGTCCGCCGCGCCGAGCGCCGCCTGCTTGGCCGTCCGGGCCGCCTCGAGCCGCCGGATCTCGTCCTGCAGCAGCGCGATCCGGTGATCGATCTCGTCCACCGACAGGGTGTCGAGCCCCTGCCCGATCTCGTGGTGGACCGGGCGCTTTACCCGCTCGTCGTCGTCCCGCATCGCAAAACTCCTCACAAGGCCGGCGTCCCGACGCCGGGCGGCAGGCCGAGATGGCGGGCGACGGTGGCGCCGATGTCGGAGAACGTCGCGCGCCGCCCGAGCGGGCCCGGCGCGATCCCCGGCCCGAAGGCCAGGACCGGCACCTGCTCGCGGGTATGCTCGGTGCCGTGCCAGGTCGGGTCGTTGCCGTGGTCGGCGGTGACGAGGCAGAGGTCGCCCGGGCGAAGCGTCGCCAGGATGTCGGGAACGCGGGCGTCGAACGCTTCCAGCTCGGCGGCGTAGCCCGGCACGTCGCGGCGGTGGCCGTGCTCGCTGTCGAAGTCGACGAGGTTGGCGAAGACCAGCCCGCCCTCGGAGAGGCTTCCGAGCGCATCGAGCGCGGCGTCGAGGCACGCCATGTTGGCGCCCGGCTTGATCTCGCGGCCGGTGGCCCGGTGGGCGAAGATGTCGCCGATCTTGCCGACGCTGACCACGTCGCGGCCCGCGGCCTGGAGGCGGTCGAGCAGGGTGTCGGCCGGCGGCGCGACGGAGAAGTCGCGGCGGTGGCTCGTCCGGCGAAAGCCTGCCTCTGCCGTCCCGGCGAAGGGCCGGGCGATCACCCGGCCGATCCGGTAGGCGTCGCAGAGCTCGCGCGCGATCCGGCACAGGTCGTAGAGGCGCTCCAGGCCGAAGGCGTCCTCGTGGGCCGCGATCTGGAAGACGCTGTCGGCGGACGTGTAGCAGATCGGCCTGCCGGTCCGGACGTGCTCGGCGCCGAGCGCATCGATGATCGCGATGCCGGAGGCGTGGCGGTCGCCGAGGATGCCCGGCAGGTCCCCGAGCCGGATCAGGTCGCGCGTCAGCGCCTCGGGAAAGGCCGGCCGCGTATCCGGGAAGTATCCCCACGGTTCGCGCATGGCGAGGCCGGCGATCTCCCAATGCCCGGACGGCGTGTCCTTGCCGGCCGCGGTCTCGACGGCGTGGCCCCAGGCGCCGGCGAGCGCGCCGGGCGGCGCGAGCCCCGGCGGCATCCGACCCGTGGCGGCCTCGCAGCCGAGGCCGAGGCCGAGGGCGGCCAGATGCGGCAGGCGCAACGGGCCGGAACGTAGGCCGGTGCGGTCGCCCCGCCCCGCGGCGCAGGCCTCGGCGATGTGGCCGACCGTATCGGAGCCGGCGTCGCCGTAGCGTTCGGCGTCCGGCGCGCCGCCGATGCCGACGGAATCGAGGACGATGAGCAGTGCCCGCGCCATCGTCCTAGACCGGCTCGACGTCGGCGACGGTGTCGCTCTTCAGCGCGAAGGCCGCCGAGAACAGGGTGCGGGTGTACGCGGTCTTCGGCCGGGAGAAGATCTCATCGGCCGGTCCCTCTTCCACCACCACGCCGTTCTGCATCACCAGCACGTAGTTCGCGAGCGCGCGCACCACCTTGAGATCGTGGCTGATGAAGAGGTAGGCGAGGCCGCGAGTGCGCTGCAGGTCGCGCAGCAAGGTCACGATCTGCGACTGCACCGAGCGGTCGAGCGCGGAGGTCGGCTCGTCGAGGACGACGAAGCGGGGGTCGAGCACCATCGCCCGGGCGATGGCGATGCGCTGGCGCTGGCCGCCGGAGAACTCGTGCGGGTAGCGGTCCATCGCCGCCGGATCGAGCCCGACATTGGTGAGCGCCTGCGCGACGATGGCGCGATGCTCGCGCTTCGGCACGCCCTGCACCACCAGCCCCTCGGCGACGATGTCGGCCACCGACATCCGCGGCGAGAGCGAGCCGTAGGGGTCCTGGAAGACCACCTGCATGTCCTTGCGCAGGGGCCGCATCGCCGCGACGCCGTAGGTCTCGATGTCGCGCCCGAGGAAGACGATCGGCCCCTCCGACGCCGTCAGCCGTAGCAGCGCGAGGCCCAACGTGGTCTTGCCCGAGCCGGATTCGCCGACGACGCCGACGGTCTCGCCGGCACGGACCCGCAGGGCGACGCCGTCGACCGCCTTGACGTAGCCGGCGGTGCGCCGGAGCCAGCCCTCCTTGAGCGGAAACCACACCTTCAGCGGGCCGGCCTCGACCAGCGCCTCGGCATCCGCCGCGACCGGGTTGCCCCGGCCCTTCGGCTCGGAGGCGATCAGGCGCTGCGTGTACGCGTGCTGCGGGTCGGCGAACACCGCGGCGACCGGGCCGGCCTCGACGATCCGACCGTTCAGCATCACGCAGACCCGCGCGGCGATGCGCTCGACGATGCCGAGGTCGTGGGTGATGAACAGCATCGCCATGCCGAGCCGCTTCTGCAGGTCGGCCAGCAGCGAGAGGATCTGCGCCTGCACCGTCACGTCGAGCGCCGTGGTCGGCTCGTCCGCGACGAGCAGATCCGGCTCGCAGGCGAGCGCCATCGCGATCATCACCCGCTGGCGCTGGCCGCCGGACAATTCGTGCGGATAGGCGCCCATGCGGCGCGCGGCATCGCGCAGGCCGACCAGCTCCAGCAATTCGAGGATGCGCGCCCGCGCCGCCTTGCCGGACAGGCCGCGGTGCAATCCCAGAACCTCGCCGATCTGCCGCTCGATGGTGTGGAGCGGGTTCAGCGAGGTCATCGGCTCCTGGAACACCATGGTGATGTCGGCGCCGCGGACCTTGCGCATCGCGCGCTCCGGCAGGGCGAGCAGGTCGCGCCCCTTGAACACGATCCGCCCGCCCGGATGGTGGGCGGCGCCGTCGAGGAGCCGCAGGATCGAGAGCGCGGTGACCGACTTGCCCGATCCCGACTCGCCGACCAGCGCCACGGTCTCGCCCGGCAGGATCGTGAACGACACGCCATCGACGGCGCGGCTCTCGCCTTCGCGCGATCGGAAGGCGACCGAGAGATCCTCGACGGAAAGCAGCGGCTCGGGCATCAATCGCGTTCGTTCCGGGGCAGGTGCGGTCTCTATAGCGCGGCGGCGGCCCGACGGCGAACCACCCGGGGGCCAACAGGGGGGCGGCATGTCGGCAGAGACCTTCGCGGCGACGATCCGTGCGGCGCTGGGCAGCGCGCCGGGCACCGAGGCGTTGACGATCACCGGGACGGGGACCCTGCCTTCGGCCTTTCCGGTCACCGACCTCGCCGCCGGCTCCGTCGCCGCGGCGGGGCTGGCGATCGCCGACCTCGTCGGCACCGTCGGCGCGACGCCGGCCGTCTCGGTCGACCGCCGCCTCGCCTCGCTGTGGTTCCGCACCTCGCTCCGCCCGATCGGATGGGCGCTGCCGGACCTGTGGGACCCGGTGGCGGGCGACTACCGCACCCGCGACGGCTGGATCCGGCTCCACACCAACGCGCCGCATCACCGCGCGGCGGCCGAGCGCGTGCTCGGCGCGCAAGCCGACCGCGCGGGCATGGCGGCCGCCGTCGCCGGCTGGGACAAATCCGATCTGGAGGCGGCGATCGTGGCGGAGGGCGGCTGCGCGGCCGAGATGCGCTCGGTCGAGGTTTGGGATGCGCATCCGCAGGGGGCGGCGGTCGCGGCCGAGCCGCTCGTCGCCTTCGATCCCGGCGCGGCGGCCCGCTCCAGTTGGAAGCCCGAACCCGCGCGGCCGCTCGCGGGCCTGCGCGTCCTCGATCTGACGCGGGTGCTCGCCGGGCCGGTGGCGACCCGGTTCCTGGCCGGCTTCGGCGCCGAGGTCCTGCGGATCGACCCGCCGGGCTGGAACGAGCCCGGCGTCGAAGTCCATATGACGCTGGGCAAGCGATGCGCCCGGCTCGACCTTCGCCGCGAGGCCGACCGCAACCGGTTCGAGGCGCTGCTCACCGGCGCCGACATCCTCGTGCACGGCTACCGGCCCGAAGCGCTCGACCGCCTCGGCTACGGCGCCGCGGCACGGCGTGCCCTGTCGCCCGGGCTGATCGACGTCAGCCTCGACGCCTACGGCTGGACCGGCCCTTGTGCCGGACGCCGCGGCTTCGACAGCCTGGTGCAGATGAGCTGCGGCATCGCCGAGGCCGGGCAGGCGTGGCGGAACGCCGACCGGCCGGTGCCGCTGCCCGTCCAGGCCCTCGACCACGCCACCGGCTACCTTCTGGCCGCCGCCGCGATCCGCCTCCTTGAGCGACGTTTGCGCGACGGGCGTGCCGGCGCGGCGCGCCTTTCGCTGGCCCGGACGGCGCGGCTGCTCCTCGACGCCGAGCGGACGGGCTCGATGGAGGCGTTCGCGCCGGAAGCCGACGACGACTTCGATGCCGGCGTCGAGGCGACGCCGTGGGGCCCGGCCCATCGCCTGCGCCCGCCCCTGGCGGTCGCCGGCGCGCCGGTCCGATGGTCCCTCCCCGCGCGCCGCCTCGGCACCGACCGCCCCGCCTGGACGTGACGCGGCGGATTGATCGCCGGTTGCAGGGCGCTAGAACGGTGCACGTGGGATGGATCGGTCTTGCGGCGCACGGCGCCCGCGACCGCAAGGGGCACGATCGCGAGGCATGACCGTTCCCATTCGTGGCGTGAGGTGTTTCCAGATAGCCCCTCGTTCAGCACCCTTCCCTCCCCCCTCTGCGGGGGAGGGTGGCCCGCGCAGCGGGTCGGGAGAGGGGAGCGCCGCATCCGGCACTGTCGCTCCCCTCTCCCGACCCTCGCTGACGCGAGGCCCACCCTCCCCCGCAGAGGGGGGAGGGAAACGCGCGTGTTCGGAGCGGTATCACACCAGCATTCTTGATTATGCCTGGTGCAACGCATGGGCTCGCATCGCCGGAGGGCTGCTCAAATCCCCTCGGCATCGCGCCGCCTTCGCCCTCCTGGCGACCACCCTCCTCCTCGCCACGCCCGCACACGCCGTCCCCTCCGACGGCGCCACCGAGACCGTCGAGCAGGCGTTGTGCCGACTGATCGAGGGATCGGCGCGGGCGCGCGGGCTGCCGGTGCCGTTCCTGACGCGATTGATCTGGCGCGAGAGCGCGTTCCGCGTCGGCGTGGTCAGCCCGGTCGGGGCGCAGGGCGTCGCCCAGTTCATGCCCGGCACGGCGCGCGAGCGCGGGCTGGCCGATCCGTTCGACCCCGAGCAGGCGATCCCGCATGCCGCCCACCTGCTGGCCGACCTGAAGCGGCAGTTCGGCAATCTCGGCCTGGCGGCGGCCGCCTACAACGGCGGCCCGGGCCGGGTGACGAGCTGGCTTGCCGGCAGCGGCGGCCTGCCCGCCGAGACCCGCGCCTACGTGCTCGCGATCACCGGCGCGCCCGCCGAGGACTGGCGCGGCGGCGCATCCCGGATCGAGATGGGGCCGCCGGAAGGGGGCGAGGCCAAGAGCACTGACGCCAAGAGCGCTGAGGCCAAGAGCGCCGAGACCAAGCCGGGCGAGGCCAAACCCGGCGGGACGAAGCCCGCGGACGCCCGGGTGCCCGCGTCGGCGAAGGCCGAGACCGCACCCGAGCCGGCGCAGACCTGCCTTCAGGTCACGGCCGCCTTGCGCATCCCGTCGCGCGGCGACCGCTTCGCCATCGGCGCCAACGAAGGGCCGGCCGCGCCGTGGGGCATCCAGCTCGCCGGCAACTTCTCGAAATCGCTGGCGCTGGCGACCTTCTCCCGGGCGCGCGCCACGTACGCCAAGGTGGTCGGCGAGGTCCGCCCGATGATCATCGGCACGCGCCTGCGCAATCGCGGCACCCGCGCGTTCTACCGCATCCGCATCCCGGCCGAGAGCCGGCAGGCGGCCGACGGGCTGTGCGGCCGGATCCGCAGCGTCGGCGGCGCCTGCATCGTGCTGCGCACCTGACGCGTCGACGGAGTTCGGCGCGATCCGGTCATGAATCCGCCCCGAGCCGCATGCATCTGGCCTTCGCGGCCCAATCGGACATCGAATGACACGAATCCTCACGGCTCTCGCCAGCCTGGCATGCCTCGCGCTCGCCGCAATCGGCATCGCCGCCTGCTCGCCGCTCGCCCTGTTCGATGCGATCGGCCCGCGGGATTCCGGCGGCCGGCAGGTGCTGCGGGACGAGCCGTTCGGCGAGGGCCCGCGGCGTCGCCTCGACGTCTACGCGCCCGTGAACGCGCCCGAAAACGCGCCGGTGCTGGTGTTCTTCTACGGCGGCTCCTGGCAGAACGGCTCGAAGGCGGATTACGCCTTCGTCGGACAGGCGCTCGCCGCGCAGGGCTTCGTCACCGTGCTGCCGGACTACCGGCTCTATCCCGAGGCGCCCTTCCCCGGCTTCCTCGAGGACGGCGCAGCCGCCGTCGCCTGGGTCCGCGACAACATCGCAACCTATGGCGGCGACCCGCGCCGCATCGTGCTCGCCGGGCACTCGGCCGGTGCCTACAACGCGGTGATGCTCGGCCTCGACACCCGCTACCTCAAGGCGGCCGGGGTCGACCCGAAGGTGATCCGTGCGGTCGCCGGCCTGTCCGGCCCCTACGACTTCCTGCCGTTCGACCAGGACACCTCGCGCAAGGTGTTCGGCCAGGCGCCGGACCCGCGCGCAACTCAGCCGGTGACCTTCGCCGGCCCGAGCGCGCCGCCGGCCTTCCTCGCGACCGGCGCCGACGACACGATCGTCCGCCCGCGCAACACCCAGAGCCTCGCCGAGACGCTGCGCAACGCCCGCGTGCCGGTGCAGGAGCGGATCTATTCCGGGCTCGACCACGCCGACACCCTGCTCGCGCTCTCCGTCACCTTCCGCTCGAAGGCGCCGGAGCTCGCCGAGATGGCGGCCTTCCTCCGGACGCAGGCGGCGAGCCGGCAATCGATGACGATCGGGCGGCGCTGATCGCTCCGTCAAGGTTACCCGCGATCGGATGAGACCGCGGGCAGGTTCGGGGCGACGGCGTGTTCCGTCCGGACTATGATGGTGCGCAGTTCCAGACCGCGGATGGCCGGTGAGGGCGGGTTCGTGTCAGCGGCGCACGGCATCAGGGCTGAGGCGGCCGTCAGGCGGTCGCGATCGCTGCCGGGACGCGACATCCCGGACGCCGTCCGCCTGCCGTTCGTCACCGTCGTGCTGATCCTGCTCTGGAACCATCTCTGGTTCAGCGACCTCGCCAACCGCAGCCTCCTGAGCGACCCGGAAACCGGCAGCCTCTTCACCCAGGCGCTGTTCGTCATCCTCGGCACGGCGATGCTGATGGTGCTCGGGCGGCTCGGCTTCGCCAGGCTGCGCCCCCTCGCCTCCTGGCCGCTCCTGCTGCTCGGCGGCTGGCTCGGCATCACCACCCTCCTCTCCACCGACCCGATGCTGTCGATCCGCCGGATCGTGCTGTTCGGCATCGTCGCGCTGCTCGCCGCCGGCGTTCTCGTGGTCGCGCGCAACGGGCGCCAGTTCGCCACCGCGCTGGCGCTCGCCGCCGGCATCGTGCTGGCCGCGAGCTATCTCGGCGTCGCGCTCGTCCCCAACCTCACCATCCACTCGGCCTTCGACGTCACCGGCGAGTACAACCACATCGGCCTGTGGCGCGGGATCTTCACCCACAAGAACGAGGCCGGCTCGGCGATGTCGATGATCGCGGTCTGCGGCCTCTACGTCGCCGCCGTGCTGCACCGGGGCCTGGGCTGGACCATCACGGCGGGGGCGCTGGTCTTCATGGTCTTCGCCGGCTCGAAGACGCCGCTGGCCGTGCTGCCCCTCGTCCTGCTGGTCTCGGTCCTGTGCAGCCGTCTGCGCGGGGGGACGATGCGCGGGCTGCTGCTGGTCGGCCCGGTGGCGCTGCTGATCGTCGCGACCATCGGTTCGGTGCTGCTGCCGCCGATCCGAACGGTGCTGGACGCGATCATTCCCGACGCGACCTTCACTGCGCGCAACGAGATCTGGGCCTTCGCGATCGAGCACGTCGTCGTGCACCCGATCCGCGGCTGGGGCTACGGCGCCTTCTGGCTGACCGACCGCACCGTCTACGGCGGCGGCGCCGACCCGGGCTCGGACTGGGTGCAGACCGCGACGCAGGCGCACAACTCCTTCCTCGACGCCGCACTGATCATGGGCTTGCCCGGCGCGCTGCTGCTCCTGAACGCTCTCGTCGTGGCCCCGATCCGCGACCTGCAGCGGGCCAGCGCCGGGCGGCTGCTCGACGCTCAGACGCTGTTCTTCCTGCGCATCTGGATGCTGGCGGTGATCTCGGCCTCGTTCGAGAACGTGCTGCTGAACGCCAACACCGTCCTGTGCGGCATGACCATGCTCGCGGTGTTCGGCCTGCGCCTGCGCACCGCCTACCGCCCGGTCGCCTGACCCGAACGCGACGGCGGCGGTCGCGGCCCGGGACAGGCGGGGCGCGACGCCCTATGTCGATGGGATGATCGATTTCCAGACCGTCGGCGACCTCTGCAACGCCCACCACATCGCCGAGGAGGAGGTCGACGCCGCGGTGGCCGCCTACCTCGCCGACCCGCTGCCGCCGATCTTCGTGTTCCGGCAGGGCTATCGGCTGAACCTGATGAAGGCGGTGCGCAACCACCAGGGCGCACGGGTCTTCATGGAGCGCGAGGATGTCGGCATCGCGCTGAAGCGCCCGTTCGTCCGCGCGGCGATCCTGCAGGCGCGGCCGAAGGGCTGAGCGATCACGCTCAGTCCGGCAGCGCGAACACCACCAGCGCGTCGCCGGTGCCGAAGCCGGAAGCCTTGGTGAAGGACGAGCCGCCGGCCGCCACCGCGACGTACTGCTTCCCGTCGAGGCTGTAGGTAATCGCCGGGCCGCTGATGCCGGCGCCGCACTGGAACCGCCACAGGATCTCGCCGGTGCCGGCATCGTGCGCGTCGAGATGGCCGTCCTCCTCGCCGGAGAAGACCAGGCCGCCCGCCGTCGCCAGCGTGCCGCCGGCAAGCCGGCTCTCGGACCTCACCGACCAGGCGATCGTGCCGCCCTTGGCGAGGTCGACCGCCGTGAGCGTGCTGAAGCTCGGCTCGCCCTTCGCCTCGCCGGTCTCGGTGTAGCGGATCTCCGGCCGTCCGGGGCCGCCGGGCACGGTCTTGACGGTGTAGGTGGTCGCCCCGTGGCGGACCTGTGCGAAGGCGAGGCCGCTTGCGGCATCGTAGGCCGTCGGCGGCCAGGACACGGCGCCGAGGGGTCCCGGCGCGACCACGGTGCCTTCCGCGGTCGGGGGAGCGAACAGGTTCTTCTGCGCGATCAGCGGGGCCGAGCGCTCGATCAGCCGGCCCGTGGCGCGGTCGTGGACGTAGATCCAGCCGGTCTTGCTGGCGGAGGCGACCGCCTGCACCGGGCCGTCCTTCCCGTTCAGGTCGAGCAGGAACGGCGGGCTCGCCACGTCGTAGCCCCACTCGTCGTGCGGCACCTGCTGATAGTACCAGCGCAGCGCGCCGGTTTTCGCGTCGAGCGCCACGAGGCTCATCGTGTAGAGGTTGTCGCCCGGCCGCGAGAGCCCGAAATTCTGCGGCGCCGGGTTGCCGGTGCCGAGGTAGATCAGGCCGAGATCCGGGTCGAAGGCCGGGGTCATCCAGAGCGATCCGCCGCCGACCCGCCATGCCTCTCGGTTGGCCGGCGCTGCCGCCTTCTCGGCGGCGACGTCGCGATGCAGCGGGACGCCGTCGGCGGTGGTCTCGACGTATCCGCCCTCCCAGCCGTCGGCCTTGGTGACGTACCAGCGCCAGCGCTCTTCGCCGGTCTTCGCGTCGTAGGCGGCGAGCCACCCGCGGCGCCCGTAGCCGCCCTCGATCCCGACGACCGAGCCGCCGTCGAGGCCGCCCTTCTCGTCCTCGACATGGAGCCCGTAGCCGGCGCCGCTCACCCCGACGATGACGAGACCGTCGGCGACGAGCGGCGGCATCTTGAAGCCGAGGCGGCTCGAGCCTTGCACCGGCTTGCCGCCGAGCTGCGCCGTCAGCCCCGATGCGGTCTCGGACTCGCCTTCCTCCGGGCGCACCGCCTCGTGGTCCCACACGACCTTTCCGGACTTGGCGTCGAGCGCGATCACCCGCCCGTCCATCGTCGCCTGGAACACGAGGCCGCCGGAGACGGCGACGCCGCGGTTCGAGGGCGGCCCGAAGATCTTCTCGGTGCGCGGCTTGTGGGTGTAGGTCCACAGCACCCGGCCGGACTTCGCGTCGAGCGCCGCGACGTTGTTCTGCGTGGTCGAGAGGTAGAGCGCGCCGTCGACCATCACCGGCTGGGCCTGGAAGTAGCCGGTCACCCCGGTCTGGAACATCCAGGCCGGCCGGAGCCGCCCGACGTTGCTCCGGTCGATCGCCGAGAGATCGGAGAAATTCCGGTTGGAATGGTCGTGCCCGAAGGTCCGCCACTCGCCGGCGGGCTCGGCGGCCCGCGCCGGCAGGGCGAGCGCAAGGAGCGCCACGGCGGCAACGGTCGATGTCGTCCTCGATGAACGCGGCACGCCGGCTTCCTCCCGCTCGGCGCGCAGGGCCGAGATGATTTCTTCTGGTTGCAGCCGGTAAGCGTTATCCCGCGAACTGTCGAACCGGACGAACGTCGCCGGCGCATCGATCCGCGGCCGCACCGGATCTCGGAGGGCGTTCCCTCAATGCCCCGCCGGCGCGTCGCCGCCGCGCTCGACCCGCTTGAGGATCATCGCCAGCGGCACCGCCGAAGCCGAGACGAGGCAGAGCGCCCAGAACACGTCGATGTAGGCGAAGAACGCCGTCTGCGTCGCGAGCTGCTGCCCGATCCAGGCGGTGGCCTGCCCCTGCGCGTCGACGCCGGGAGTGCCGTGCACCGTGAAGTACTGCGTCGCCTGCCGCATGGTCTCCTGGTAGGCCGGGCTCGTGGTGGTGACGCTCTCCGACAGCCGGCTCTGATGGAACTGGCTGCGATAGGCCAGGATGTTCTGCGCCAGCGACACGCCCATCGACCCGCCGACGTTGCGGGCGACGTTGATCAAGGCCGAGGCCTGGTCGGTCTGCGACTTCTCGATGCCCTCGTACGAGGCGGCGGTGATCGAGATGAAGATCATCGGCAGGCCGATGCCGATGTAGATCCGCGACCAGGCGAAGAACCAGAACGTGGAATCGCCGTAGATCCGGGTCAGGTCGTACATCGCCAGCGCGACGATCGTCGCGCCGGTGGCGATCAGCCATTTCGGCTGGAAGTAGCCGGACACCTGCCCGATCACCAGCATCATCGCCACGGTGACGAGGCCGCCGGGCGCCAGCACGAGCCCCGAGATGGTGGCGGTGTAGCCGTAATAGTCCTGCGTGATCTGCGGGATGAACTGCGTCGTCGCGATCAGGATCGCGCCGGTGGCGAGCATGACCAGGAAGCACGAGCCGAACTGGCGCTTGCCGAGAAGGCGCAGGTCGACGGCCGGGTTCTTCGCCCTCAGAAGCCACGGGATCATTGCGACGAACGACACCACGGCGAGAACACCGAAGACCTGGATCAGCGGCGAGCCGAACCAGTCCTTGCGCTGGCCCTCGTCAAGGCAGATCTCGAGCGAGCCGAG
Source organism: Methylobacterium sp. E-041 (assembly GCF_022829665.1). Lineage (NCBI taxonomy): Bacteria > Pseudomonadati > Pseudomonadota > Alphaproteobacteria > Hyphomicrobiales > Methylobacteriaceae > Methylobacterium > Methylobacterium sp. E-041. Next base: position 27,769 of record NZ_JAKSYQ010000228.1, on the reverse strand, counting down.
GAAGGTCGCCACCAGGAGGAAGCCGACGACGTCGAACCGGATGCCCTTCTTCCGCAGCGCCTTGCGCTCCTTCACCGCGGCTTCGGAATCTTCCAGGAGCCACCACATCAGCGCCAGCGCGATCACGCCCACGGGGCCGTTGATCAGGAAGCACCAGTGCCAGGAGACGTTGTCGGACAGCCAGCCGCCGAGCGTCGGGCCGACGACCGGCGCGACGACGATCGCGAGCCCGTAGAGCGCGAAGGCTTGGCCCCGCTTGGCGGGGGGGAACGAGTCGGCGAGGATCGACTGCGCCAGGGGCGCCATGCCGCCGCCGCCGAGCCCCTGGATCACGCGGAACACCAGCAGCGAGTTCAGGTCCCAGGCGAAGCCGCAGGCGATCGAGGCGACAGTGAACAGCGCGACGCTGGCGATGAAGAACGCCTTGCGGCCGTAGCGCTTGGCCAGGAAGCTCGACGCGGTGAGCGCGATCGCGTTGGCGACGAGGTAGCTCGTGACCACCCACGCCGCCTCGTCCGGCCCGACGGCGAGCCCGCCCGAGATGTAGCGGAGCGCGACGTTGGCGATGGTGGTGTCGAGCACCTCCATGAAGGTCGCGAGCGCGACCACGAGCGCCACCGCCCACGGGCTGTGGCCGCCCGCGGTGCGCGGCAGGCCGCCCGACGTCGCCTTCGCTTTTCCCGCATCCTTGCCGCCGGCCTTGCGCGAACCGCCGCCCGCCGCGGCGGCCCCGGCGCTCATCGCACCCGCACCGTCGGCACGATCGACATGCCGGGGCCGATCGACACGTCCTGCGGCCACTCGTCGACGACGATCTTCACCGGCACGCGCTGCACCACCTTCACGTAGTTGCCGGTGGCGTTCTGCGCCGGCAGCAGGCTGAAGGCGGTGCCCGAGCCGGGCTGCACCGAGGCGACCTTCCCGGTGATCTTGCGGTCGGGATAGGCGTCGATCTCGATCCTCACCGACTGGCCCGGGCGCATGTCGGTGATCTGCGTCTCCTTGTAGTTGGCGACGACCCACTTCTCGTCGGGCACGAACATCGCCAGCGATTGGCCGGCCTGGGCGTACTGCCCGACCGCGCCGGTGAGCTGCACGACCCGGCCCGGCTGCGCCGCCGTCACCGTCGTGTAGCCGAGGTTGAGCACGGCCTGCGCCGCCTGCGCATCGGCGTTGGCGAGGCTGGCCTCGGCCGATGCCCGCTGCGCCTGGAGCGAGCCGATCTGCTTCTGCGCCTGCACCACGCTGGCGTTCGCGCTCGTCAGCGCGGCCTGGCGCTGCTCGAGGGTCGAAGTCGAGGATTGCGATTGCTGCACGGTGCCGGCACCGCGGCTGGCGAGATCCTTGTAGCGGGCGGCATCCGCCTTCGCGAAGTCGAGCGCCGCCTGGTTCTGCGTCACCTGCGCCTTGGCGACGTCGATCTGCGCCCTCTGCGCCTCGACCTGCGCGTCGACGTTCTGGATCGACGCCTTGGCCGACGCGATCTGAGCCTGGGCCTGCTCGAGGGCGACCTGGTAATCGCGCCGGTCGATCTGGAACAGGGTCGCGCCGGTGTCGACGTGCTGGTTGTCGGTGACCGAGAGCGCGACGACGTAGCCGGACACCTTCGGCGCGATCGAGAACTGGCGCGCGTCGACGAACGCGTCGTCGGTGGATTCGTAAGGGTGCAGGTAGATCTGCCAGTAGAAGAACCCGGCGATCCCAAGGAGCACGATCGCGATCCCGCCGAGGACGAACCACCACGGATGGCGCTTGAGGATACCCGGCCGGTTCTCGTCATCCTCGCCCTCGGACGACGCGTCCTGATCGGGCTCGGCCTTGCTCTCGTCGGCCTCGTCGCCCGCGGGAGGATCCTTCTCCTGCGGCTTGAGATCGATGATGTCGCGTCGGTCGGGCGCCTCCCGGTCGTCGGGGCGCATCTGCGGGTCCAGGGCCGTCGCCTGGCGCTGATCGTCTAGCATCGAAAAGAAACCGCCTGCGCCCGCGCCGAACACTGCCGAAGCGGCCGGAGCGAACGAATAACCCGCCTCACCGACTAAAAAGGCGATGCGACGGCAAAGTTCCGCTGCGCTTCGCCGCGCCGTTCGACCCCGCGGGACAGGACCGAGGGGAACGGGCGTTGCGGTGCGGCGTTTTCGCGCCGGAGAACCGTACCGATCACCAGCGAGCCGATGCGATGGCCCTCTTCTCTCGAACCCATCCGACCGGCGTCCCGCTCGTCGGGACCGCGCGCCTCGACGCGATGAGCCGGACGCTGGCGCGCAACTGGTGGCTCGTCGCCCTGCGCGGCGTCGTCGCCATCCTGTTCGGCGTGATGGCCTTCGTGGCGCCGGCCGCCTTCGTCTTGTCGCTGGTGTGGTTCTTCGCCGCCTACATGGTCGTCGACGGCGTGTTCGCGATCGTCGCCTCGGTCCGGGCGGCACAGGCCCACGAGCGTTGGGGCTTCCTGCTGATCGAGGGCCTGCTCGACATCCTGGTCGGCGTCGCGGCCTTCTTCGTGCCCGGCGCCGCCGTCTGGGCCTTCGTCCTGCTCGTCGCGATCTGGGCAATCGTCACGGGCGCGCTGATGATCGCGGCCGCCTTCCGCCTGCACCTGCATTTCGGACGCTGGTGGCTCGGCCTCGGCGGCGTAGTCTCGATCCTGTTCGGTGCGGTGCTGCTCGTCGAGCCGGGCATGTCGGCGCTGGTGCTCACCTGGTGGCTCGGCGCCTACGCCGTCGCCTTCGGCGTCCTGCTGGTCGTCCTCGGCTTCCGCCTGCGCGACCGCCACGAGGCGGCCGGCTCGCCGATGCCCTTCCGCCACGGCGTCTGAGAGACCGGACGTCCCGGCGGACGCCACACGGCATAGCTTCGCTCCGCCCGATCGTTCTAGAACGGCAGCGCCGGCGGGGCTGTGGTGTCGCACGGGCCGCCGTTCAGGAACACGATGCCTTCACCCGATCCGGATCGACGCCCCCCCGACGACGCCTCGCCCGATGCCGGTGCCGCGGCGCGGGAGGCGGCTGCCGCCGCCAAGGTGCTGGCGCGCCAGCTCGGCATCCTCGCAGCCGGTGCCGCGCGCGGCGCCGGGCGCAGGGGCCGGGAGGCGGCGCGCGCCACCGGATCGCTCGTCGGGGGCCTCGCGGCACGCCGCCGATCCAAAACTCCGGCCGAGGCTGACGCCCCCATCGCGGGACCGGCGACCGCCGGGTCCGCGCCGTCGCGCTTCGCCATCCGCGGGCGTCCGCTGCGCCCCGCGCTCCTGGTCGCCGGCGCCGTCGTCGCGTTGCCGCTCGTTGCGCTGGCCGGCTACGTCCTGTTCGCGTTCCTGACGCTGCCGCCGCTCGGCGGTGTGGTGATCGACCAGGGCCAGCGCGCGCTCACCGTCGAGGCCGACGACGGCCGGGTCTTCGCCACCCGCGGCGCGTTCCGGGGGCAGCCGATCACCAAGGCGGAGCTTCCGCCGCATCTCGCTCAGGCGATCGTCGCCATCGAGGATCGGCGCTTCTACAGCCATTGGGGCATCGACCTGCGCGGGCTGGTGCGCGCGGCCTGGCGCAACGCCGTCGGCGGCGGGGTGCGCGAGGGCGGCTCGTCGATCACGCAGCAATATGTCCGGCTGACGTCGCTCAACCAGGAGAAGACCCTGCGCCGCAAGATCCAGGAGGCCTTCCTGGCGTTGCGGGTCGAGTCTGAGATGAGCAAGGACGACATCCTCCTCGGCTACCTCAACACCGCCTATTTCGGGGCCGGCGCCTACGGTGCCGACGCGGCGGCGCGGCGCTACTTCGGCAAGGGCGCGAAGGCGCTGACCCTGCCGGAAGCGGCGATGCTCGCCGGGCTGGTGCGGGCGCCCTCGCAGCTCGCCCCGACGCGCAACTTCGGCGGCGCCAAGGAGCGCGCCGACGTGGTGCTGCAGACCATGGTCGAGACCGGCGCGATCACCGCGGAGGCCGCCGACGCGGCGCGGGCCAAGACCGTGACGCTGCGCACGCCGCCGGAGACGCCGCCGGGCAGCAACTACTTCCTCGACCTCCTCGCCGCCGACGCCAAGAAGCTCACCGACGCGCCGGGCGACCTCACCGTGCGCTCGACCCTCAACCTCGACCTCCAGAGCCTCGCCGAGGGAATCGTCGCACGCCGCCTCGACGCCGAGGGCGGCAAGAAGAAGATCGGCCAAGGCGCGCTCGTCGCGATGTCGAAGGACGGCGCGATCCTCGCGATGGTGGGCGGGCGCGACTACGAGGACAGCCAGTTCAACCGCGCGACCCAGGCCAAGCGCCAGGCCGGCTCGCTGTTCAAGCTGTTCGTCTACCTCACCGCCTACGAGAACGGGCTGACCCCGGAGACCGTGCTGGTCGACCGCCCGGTGCAGATCGGCGACTGGGAGCCGCAGAACGCCAACAACCGGTTCCGCGGCGCCGTGCCGCTGCGGACCGCCTTCGCGCTCTCGATCAACACGGTGGCGGCCCAGCTCGGCGAGGAGCTCGGCATCCCGGCCGTGATCGCGACGGCGAAATCCCTCGGGGTGCAGTCCGATCTGCCGAACGTGCCGAGCCTCGCGCTCGGCTCGGCCGAGGTGACGCTGCTGGAGATGACACGCGCCTATGCCGGCGTTCTGGCCAACCGCACGCCGGTGGAAAGCTTCGACATCCACGCGATCCGCGGCGGAGCGCCGGCCCCGCTCTATCTGCGCCCCGACGCCAAGCCCGCCGCCGGCCTGCCGGGCGACAGCCGCACGATGATGCTCGATTCGCTGCAGGCGGTGGTCGACGGCGGAACCGGCAAGGGCGCGCGCGTGTCCGGCTTGGCCGTCGGCGGCAAGACCGGGACGACGCAGGATTACCGCGACGCCTGGTTCATCGGCATGACGCCCGACATGGTCGTGGGCGTCTGGGTCGGCAACGACGACAATTCCGCGATGAACCGCGTCGGCGGCGGCGACGTCCCGGCCTCGATCTTCCGCGATTTCGTGCAGCGGGCCTCGGCGCAGATGGCCAAGGGCCGCAAGCGCCCCTCGGCGGTCAAGGCCGAGCCGCAGCCGGCCGAAGCGGCGCCGCCCGCGCCCGCAGCCTCCGCGCCGGCCGCCGGCCCCGAGGCGCGCGGCGTGCCCGAGGTGATCGATACCGGGACCCTGTCGTTCCGCGGCCGCACCGTGCGGCTCGCCGGCGTCGACGGCCAGGGCGGCCACCTCGCCCGCCAGCTCGCGCGCTACCTGCGCCGCCGCGAGGTGGTGTGCGCGCCCGATGCCGGCGGAACCCAAGGCACCCGCTGCCGCATCGACGGCGACGACCTCGCCGCGCTGATCCTCTCGGCCGGCGGCGCCCGCGCCAGCGAGGACGCGCCGCCCGACCTGCTCGCGGCGGAGGAGCAGGCGCGGTCGGAACGCACCGGGATGTGGGGCGGGCGCCGCTGAAGAAACGTGTCGGCTTACCCGGGGCCTTCCATCCGATCCGGGCCCGCGGCGATCGACGAAGCGCTCCGGTTGGAGGCGGCCGTTCATAACGCGTTGTAGAACCCGATCGCCTCCTCGAGCTCGCGCTCCTCGTAGCCGAAATGCGAGATCACGATCTGCTCGAAGGTCTCGTAGATCCTGCTCAGGGCGAGGGCGTAGTCCCGGTGCGGATCCACGGCGATGGCGCGCGCGATCTGCAGGATGCGTTCGAGCAGGGCGTGCACGGTCCGGTGCTCGGCGCCCAGGCGGTCGAGAACCGGGCGCATGCTTGCGTCCTGCCTGATGGCCGGGAAGACGCTGCCTTCCTCGATGTCGTGATGCATCTGGAGCATCTGGCATTGTTGCCCGCACAGGTTGCCGAACGCGCGGTAGTTCGCGACCATCGACAGGGACGCGACGCCCTCGGACACGGCCTCGACGGTGCCGGTCCCCGACCGGAACCGGTCGAGCGCAGCGCGGACGGCGGCAAGCTCGGCGAGGTGGTGCCGGTGATACAGGCCCAGGCGCCGCCCTCGGGCGCGTTGCATCGGGGTGACGCCGGGGATGGCCGGTGCCCTGGGCCGGGTCGCGTCGTCCAGGAAGGGGATCCCTTCCAGGGTCAGGATGGGTTCGACCGTCATGGCGGGCAGGCTTTCGCTTCGGAACTCGTGGGAAGGGCGAGGGACCGGGTTCGCGCCTCCGCGTCAGCCCGCCGGTTGGCGCCTCATCAGCTCCATGTTCTCGCGGTAGAGCAATTGGAGGCTCTTGAAGACGCCGGCGAGATACGACGCGTAGGTCGGCAGGGTGTCTGCGGCGACGCCCGCGCGTGTCGCGAAATGCGCGACGATGGCATCGGACTCGGCGGTGAGGACGCCGGGCGTCAGCTCGGCCGTCGGATAGGCGACCTGGGTTCCGGTTCGTGCGAGAAGGCTGCCGATCGCCTTCTGCTCCTTCGTGCCTGGGACGAACTCCCGCAAGGTCACGTGGTCGAGCTGCCCGGTTTCCAGGAGGAACAGGCGGACCTTGAAGCAGAACGGGCAGCCGGCCATCAGGTAGATGACGGGCTTGAACGGGGTATCGGTCATCGTCGGGTTTCCTGTTCGATGCGGGCTCGAAAGGTCGATGCGGCCGGAGCAAACGACGTCCGCCGCTATCCTGAGAGGCATCAGCACAGCCGGGCGACGGCGAGGCTTGCGACCAGCAGCAGGATCGCCGGCGCGGGCGAGGACGGCAGCGCCGGGAGGTGGGCGAGGATCGCGCCTGTCATGTTCGCCGCGAGCCAGACGGCACCGAAGAACCCGTAGCCCGGCACCAGGAGGGTCGCGGCTCCGACGACCTCGATCACGCCCGTGACGATCCTGAGCCATTGCCCGAGGCCGATCTGATCGAAGAACTGGATCATGATCGGAACGCCGCCGCGCCTGGCACCGCCGGTTTCCAGGAAGGCGACGACGAGCAACGCCGTCAGGATCGGAACGCCGGCGCGCTTGGCACCGCCGGCCCCCAGGCAGGCGACGACGAGCAACGCCGTCAGGATCGGGACGGTGATGTCGCGAGCGCGCGCGGGCGCAGCTGCAGGAGCGACGAGGGTCTGCGACATGCGCGATCTCCTTGCTGGACGGTGAAGCCGGAGAGATCGCCGGTCGCGCGCGCCGATGCACGGGGTTCCGTCTCGTGCCTCGGTTTCGATTAGTGACCGGGTCATGATATGAGTTCGCGGAGCCGTCGCAAGACGGCACAAACCGGATACCGAGGTTACATGGATGTGACCGCGTCCCAGGCGAAGCACTCGCCCGAGTGCCTGCGCGTCTCGCAACTGCTGTCGCGCATCGGCGACAAGTGGACCGTGCTCGTGATCATGCTGTTGCGTGAGCGCGCGTGCCGTTTCAGCGAACTCAAGCGCGGCGTCGACGGGATTTCGCAGCGGATGCTGACCCTCACGCTGCGCCATCTCGAGCGGGATGGTCTGGTGACCCGGACGGTGACGCCGACCATCCCGCCGCGCGTCGACTACGAACTCACGGAGATCGGGCATTCCCTTGCGGAGCCGATCCAGGCGCTCGGGCGATGGGCGTTCGACAACCTCGCCCGGATCGACGCCGCACAGGCATCGTACGATGCGCGCGCGGAGGCGGCCTGACGCCACCCCATCGCACCCGTGGATTCACTGGCGTCGGTGACGGGCTCCGTCAGCGCTCGACGGCGTCCCCTGCGGCATGATCGGACGGCGCCGGGACATGCGGCGCGTGCTGTGGCGGTCACCGCGCAGGATGTCGAGGAAGCCCGATGCGAGCGGAAACGGAAGGCCCCCCGCTGCCGCATCGGCGGCGGCGACCCCGCCGCGTTGATCCTCTCTGCCGGTGGCGCCCGTGCCTTCGAGGGTCGGGTTCGGCGACAGACGGCCGTCGCCCTATCGGTCCGCGAGCCAAACGGCCTGACGCGGTCGCCGGCGGCTGCTAGCGTCCGATCCGACTCGAACAAGAACGTCTGCGGGAGGTCACGATGCGGAAACCCGTCCTGGGTCTCGCCTGGGCGCTGCTGAGCTTCGGGTCACCGGCTCTGGCCGAGCCTGCGCCCGACCATCCGGCGACCTTCAAGCCGGCGCAGCGCGAGGGCTACTTCTTCGTCGGCGGCGCCTACGAGACGGTCGCGGGCAAGGGTGCCGCCGTCGGGCAGATGTTCGTGCAGTATCACGCGCCGGTCGAGTTGGCGCAGCCCTATCCCGTGGTGATGGTGCACGGCACGGCGCAGACCGGCGTGAACTTCCTCGGCACGCCGGACGGGCGTCCCGGCTGGGTCGATCGGTTCGTCGAGAAGGGGTTTGCCGTCTACGTCGTCGATCAGGTCGGCCGCGGCCGGTCCGGCGACGATCCGGACGCCTACGGCCCCTATGCGCGGCTCGCGCCGAACGACCTGGAGACGATCTTCACCGGGCAGGAGCGCTTCGACCTGTTTCCGCAGGCCAAGCTTCACACCCGCTGGCCGGGCGGGGCCGGCGTGAGGGGCAACGCGGCGTTCGACCAGTTCTACTTCTCGCAGGTGCCGTTCATCGCCAGCGCCCTGCGCAGCGAGGAGCTCGTCGACCCCGCGCTGATCGCGCTGCTCGAGAAGATCGGGCCGTCCGTCCTGCTGACGCATTCGCAGGCCGGCGTGTTCGGATGGGCGGTGTCGGACCGGCGCCCCGACCTGGTGAAGGCGCATGTCGCGGTCGAGCCGAACGGGCCGACCTTCTACGACATCCGCTTCAAGGGGGGAGCGGACTGGTACGAGAAGGTCGGCGAGGCGCGTGCCCGGCCCTACGGCATCACCCGCGTGCCACTCACCTTCGATCCGCCGGTCTCGACCCCGACCGACCTCGTCGTAGCGCAGTCCGAGGCGCCGCTCCGTCCCGGCCAGATCCGCTGCTGGCTCCAGGCCGAGCCGGCACGCAAGCTGCCGAATCTCGCCCGCGTGCCGGCCGTGATCGTGACGGCCGAGGCCTCGTTCCGCGCGACGATGGACGACTGCACCGGCGCCTTCCTCGAGCAGGCGGGCGCCAAGCCCGACCGCTTGGCGTTGGCCGAGCACGGCATCCACGGCAACGGCCACATGATGATGCTGGAGACCAACAACGGCGAGGTCGCCGACGCGATCATCGGATGGATCACCGGCAGGATGAAGTAGCGGCGCGGCCTACCGGAACGGCGGCTCGTCGAAGCTGCGCAGCTTGCGCGAGTGCAGGCCGTGGCGGTCGCCGCGCAGGATGTCGAGGGCGGCGAGCCCGATCAGCAGGTGCTCGGCCACCGCCCGCTCGTAGAACGCGTTGGCCGCGCCCGGCAGCTTGATCTCGCCGTGCAGCGGCTTGTCGGAGACGCAGAGCAGCGTGCCGTAGGGCACCCGCAGGCGGTAGCCCTGCGCGGCGATCGTCCCGCTCTCCATGTCGACGCCGATGGCGCGGCTGAGGTTGATCCGGCGGCGTTCCTGGCTGAAGCGCAGCTCCCAGTTGCGGTCGTCGTAGGTGACGACCGTGCCGGTGCGCAGGCGCCGCTTCAGCGCGTCGGCCTTCTCGCCCGTGACCTGCGCGGCCGCGGCCTGGAGCGCGAGCTGCACCTCGGCGAGCGCCGGCACCGGAACGTCCGGCGGCACCAGCTCGTCGAGGATGCGGTCGCGGCGCATGTAGCCGTGGGCGAGCACGTAGTCGCCGATGGTCTGTGACTGTCGCAGGCCGCCGCAATGCCCGACCATCAGCCAGCAATGCGGGCGCAGCACCGCGAGGTGATCGGTGATCGTCTTCGCGTTCGAGGGGCCGACGCCGATATTGACCAGCGTCGTGCCCTGCGCGGTGCCGTCGGCACCTTCGGACGCGAGGTGGTAGGCCGGCATCTGGAAGCGGTGCCAGGGCGAGGCGGCCATCAGCGCCGCCGGGTCGGCGGAGGCGGCCTCGCCGCGCGTCACGGTGATGCCCCCCGGCATGACCAACTTGGTGAAGCCCTCCGTGCCGGAGGCGAGGCGCTCCAGCCCGTGGCGGACGAACTGGTCGACGTAGCGGTGGTAGTTGGTCAGCAGGATCCAGGGCTGGACCTCGCGCCAGTCGCAGCCGGTGTAGTGCACGAGGCGACGGAGCGAGTAATCGACCCGCACGGCGTCGAACAGGGCGAGCGGGCGCGGCTCGTCGGCCATCGGCTGCCAGGTCCCGTCGGCGATCTCGTCGCCGACGAGCGAGAGCAGCGGCACCGGGAACCAAGTCGCGAGCTCGGCCGGGCTGACGCGTCCCGCGCCGAGGTCGGTGCCGGGCTCGAGCACGTAGGAATACGGGATCTCCTGCGCGCTCAGGCCGACCTCGAGCCCGACCCCGTAATCGGCCACCAGCGGCTCGAGCTGCGCCGTCAGGTAGGCGCGAAAGTCGGCGGGGCTGGTGACGGTGGTGCTGTAGGTGCCCGGCGCCTGCATCTTGGCGGTCGCGCGGCTGATGCGCGGGACCGGGCCGGCGGGCCGGTAGGTCACGCGAAGCTCCGGGTAGCGGAACTGCAGCCGCTCGGCGGCGTCCGGCGGCTTGCCGCCGTCCAGCGTGCGGGTCAGCGCGGTGCGGAGGGCCTGGGTCGCGCCGGCATGCAGCTCGACCAGCCGGTCGACGGCCGTCGCGACGTCGGCCACCGCCTCCATCAGGCGCAGTTCGTTCTCGATCACGCGCGTTCCCCGTTCAGATCCTGCCTGGCCCGTCCCGCCCGGCTCTACACCCCGGCGCCCGTGCGCGCGAGGCGGGGCTTGCGGTCGGCGTCGCGTTGCCCGAAAGCCGGCGGATGACCGATCGGGATGCCAAGAACGCGACCAGCATGGACGCCGCCGGCGACGCGTTCGCGCGCCGCGCGGACGAGGAGGCCGTCGCCCTCCCCGATCGCGCCGATGCCGGGCTCCACTTCATCGGCCGCATCCACACGCCGTGGACGGTTCGCGGAGACTGCCCGAAGAACGGGCTGCAGACCGACGCGGCCTGCACCGTCGCGGTCGATCCGCGCTACGCGCCGGGCCTGCAGAACGTCGAGGGCGCGAGCCACCTGATCCTGCTGTACTGGATGGACCGGGCCGAGCGCGGCCTGCTGGTGCAGCGCCCGCGCCACGCCGACGGCAGCCGCGGCACGTTCTCGCTGCGCTCGCCGGCGCGGCCGAACCCGATCGCGCTCTCGGTGGTGGAGCTGCTCGGACGCGACGGCGCGACCCTGACGGTGCGCGGTCTCGACTGCCTCGACGGCACCCCGCTCCTCGACATCAAGCCCTACTACGCGACGACCGATTCCCGGCCCGACGCGACGGTGGACCGGGCCGGAACCGCCCGCGCATGAGGCGCCGCATCGTCGCCGGCCTCGCCGGTCTCGCCCTCGTCGGCACCGGCATCCTGCTCGGGCGGATGCTCGCGGTCGCGCCGGTCAACGTCCGCGCCTACGCGCAGGGCCGGCTCACCGCGGTGCAGGTCCATCTCGACGAGGCGCCCGCCGACTACGTCTTCCTGGCCGGCGATTCCCACGCCGAGTTGGAAACGCCGGCACAGCGGCCCTGCGGCCTGGAACTCGTGAACGGCGGCGTCAGCGGCGCCAGCGCGCCGGTCTACGCCGACCTCGTCGCGACCCTGCGGTTTCCGGTCCGGCCGCGGGCGGCGGTGCTGACGATCGGCACCAACGACATCCTGGCCAAGAACCACCCGCGCGAGGCCGCGGCGGCGGCGCGCTACGAGGCGGCGGCGACGCGGATCATCCAACAGCTGACGACGAACACGGATCGCCTCGTCGTGACGGCGCTGCCGCCGATCGGTCGCGCGCTCGACGGGCGCCTCGACCCACTCGCGGTCGCGGATTACTCAGGTCGGCTCAAAACCCTGTGCGCCCGGCTCGGCTGCCGCTTCGCCGATCCCTTCGCCGCGATCCGCGACGGGGCGACGGGCTTCGCCAAGCCCGGCACGATGCGCGACGGGCTCCACCTTGCGGCCTACCGGCCCGTGCTCGGCGCGCTCGCGCCGGCCCTGTGCGACCCTGCGCCGCCCTGATCGGATCCCCGCACGGCCGAAAAGGTTGTGTCGGCGGAGACAAGTTTCCAGCCGGCAGGTGCGCGACGGGTGCGATCGGGTCTAAGTATTCCGGATACTGGGACGATCCGGCAACGCGCGAGCGGATGCACGGAGGAGCACGTCTCGGCGGGGCATGGTCAATGGGTGGATCGATCGCCGGCGCACAGGAATCCCCCGCGGTGAGCCGGGACGAGCCCGCCATCGTCGATCCCGACGTCTACGTGCCGGCACTGCTGACGCACCTGTCGAACACGCTGACCAACAACGCCTCGATCTTCTACCGGCAGCATTTCGGGGTCGGCCTGACCGACTGGCGGATCATGTACCGGCTCGCCTCCGAGCCGTGGATCACCGCACACCGGATCTGCGAGCTGTCGGCCCTCGACAAGGCCGTGGTGAGCCGCAGCATCGCCTGGATGGAGAGCCGCGGCCTGGTGCTGATCCAGGGCGACGCGAAGGACGCCCGCCGCCGCCTGCTGGCGCTGTCGCCCGCCGGCCTCGACCTGCACAACCGCATCACCGTCGTGGCGCTGGAGCGCGAGCGCAACTTCCTCGCCGCGCTCAGCGCGGACGAGGTCGCCGAGACGATCCGCCTGCTGACGAAGCTGGTCGACAACCTCGGTGCGTTCTCGAAGCCGGTGGCGATCCCGCCCGAGGCGGTCGCCCCCGACGAGACCGCGCCGCCGACCTCGCCGCGCCGGCCGATCAAGCCGCGGTAGCGGGCGGGCGGCTCGGGGCCGGCGGCCGGATCCGGTACCAGCCGACGTAGAGCGCCGGCAGGAAGAACAGCGTCAGGAAGGTCGCCGCGATGATGCCGCCGATCATCGCGTAGGCCATCGGCCCCCAGAACACCTCGCGGGCGATCGGGACCATGCCGAGGCTCGCCGCCGCGGCCGTCAGCAGGATCGGGCGCATGCGGTGGCGGGTCGCCTCCACCACCGCGTCCCAGGGCCCGAGGCCGTCGGCCTCGCATTCCTCGATCTGGCTCACCAGGATCACCGCGTTGCGGATGATGATGCCGATCAGCGCCAGGATGCCGAGGATCGCGACGAAGCCCATCGGCTTGCCCGAGGGCAGCAGCGCCGCGACGACGCCGATGAGCCCGAGCGGGGCCACGCTCGACACCAGGAACAGCTTCTGCACGCTCTGCAGCTGGATCATCAGGAACACCGCCATCGTCAGCAGCATCACCGGCACCACCGCGGCGATCGGGCCCTGGCCCTTGGCCGCCTCCTCGACCGCGCCGCCGGTGGCGAGCGCGTAACCCTCCGGCAGGGCCGCGGCGAACGCGTCGATGTCGGCGGCGAGCGCCGCCACGATGGTCGGCGGCTGCGTCGCGTCGATGATCGGGGCGCGCACCGTCAGCGTCGCGACCCGGTCGCGGCGCCAGACGATCGGCTGCTCCAGGTCGTAGGCGATCCGCGCGAAGGCGAGCAACGGCACCACCGAGCCGTTGGCGAGCGTCACCTGCAGGCTCTGCAGGGTGTCGAGCGAGGTCCGTTCCGCCGCCTGCGCCCGCCCGATCACGTTGACGAGGTAGATCGAGTCGCGCACCTGCGTGATCGCCGTGCCGCCGACGACGCCGTTGAGGATGCCGGCGATGTCCTGGCTGGTGACGCCGAGCTGACGTGCCTTGTCCTGCAGGATCTCGACCCGCAGCACCTTGCCGGGCTCGTTCCAGTCGAAGGTCGGCACGCCGACATGCGGGCTCTTGGCAACGATATCGGCGAGCGCGAGCGCCTTTGCGCGGACCACCTGGAGGTCGGGCCCGCTCAAGCGGTACTGGATCGGCCGGCCGACCGGGGGGCCGAGCGAGAGCGGGTTCACGAACACGTCGGTGCCGACGAAGTCGCGCTTCGCCCGCTCCTCGAGCTTGGGGAACAGGCGGTCGCGCGCCTCCAGCGACTTCGTCACCACGACGACCTGCCCGAAGAAGCTGTTGGCGAGCTGCTGGTCGAGAGGCAGGTAGAAGCGCACCGCCCCCTGGCCGACATAGGACGACCAGCGCTCGACGTCGGGGTTGCCCGTCAGGGTCGCCTCGAAACGGTCCATCTGGGCCTGCGTCTCGGTAACCGTCGCGTTCTGCGGCAGGGTGAAGTCGACCAGGATTTCGGTGCGGTCGGAGGCAGGGAAGAACTGCTGCTGCACGAAGGTCATGCCGTACATCGACAGGCCGAGCAGCGCGACGCAGCCCGCGACGGTGAGCCAGCGGAAGCGCATCGCGGCGACGAGCGCGCGCAGGAACAACCGCCCCATCCGGCCGGGCTCGTGGCTGTGCTTCTTCATGGTCTTGGGCAGCAGCGTCACGCCGATCAGCGGCGCGAACAGCACGGCCACCACCCACGAGACCAGGAGCGAGGCGGCGATCACCACGAACAGCGAGTAGGTGTACTCGCCGGCCGACGAGCCGTTGAAGCCGATCGGCAGGAAGCCGGCCACCGTCACCAGGGTGCCGGTCAGCATCGGGAAGGCGGTCGAGGTGTAGGCGAAGGTCGCGGCCTTCTTCAGCGAATCGCCGAGCTCGAGCCGCGCGACCATCATCTCGACGGTGATCATCGCGTCGTCGACGAGCAGGCCCAGCGCGATGATCAGCGCACCGAGCGAGATGCGCTGCAGGGTGACGCCCATGATCTGCATCACGACGAAGACGATGGCCAACACCAGCGGGATCGAGATCGAGACCACGAGGCCGGCGCGGATGCCGAGGCTGAGGAAGCTGACCGCGAGCACGATCACCACCGCCTCGAGAAGCGCCTGGGTGAAGCCACCGACCGCCTCCTCGACGATCCGCGGCTGGTCCGAGACGAGGTGGATGCCGACGCCGATCGGCAGCTTCGCCTCGATCAGGCGCATGCGCGCCTTCAGGTCCTCGCCGAAATGCAGCAGGTTGGCGTTCGGCCGCATGGCGATCGCCAGCCCGATCGCCGGCTTGCCGTCGACGCGGAACAGCGCGGCCGGCGGGTCCTCGTAGCCGCGGCTGATCTCGGCGACGTCCGACAGGCGGAAGAAGCGGTCGTTGACCCGCAGGTTGATGGTCTCCAGCGAGGTCTCGGACGAGAACTGCCCGCTCACCCGCACCGAGACCCGCTCCGGCCCGGCCTGGACGACGCCCGAGGGCGAGATCGCGTTCTGGCTCTGCAGCGTCTTGATCAGCGACTGGATGTCGATGCCGTAGCCGGCGAGCTTGCGCGTCGAGAAGTCGAGGAAGATCGTCTCCTTCTGCGTGCCGAGCAGCAGCGTCTTGCCGATGTTGGGTACCTTCAGGATCTCGGTGCGCACGCCCTCGACGTAGTCGCGCAGCTGGCGGTGGCTCAGGCCGTCGGCGGTGAAGCCGTAGACGTTGCCGTAGACGTCGCCGAACTCGTCGTTGAAGAACGGCCCCTGCATCCCCTGCGGGAAGGTACCCTGGATGTCGCCGAGGCGCTTGCGGACCTGGTAGAACGACGGCTGGATCTCGGACGCCTTCGTGGTGTCGCGCAGCTGCACGAACACCGTCGCGTTGCCCGGCGTGGTGTAGCTGCGGACGTAGTCCAGGGTCGCGACCTGCTGCAGCTCCTTCTCGATCCGGTCGGTGACCTGCTCGAGCGTGTCGCCGATGGTGGCGCCCGGCCATACCGCCTGAACCACCATCGTCTTGATCGCGAAGGGCGGGTCCTCCTCGCGGCCGAGCCCGCGATAGGCGAGCGTGCCGGCCACCAGGCAGATCGCCATGAGGAACCACACGAACGAGCGGTGCGAGAGCGCCCATTCCGATGCGTTGAAGCTACCCACGATCAGAAGTCCTGCGTGCCGGGAACGACGATGGGCGCATCCGCGAGGCGGATCGTCTGGCCGTCGGCGAGGGAGTGGACGCCGGCGACGACGACGCGGTCGCCCGCCGCCAGCCCGCTCGCGACGCCGACATAGTCGCCCTTCCGGTCCGAGACCGTGACCGGGGACCGCTTCGCCGCGTCGCCGGCGGCGTTGACAATCCACACGGAATCGCGCCCGTCGGCGCCGAGGATGGCGGTGGCGGGCAGCACGAAGCGCGGCGCGATCCTGCGCACCAGCGACACGGTGATCGTCGCCCCGAGCCGGAACGCGCGCGGCGGGTTGTCGAGCGACATCCGGATACGACGGGTGCGGGTGCTCGCATCGGCGAAGGGCGCGGTCTCGCGCACGATGCCGACGGCGGTGATCTCGGGGGCGCTCTGCAGCGCCACGGTGAAGCGGCCGTCCTTCGGCATGGCCGCGACGAGGTCGTCGGGGATGTCGACCACCGCCTCGCGCACCTCGGGCCGCGCCACGGTCACCACCGTCTGCCCGGCGGTGAGGTCCTGCCCGATCTCGGCGTTGCGCTGGGTGACGACGCCGTCGAAGTCGGCATGGAGCTCGGTGTAGCCCATCTGGTCGCGGGCCTTTTCCAGGCTCGCCTGCGCCTGGGTCAGCCGCGCCTGCGCGGTGTCGCGGTTGGCGACGGTGCTGTCGAGCTGCGCCTGGGTGACGTTGCCGCCTTCCATCAGGCGCCGGGTCCGCGCCTCGGTGGCGGCGGCGTTCTCGGATTGCGCCTTGGCATCCGCCACGTCGGCCTCGGCACGGGTCATGGCGAAGCGCGGCACCACGGTGTCGAGGGCAGCCAGCCGCTGCCCCTTCTTCACGAGGTCGCCGACGGTGACGTCGCGCGCGACCACCCGGCCGGCGATCTGGAACCCGAGCTGCGACTGGTAGCGCGGCTCGACCGTGCCGGCGAACGGCCCGAACCGCACCGACGCGATCGGCTTGGCGACGGCGTACAGGACCGGCCGCACCGGCGGCGCCTTCGCGTCCTCGGCGGGCTTGCAGGCGGCGAGCGCGAGCAGCGACGTTCCGACGATGATGGAAGGGGCCCGAAACCGCCCCCCTCCCCCCCCTGCGCGGGAGGAGGAAGGGAAGGCGGCGGCAAAGAAACGCTCGAACACCGTCACTTCGCGGCTCCCGTCGCGACCTGCTCGGCCACCGTCACAGTCTGGCCGGGGCGAAGGAACTGGATGCCGGCGATGACGACCTCCTCGCCCGACGCGACCCCGCTCGACAGCGCGATGCTGTCGGGGCCGTAGCGGTCGATCGTCACGATGCGGGGCGCCACCGTGCCGCCGGCGGGATCGCGTACCCAGACCGCGGGCTTATCCTCCCAGCGGTAGAGCGCCGACCACGGCAGCACGATCGCCGCGTGGCTCTGGAACCGGCCACGGCCGATCACCACCGCGCCGAGGGTCATCGCGGGTGGCGTCTGCTTGAGGCCGACCTTGACGCGGACGGTGCCGGAGGCCGGATCGACGCTGGGCGAAATCTCGCGGACGCTGCCGACGGCGGTCACCGACGGGTCGCCCTGGAGCGTCACGTCGACGGTGCCGGATTGCGGAGGGGACGCCAGCAAGGCCTCGTAGACGTTGAAGACCGCATCGCGCGGCCCGTCCTGCGCCAGCGTCAGCACCGACTGGCCGGCCTGCACCACCTGCCCGGTCTCCAGGGAGCGGCTGAGCACGATGCCGGCCACGCCCGACCTCAGCTCGGTGTAGGACAGCTGCTCCTGCGCCGTGCCGAGGGCCGCCTTGGCCGAATCGACCGCGGCCTGGGTCGTGCGCAGCTGCTGCTCGGCGTTGTCGTAGGAGGGCCGCGTGGTGTAGCCGCTCGCCATCAGCGCTTCCTGGCGCTTGAACCCGAGCTTGGCCTGGGTCGACAGCGCCTCGGCCGAGGCGAGCGCCGCCTGCGCGTTGGCGAGGTTCGAGCGTTGCTCGCGCGGGTCGAGCCGGGCCAGGACCTGATCGGCTGCGACATGGTCGCCGACCTCGACGAGGCGGGTCTCGATCTTGCCGGCGGTGCGGAACGAGACGCTGGTCTGCCCCTGCGCCTGGACGTCGCCGGTGAAGACGACGTCGCCGGCGATCGGGCTTTCCGCCGCGATCACCGTGCGCACCAGGGTCTGCGCCATCAGCGGCACCGGATCGGCACGGACGGCGGTCGCCGCCAGAAGCGTCGACGCTAGGACGATGGAAAAACCTCGGTTCACGGCGTGCATGGTCCCGACTCGATCTATCGCGGCCGGAACTTATCCGCTATATTACCGACCGTCCAGACGGTTTTTACGGGCGGTATCGATGGACGATGGGACGGCGAAGACGCGTAGCCGGCGACAGGATCGCGCCGAGGTGATCCTCGACGCGGCCGAAGCCCTGCTCCGGCGCTCCGGCAGCCGCACGCTGACGATCGACGCCGTCGCGGTGGAAGCCGGGCTGAGCAAGGGCGGCGTGCTGCACCACTACGCCTCCAAGGATGCGCTCGTGACCGCGCTGGCGGTCCGCAAGGTCGGCCGGCTTCGCGCCGGCATAGCCGCCTGCCTCGCCGCCGGCCCGCGAGGGCCCGCCGCGCTGCCGCTGGCGGTGATCGCCCATGCCCGCGAGATGTACGCCGAGGAATGCGGGTTTCCGGATGCCCTGCTGATCGCGTCGGCCGACAACCCCGAGGCCGTGGCGGCCTTCTCCGACTTCCTGGCCGAGCAGCTCGCGGCGATGGGCGCGATCGAGGGGCGCGCGGGCCAGGGTGCGGCGCTGACCTTCTCGATCCTCGGCCTGATGCTGAGCCGCTCGCTCGACTTCCACCGCCTCGACGGCGCGGCGCTGAATTGCCTGTTCGACGCCCTCGAGACCCAGGCGCGGGCGCTGCCCGCGGATCAGTAGAAAGCGTTGGCCGCCAGCGCCTGGAACACCAGGGCGTGGCGGCCCGCGAGCGCGTCGACATCGTGCGTGTAGCCGCCGCCGATCACCGCGACGAGCGGGATGCCGCGGGCGCGCGCCTGCCCGACGACGAAGCGGTCGCGGGCGAGCAGCCCGTCGTCGCTGAGCGCGAGCCGGCCGAGGCGGTCGTCGCGATGCGGGTCGACGCCGGCATTGTAGAACACGAGGTCGGGCGCCAGGGCGTCGAGGAGGGGCGGAAGCCGCGCCTCGAGCACGGCGAGGTAGCCGGCATCGTCGAGCCCGTCGGGCAGGCCGATGTCGAGGTCGCCGGCGATCTTGGCGGTCGGGTAGTTCTTCTCGCAGTGGATCGAGAGGGTAAAGAGGTCCGGCGAGCGCGCGAGGCAGTCGGCGGTGCCGTCGCCCTGGTGCACGTCGCAATCGACCACGAGCGCCCGCCGGATCGCGCCCTCGGCCTGCAGGGCGCGGGTGGCGACCGCGACGTCGTTGAAGACGCAGAACCCCGCCCCCTGCTCGCGCCGGGCATGATGGCTCCCGCCTGCAGCGCTTCCGGCGAGACCCTGCGCGAGGGCGAGGCGCGCCGCGAGCAGCGTGCCGCCGACCGAGGCGCGCGAGCGGCGGACGACGCTCGCGTCCACCGGCAGGCCGATCGCCCGCTCGATCGCCCGCGGGACCGAAAGAGCGAGGACGGCCTCGACGTAAGCCGCATCGTGGGCGAACCGCAGCAGCTCGGGCAAGGCCGGCTCCGGCGTCACGAACCCGCGCGGCGCCAGCCCGCGCTCCGTCAGGACTTCGGCGAGCCGCCCGTACTTGCGCATCGGGAACCGGTGCCCGGCCGGCAGGCTCGCCTCGTAGGCCGGGTGGAACACGATCGGCGGGATCACCGCGCGCCCTTCAGGTCCGCGACGATGCGCTCGCCCAGCGCCCGGCCGCTGTCGAAGGCCGCCTCGATCCGCGGGCCGAGGCACCAATCGCCGGCCGCGCCCAGCCGCTGCGCCGGATCGTAGAGGCAGGGCTCGCCGAGCGCCGTCTCGACCATGGCGTAGCGCCAGCGATGGACGGCGGCGTAGGCCGGGCGGACCGCCCGGCCAAGACGGGCTTCGAGCGCGCCGATCAGCGCGGCCCGGACCGCCTCGCGCGGATCCTCCAGATGCGTGCGGGACCAGTCCGGCGCGGCATGCGCCACCAGGGCGTGACCGGCCGCGCGGCCTGGCTTGGTCTCCTCGCGCACGATCAGCGCGATCGGACCGTCGGCGAACGCCAGATGCGCCTTCGAGAAGCCGGGGTGCTCGTCGAGGTCGAGGAGCAGCGACCAGCACGGCGCGTAGGTCGCCCGGTCCGGCCCGGCCAGGACGAGACCGCTCGCCGCAATCAACGCCACGACCTGCGGCGCCGGGAAGGTCAGACCAACGGCGGCGAAGGGACCGCTGGCGACGCCGTCCGCATCCGTCAGCATCCAGCCGGCCTCCGAGCGCGCGATGCGGATGATCGTGGTCTCGAGCGAGACCGGAAAGCCGTCGAGCAGGGCGCGGACCGGCGCCGGCATGCCAGGCAGGCCGACGGTGCGGCCGTCCTCGCCCCAGGACGCAGCGACGCCGGACGCGATCCAGGTTGCGCACTGCGCGCGGAGCGCGTCGCCCTTGGCGCGGAAGAACTGCGCGCCGTGGTCGAAGCGCTGGCCCGTCCTGGTGCGCCGCGTCGCCATGCGCCCGCCGATGCCGCGGCCCTTGTCGAAGATGCGGACGGCGATGCCGGCTTGGGCGAGGCGTTGGGCGGCGGCGCCGCCCGCCATGCCGGCTCCGAGGATCGCGACGGTTCCGCCTTCGGCCAAAGCTTCGCTCCCCTGGGTGCGCCCGAGGCTGTCATACGGCTGAAATGCGCACCCTGTTAGGGGCAGTCCGCCGGCGCGGCCGCACGCCGCGGGACAGGCCGGTTCGGAGATGCGTGCCGCATGGGTCTCGCCAGCACCTTACCGGCCCTCGACGGCACCGCGCTCGCCCTCGCGCCGTGCGCGCTCCTGACGATCGTCCACCTCGCGAGCCTGATCGTGGCGGGTCGGCGGATCGGCCGTTCGCCCGGCGAGACCACGTTCCCCGCCGGCGCACCGATCTCCCTGGTGCGCCCGGTCTGCGGCCTCGAGACCTTCAGCGAAGAGACCCTCGCCCGCGGCTTCGCGCTCGACCACCCGGCCTATGAGATCCTGTTCTGCGTCGCCGATGCCGCCGATCCGGTGCTGCCGCTGGTCCGCCGCCTGGTCGCGGCACATCCGCAGGTTCCGGCCCGCATCCTGATCGGCGACGAGCGCATCAGCGACAACCCGAAGCTCAACAACTGCGTGCGGGGCTGGGAGGCGGCGCGACACGATTGGATCGTCATCGCCGATTCAAACGTGCTGATGCCGGCGGACTACCTGCAGCGGATGCAGGCGGCGTGGCGCGCCGACACCGGCCTCGTCTGCTCGACGCCGATCGGCGCACGGCCGGACGGGATCTGGGCCGCGGTCGAGTGCGCCTTCCTCAACACCCTCCAGGCGCGCTGGCAATATGCCGGCGAGGCGGTGGGGCTCGGCTTCGCGCAGGGCAAGAGCATGCTCTGGCATCGCCCGTTCCTGGAGGCGCAGGGCGGCATCCGGGCGCTGGCCGCCGAGATCGCCGAGGACGCGGCGGCGACGAAGCTGGTGCGCGCGGCCGGCCGCCGCGTCCACCTCGTCGCGGCGCCGTTCGAGCAGCCGCTGGGGCGCCGCAGGGCGTCCGAGGTCTGGTCCCGCCAGATCCGCTGGGCGCGCCTGCGCCGGGTGACGTTCCCGCTGTTCTTCGCGCCCGAGATCGCCAGCGGCACGCTGCTGCCGTTCCTGCTCGCAGGGCTCCTGGCCGGAACCTGGACGGCGGCGGCCGGCCTCGCCGCTCTCGCAGCTCTGGGCTACGCCGCCGAGCTCCGGCTGGCGACGCGCGCCGGCTGGTTCCACGCCCCCCGCCTGCTCCTCGCCTTCGTTCTGCGCGACGCGCTGATCCCGCTGGTCTGGTGCGCGGCCTGGACCCATCGCGCGATCGTCTGGCGCGGCAACGCCATGGACATCCGCCTCAAGCCCGTCGTCCGGCCGCGACGGGTCGGGCGGACGGCGCGCCCCGCCTGACCCGGTTGCATCGCGGCGCGAACGGCGCGATGCCGGTCGCGGATCATCAGCAGCGGTCGGTCACGTGCGCATCGCCATCCTCGAAGCCGGATCGCCGCCGGCGCGGCTCGACCGCTTCCCCTCCTACGGCGCGATGACGGCTCGGATGATCGGGCCGGCGCACGACAGCACGATCTTCGATGTCCGCGCAGGACGGATGCCCTCCGATTGGCAGGCGTTCGACGGCTACGCCGTCACCGGCTCGGCGGCCGGCGTCTACGATCCGCTGCCGTGGATCGCGCCGCTGATCGCGGCCCTGCGCGCGCTCCCGCCGGAGAAGCGCCTCGTCGGCATCTGCTTCGGGCATCAGGTGATGGCGGAGGCCTATGGCGGCCGCGCGATCCGTTCGGAGAAGGGGCGCGCCCTCGGCCTGCACGGCTACGCGGTGACGGAGCGGGCGCCGTTCATGGACGACGCGACACGGATCGCGGTGGCGGCGTTCCATCAGGATCAGGTCGTCGTGGCCCCGCCCGCGACCCGCGTGCTCGCGGCGAGCGCCTTCACGCCCTACGCGATGCTGGAATACCGGGACCGCGCCGCGCTGTCGGTGCAGTTCCACCCGGAATTCGAGCCCGACTACACCCGCGCCCTGATCGCCGGCCATGCCGATGCGCAGGATGATCCGGAGCGGGCGCAAGCGGCGCTCGCCACGCTCGACGCACCGGACGACCGGCACCGGGTGGCGGGCTGGATCCGACGATTCCTGGAGCAGGGATGAGAAGGTTGGTGCGGGTAGAGGGAATCGAACCCCCACGCCTTGCGGCTGGCGATTTTGAGTCGCCCGCGTCTACCAGTTCCACCATACCCGCGACGGGGAGCCTTTTCGCACAGGTCCCGTGGCCGGGCCAAGCCCTTTCCCGGGGTCGCGCACGGCGTGCGGCGGATCGCCGGCACGCTGGTGCGGTCGGGCCGGCTGTGCTCAAAGGGCGCCCTGCCCCGAGGAACCCGATGCACAGACAGGCCCGATGATCCGCCGCCTCTACGAGTGGATACTCGCACTTTCGGGCAAGCCCTCCGCGCCCTACGTCCTGGGCGCCGTGGCGTTCGCCGAGAGCTCCTTCTTCCCGGTCCCGCCCGATGCGATGCTGGTGCCGATGGCGGTGAGCCGGCCCGACCGGGTGTGGTTCTACGCGCTGATCGCCACGGTCGGCTCGGTGCTCGGCGGCCTCGTCGGCTACGCCATCGGCGCGCTGCTGTTCGATTCGCTCGGAACCTGGCTGATCCGGCTCTACGGCCTGCAGGACAAAGCGGCGACCTTCCAGCAATCCTATGCCGAGTACGGGCACTGGGTGATCCTGCTCAAGGGGCTGACGCCGATCCCCTACAAGCTCGTGACCATCACCTCGGGCTTCGCCCATTACAGCCTGTTCTGGTTCACGCTGCTGTCGATCGTCACCCGAGGCGCGCGTTTCTTCATCCTCGCCGGGCTGCTCGGGCGCTACGGCGTCCAGATCCGCGGCGTGCTCGACCGCCATCTCAACGCGGTCGTCGCGATCTCGGTCGCGGTGATCGTCCTCGGCTTCGTCCTGTTCAAGGTGATCCTCTAGATGAGCTACGCCGCCCTGCTGCGCCTGCGCCGCGCCGCGCTCGCCGTCCTGATCGGCTCGATCCTCACGGTCGGCGCCGCCCTGGTGCTGCAGTTCGGCTACGGCTACGCACCGTGCAAGCTCTGCCTGACCGAGCGCTTGCCCTACTACGCGGCGGTGCCGCTCGCCGTCCTCGCGCTGTTCCTGCCCGAGCGGCTCTCGCGCCTCGCCCTCGGGCTGGCCGCGGCCGGCCTGCTCTACGGCGCCGGGCTCGGCGCCTACCACGCCGGCGCGGAGTGGGGGTTCTGGCCGGGCCCGACCGATTGCGGCGGCGGCACGGGCGCGAACCCGGCGGCCGTCGGCGATTTTCTGAACGCGTTGCAGACGACGAAGGTCGTCGACTGCTCGACCGCGGCGATGCGGGTGCTCGGCGTCTCGCTCGCCGGTTGGAACGCGGTCATCGCCTTCGTGCTCGCCGGCATCGCCGGCACGGCCGCAGCGAAGCCCTGAGCGATCCGACGCGATCGCTTACGAACGCCCGGCCGCTTCGACCGCGCGATCGATCAGTTGCGATCGTCGGGCATCGGCGGCAAGGGCGCGACGTCGATGCCCTCGTCGATCAGGGCGCGGGCCTCGTCCGGGCTGGCCTGCCCGTAGATCGCGCGCTCCCGCGTCTCGCCGTAATGGATCTTGCGCGCTTCCTCCGGGAACCGCGTCCCGACATGCTCGGCCGATGCGACGACGTGCTCGCGCAGGCTCCGCAGCATCTCGCGGATGCGCCGCTCCGGCTCGGCGATCATCGGCACCGGGGCGGGTGCGACGGGCACGGGCAGATCCGCGTCCGCGCCGCCCACGGGGCGCCCGCGGTCGGTGCGGGCGAGGCTCGGCGCCATCAGGCCCTTCACCACCCGCGACGTGTCGCAGACCGGGCAGGTCACGAGGCCGCGCGCCGCCTGAGCGTCGAAGGACTCGGACGAGGGAAACCAGCTCTCGAAGCCGTGCCCGGCCTCGCAGACGAGACTGTACCGGATCATGCCGTCACGACGGGGCGGTTCCTGGGGAGCCGACCCGCTCGACCGTGAACGGGCGCCCATGTTGCAGCGAGGGGATTCGCGCGCGCGCATCCGCGACCGCGGAAAGGTCGATCTCGGCCAGGATCACGCCGGGTTCGGCGCCGCCGGCATCGGCCAGCACCCGGCCCCACGGATCGACGATGAGCGAGTGCCCGTAGGTCTCGCGACCGTCCTCGTGCGTCCCGCCCTGGGCGGCCGAGATCATGAACGATCCGGTCTCGATCGCGCGCGCCCGGTGTAGCACGTGCCAATGCGCCTCGCCGGTCTGCCGGGTAAAGCACGCCGGCGCCGTCAGCACCGAGGCGCCGGCCTCGGCGAGCGCCCGGTAGAGGGCGGGGAAGCGGATGTCGTAGCAGATGCCGAGCCCGATCTCGGCCCACGGCGTCGGCGCGACGACGGCGCAGGCGCCGCCGGTATAGGTCGAGGATTCCCGCCAGCGCTCGCCGCTCGGCAGGTCGACGTCGAACAGGTGCAGCTTGTCGTAGGCCGCGACGATCGCGCCGTCCGCGCCGATCAGGAAGGCGCGGTTGGCGATCTTCTCGCCGGCGCGGATCGCGAGGGAGCCGATCTGCACCACCGTCCCGGTCTCGCGTGCCGCGTCGCGGAGCGCGGCCAGCGTCTCGTCCTCGTCCTGGCCGCGCACCACCGCGAAGAGCCGTGCGCGGTCGCGCTCGACCAGCGAGGTCATCTCCGGGGTCTGGACGAACTGCGCGCCGCGCGATGCCGCCTCCCGCACGCCGGCCACCGCCGCGTCGCGGTT
This sequence comes from Methylobacterium sp. E-041, assembly GCF_022829665.1. Classification (NCBI taxonomy): domain Bacteria; kingdom Pseudomonadati; phylum Pseudomonadota; class Alphaproteobacteria; order Hyphomicrobiales; family Methylobacteriaceae; genus Methylobacterium; species Methylobacterium sp. E-041. Next base: position 2,577 of record NZ_JAKSYQ010000228.1, on the reverse strand, counting down.
CGCGCCCGGGTCGCGACCCGAGCGCATCTGCACGCAGGCGGCGACGAAGCGGGTCTCAGGCATTCGCGGAGGCCTTCAGCAGCGCATCGAGCTTGCCGGCCTTGTCGAGGGCGTAGAGGTCGTCGCAGCCGCCGACATGGGTCTCGCCGACGAAGATCTGCGGCACGCTGGTGCGTCCGCCCGCGCGCGCCATCATGGTGGCGCGTTCGGGGGGCGTCTTCTCGACGTCGATTTCACGGAATGCGACGCCCTTCTCCTTGAGCAGGCTCTTGGCCGCCGAGCAGTAGGGGCACCACGCCGTCGTGTAGATCGTAACCGGATTCATGGGCGTGTTCGCGTCCCGCGGATGACACGACCATATAGGGGTCGGCGGTCCCGATCGCCTATGGCCGGAACGTCACGCCGGCCGCCTCAAGCGGCGAGCAGCTTCTCAACCTCGTTGACCAAATCGCGCAGGTGGAACGGCTTCGACAGGACCTTCGCGTCCTTGGGAGCCTTCGAATCCGGGTTGAGCGCCACGGCGGCGAAGCCCGTGATGAACATCACCTTGATGTCCGGGTCGAGCTCGGTCGCCCGGCGGGCGAGCTCGATCCCGTCCATCTCCGGCATCACGATGTCGGTCAGCAGCAGCTCGAACGGCTCTTCGCGCAGGCGATTGTAGGCCGACAGGCCGTTGTCGAACGACAGCACGTCGAAGCCGGCATTCTGCAACGCCTTGGCCAGGAACCGGCGCATGTCGTTGTCGTCTTCCGCCAAGAGAATTTTCATCGGACGGTTCCGGACCCTCGAATCGCAACGTTCTTTTCATAAAGAGAGCCAACGGTAAACAAGACGTTAGGATTTGCCGCCCCTGCGAGGTGACAGGCCGCACCGCGCGGCCATGCCGGAGCCCGCCGGCACGGTGGACAGGCCGCCGCCGCCGCCCCACAGTGCGGCCCTGACGTTGGCCGTTCCCATTCCCGACGGTGCGCCTCCCCGCCGATGACGCTCCCCTTTCCGCATCAGACAGACGCCTTCGGCTTCTCGCCCGCCTTCGCCGTGGACGAGCCGACGCGGCACACGCTGCCGTTCGTGTTCAACACCGGCCATTCCGGGTCGGTCTACCCGAACAGCTTCCTGAAGGCTTCGCGGCTCGACGCGCTATCGCTGCGCCGGTCGGAGGACGCGCATGTCGACCGGCTGTTCGCCCAGGTGGTCGAGCTCGGCGCGCCGCTGCTGCGCTGCAATTTCCCGCGCGCCTATCTCGACGTGAACCGCGAGCCCTACGAGCTCGACCCGCGGATGTTCGAGGGCCGCCTGCCGCCCTTCGCCAACACGCGCTCGATGCGCGTCGCCGGCGGCCTCGGCACGGTGCCGCGCGTCGTCTCGGACGGGCAGGAGATCTATGCCGCGCGCATGCCGGTGGACGAGGCGGTGGCGCGCATCGACGGGCTGTACAAGCCGTATCATCGGGCTTTGCGCGGCTTGATCCTGCGCACCGTGCGGGAATTCGGGCGCTGCATGCTGATCGACTGCCACTCGATGCCGTCGTCGAGCCTGGGGCGCGATCACGATGCGCGAGCGGACTTCGTGCTTGGCGACCGCTTCGGCACCGCCTGCGACCCGGCGCTGATCGACGCCTTCGAGGCGGCCTTCCGCGCCCGCGGCTACAAGGTGGTACGCAACAAGCCCTATGCCGGGGGCTTCATCACCGAGCATTACGGCGAGCCGAACATCGGCCGGCACGCGCTGCAGATCGAGATCAACCGGGCCCTCTACATGAACGAGGCGAGCCTCGCGATCACGCCCGGCTTCTTCGACTTGGCCAAGACGCTCGGCGAGGCGATCGTCGAGGTCGCCGACGACCTCGGCTCGGAGACGCCGATCGGCATCGCCGCCGAATAGGTCGATAACGGCTCCTCGTCGGATCGGGCGCAGGGCGTCGCAGGTCCTTCCGAGGTTGCCTGTCGTTCTCCGGCAATCCTCGCCCGCGAGCGGGCATGACCGATCAGCCCCTCCCCGTCGTCACGGGGCCGCGCAGCGGAACCCGGGATCCAGAGCCGACGACGGCAGGATCGAGTACGGCCTGCGGTTCCGGATCCCCGGATCCCCGGATCCGCCTTCGGCGCCTCGGGATGACGAGGAGCGTGCAGAACCGTGGTTGCGTGAAACCGATGACCCCGGGCCCGACCACACACGTCGGGCAGTCCTGCGACCAAGAAAAAAGGCCACCCCCGAAGGAGCGGCCCGAAGTCTAGGGAGGAAACGCCCAAGAAGGGCTGCCGGACCGCGACGCCATCGCGATCCCGCAATGCACAAAGTAAATTGCGGCGCACAAAACGCAAGCGGAATACCCCTACCGGTTGCGCATACCCCGCCCGCTCCGGCTGCACGTCCGCAGCCGCCTAACCGTCGGCCAGGAGCTTCGCGATCTCGGCCTTGAGCGGGCCGGCCAGGTCCTTGCGGTCGAGCGCGTAGGCGATGTTGGCGGTGAGGAAGCCGAGCTTGGAGCCGGTGTCGTAGGTGCGGCCTTCGTAGTGCATGCCGAAGAAGTCCTGCTCGGCCATCAGCTTGATCATCGCGTCGGTGAGCTGGATC